>JBCBKQ010000039.1:0-28761 GCA_038521595.1 Cyanobacteria bacterium J06627_28 | reverse complement strand
TGCAACGGTTTGAACAACAGGAGGTTAAGGCTGAAGGAAAGGTCGAGAGAAAGGTAGAGGAAAAGGCCATCTTACCTATGACCACCCAACGGCTAGAACAACAACCTTCTGTAGAAATCAGTGAAGCGATTCAGGCGCTGCAGGCCTGCCATGAATTGCTAAGCGATCAGCTGAGCGATCTAGATTTATTTTCTCGTCGCTTTGGTCAGCTGTCTGATCGGCTGTACCGAGAAGTGATTGCCAGCCACATGTGCGCCTTTGAAATGGGGACTCGAGGCTATGCTCGTCTGGTGCGAGATTTATCAAAGTCAATGGGCAAGCAGGTCTCTTTGGAGATTAAGGGGCTCATGACTCAGGTGGACAGAGACATTCTAGAAAAGCTAGATGCCCCGATTACGCATTTGTTGACCAATGCGATCGCACATGGTTTAGAACGCCCAGAAGCGCGACTGGCCGCAGGCAAACCTGCTGAAGGCAAGATTTGCATTGAAGCTGTTCATCGGTCGGGCCTGTTGCGAATCACTGTTGAGGACGACGGCGCTGGCATTAACTTTGACGCGCTCAAACAAAAGATTGTTCATAAGGGGATGACGCCAGAGAGCGTTGTCAATCAGCTGAGTGAGGCGGAGCTGATTGAATTTTTATTTTTGCCTGGCTTTTCGACCACTGCTCAAGTTGATCAGGTGGCGGGCCGGGGCTATGGGTTAGATATTGCTCGCAGTATGGTGCAGTCTTTTGGGGGGGCTTTGCAGGCAACCGTCATCAGAAAGTCAGCCCGTGGCGCTATCTGTGGCACCCGCTTTCAGTTTCAGCTGCCGTTGACGCTCTCAGTCGTGCGATCGCTGCTTTTAGAGATTGCCGATGAACCCTACGCCATCAGCCTTTCTCGCATTAGCCGAGTGCTGCGCCTACACCACACACAGATCTGCTACAGCGAAAATCGCCCTTACTTTTCGCTAGAAGGTGATGATCATACCCCCGCCGAAAATATTAGTTTGGTGTGTGCACGTCAGCTCTTGGCCCTGCCGGATGGAAGCCCTGTTCAATCAGGTGCTGCTGCAGAAACTTGGGTGATTGTTATCGGCGAGATTGGCAATCGCTATGGCCTGTGTGTAGATCGTGTCATAGAAGAAAAAGACTTAGTGGTCAGACCCTTAGATAAGCGGCTAGGTAAAGTGCCTAATGTTAGCTCGGCGGCGCTCACTGAAAAAGGAGATCCCATTCTCATTTTAGATGTAGTAGATATGCTGCAAGCGGCTGCCAACTTATCAGCCAATTTGTCAGCCAACTTATCAGCCAAGTTATCAACCGGCAAAGCGGTCTCTTCCACCGCTTTTGCAACCACTGCACCACTGGATGCTGAGCTGCCCGATACATCTTCTTCTTCCGTTTCCGAGGTTAAAAAAGTGTTGGTCGTCGATGACTCTTTGACCGTGCGGGCTATGGAAAAAAAAGTATTGCAAAACCATGGTTACCAAGTCGATGTGGCGGTCAATGGCGTAGAAGGCTGGAACGCTGTGCGAATGAATACCTATGACTTGGTGATTACAGATATAGATATGCCTCGCATGAACGGCATTGAGCTAATTGAACAAATGCGAGCGTATCGTTCTACTCAGCACCTACCCGTCATTGTTGTTTCTTATAAAGACCGTGAGGTCGACCAGCTTGCTGGGCTGGAGGCAGGGGCAAACTACTATCTCACCAAGAGTAGCTTTCACAACGATGGTTTGATTACTGCGGTGGTGGATTTGATTGGTGCGGCAATATGAGGACGTCTCGCGGAGAGCGTAACGCAGACGGCACCATAGATGTCACCGTGAGTGGCACCGCAGGCGGCGAGGCGGCCTCTGTGATTAAAGTTGCGATCGCAAACGATACCTCTATTGCCCTCGAAGCCCTGCGCCGGGTGATTGCCAGTACCCCAGACTATCAGCTCATTTGGACGGCAAAAAATGGTGCCGAGGCCGTTGCTCTATGTGCTCAGCAGCGCCCTGATGTGGTCTTGATGGATTTGCTAATGCCGACAATGGATGGCGTTGAGGCGACTCGCCAAATTATGCTGCGATCGCCCTGCGCCATTTTGATCGTGACGGCCAGTCCGGCGCAAAATACGAGCAAAGTGTTTGAGGCCATGGGGCACGGGGCGCTAGATGTGGTCGCCACCCCGAGTCTAAGCCGCGATCGCACAGTGCCTATTGGCGAGATGGCCCAGCCGCTACTGGCCAAAATGAAGACAATAGCTGTCTACACGGGGCGAGGGCTGCGCTATCGTCGCCAGCCTCCTGTAAACCTGGTGCCCGCCCCTGCCGCCCCCGCGCCTGCACTGCCTGATCTGATAGTCATTGGCGCGTCTACAGGTGGCCCTAGAGCCATTGCCAAAATTTTGAGCGCGATCGCGCCGTCGTGTCCTGCCGCTATTGTGATTGTTCAACATATTAATCAACAGTTTGCGGCGGGCCTAGCCAGCTGGCTAACCCGGCAGTCGTCGCTGCCGGTAAAGCTGATTAAACCCGGTGATGCGATCCACTCTGGCACGGTCTTGGTGGCGGCGACTGATGAGCACTTGGTTATGAGGTGCGATCGCACATTGACTTACACAAGAACAGATCGTCACACGCCCTATCGACCGTCTGTAGATGTTTTTTTTGAAAGCGTGGCTGCCCATTGGCCACAGCCAGGGCAAGCGGTCTTGCTGACGGGTATGGGACGTGATGGCGCAGAGGGTATGAGCACACTGCGGGCCGCAGGCTGGCAGACAATTGCAGAGAGCCAAGACAGCTGCGTAGTGTATGGAATGCCAAGAGCAGCCATAGAGTACGGCGCTGCCAATGCGGTCTTGCCAGTTTCGCAAATAGCCTCTGCTTTAGAACAGGGGTGGACCTAGAACAGGGGTGAACCCAAAACAAGAGTGGACCTAGAACAAGCTCGGCAAAAAGGACACTAGCAAAGGACACCAGTAAGCGGCTGTGTGAGGAATGTAGGGTTTGGGCCGAATATGTTGATTTGTTGATGAAAGGGTAAAACCTGTGGGAATACTGAGTTGCCTCTTCATCCCTTTAAACTAGTCTGCGATTTATTGCCCATTTGAAACCAACACCATTGTGCGCTTCAATGTCTGAATCGACTCATTCTACTCAGCGGCCCTCTGCATCTGGCAAGGTAACTGTTTTAATCGTAGACGATCAGCCGATCATGATAGAGTCTATCCGCCGGTTACTAGCCACCGAAGACGACATTGACATTCATACCTGCGGCGATCCGACGATGGCGCTATCAACCGCAGCGGATCTAGGGCCAAGCGTCATTCTGCAAGACTTGGTCATGCCCGATATTGACGGGCTGATGCTGGTCAAATTTTTTAGAGCGCACCCAAAGACAAAAGACATCCCGATTATCATGCTCTCTTCGAGGGAAGAAGCGGCAACTAAGGCCTCTGCTTTTTTGGCAGGTGCCAATGATTATTTGGTAAAAGTACCCGATCCGATCGAATTGATTGCGAGAGTTCGCTATCACTCCAAGGCATACTTCAATCTGTTGCGACAGGACGAAGCCGCCCAAACAAAGGCTCAAAACAAAGTGCTCGAACAGCGCGTTGAAGAGAGAACCCTAGAGCTCCAGGCCGCGCTAGATAATCTAAAAAATGCGCAGGCAAAGCTAATCCATACCGAAAAGATGAACAGTATGGGCCAGCTGGTGGCGGGCATTGCCCACGAGGTCAACAATCCGATCAACTTCATCTACGGCAATCTCAACTATGTCAAAGGCTATGTGCAAGATTTGCTAGAGCTAGTCGATGCCTATCGGCAGCACTGTCCGTCTCCGCCAGCTGAAATTGATGACAAGTTAGAAGAGTTAGATCTCGAGTTTTCATCGGCTGATTTGTTGAAGAGTTTTGTCTCTTTACGCAGTGGTGCCAAGCGGATTCGTAACTTGGTCTTGAGCCTGCGAAATTTTTCGCGCTTTGACGAGGCCGATGTCAAATCTGTAAATGTGCACGAGGGTCTAGATAGCACCTTAGCGATGCTCAGCGCTGAACTAGAGGGCATACAGATCAAAAAAGACTATGGTGATCTGCCTATGGTGGAGTGCTCTGCTAGCCAAGTGAATCAAGTCTTTATGCATGTGATTCGCAATGCAATCGATGCTATGAAAGCGTTAGCATTGCCGCCTGCTGAGATGACGGCCCCTGTGAATGCTTCTGTGAATGCTTCTGCGGAGGCCCCTGTGTTATCAATTATGACTAAGGCCACCGTCAGCGATCAGGTAGAGAATCAAGTAGAGATCTGGATAGCAGACAACGGGCCTGGCATTCCTCCAGAAATTCAGGGCCAGATTTTTGACCCATTTTTTACCACAAAAGAGGTTGGAAAAGGCACGGGACTAGGCCTGGCTGTGAGCTACCAAATTATTACGGCGCAGCATGGCGGACATATCAAATGCTACTCTGTGCCAGGCAATGGCACTAAGCTTATGATTGCGCTGCCGGTTGCGCTCAAAAAGCATCCTCGTCCGGAGCTACCTATGTTTGTGAGCGAAACAGCCGCGAAGGAAACAGCGCTACTACAGTAATCCGCTCGCTCATAGCGCCTGGCGAGCAGCTTGTGTCAATTGGTAGAGTTCTTCTATCGTTGGCCAGGGGGCTGGAGAGTCTTCTACCTTCATCCATAGCAAGTATTCGATATTGCCCGCTGGGCCAACTGTGTCAGACCAGGTGAGGCCGCGATAGTGCCAGCCAAGCTGTTGTGCACCTGTTATGACTTGTTGAATAGCTTCTGCCTGAACCTTTGAATCGCGAACAACGCCTTTTTTGCCAATTTTTTCTCGACCGACTTCAAACTGAGGCTTTACGAGTAGAACAACTTCTTTGGGACTTTCCAACAGCTGCCAAAAAGCAGGCAGCACTTTAGTCAAGGAGATAAAGGAGACATCCATCACGCCCAGCGTTGGCATTTCATCGTCTTGGTAGAGATCCGTTGGCGCTAGGTGTCGAATATTTGTGCGTTCTCTTAGCACCACACGTGGATCTTGTCGGAGCTTCCAGGCGACTTGGCCATATCCCACATCAACGCCATAAACTTTGGCTGCCTTTGCCTGCAACAGACAGTCGGTGAATCCTCCCGTTGATATACCCCCGTCTAAACAGATTTTCCCCTCAGGATTAATTTCAAAGGTCTTTAGTGCTTTGGCCAATTTTTCGCCGCCTCTAGACACAAAAGGCGGTTTCTTCTTTAGCTCAATCACAGCATCGGTAGCGACTAATGTGCCTGGCTTATCGATAATCTGTTGAGAGATTTTGACTTCGCCTGCGCGTATGAGACGCTGTGCCTGCTGCCGCGATGGGCACAGGCCTTGGTCCACTAGCAAGGTATCGATACGCTGTTTGGCCATATGAGGTTACTTGGCGGTTGGCTAACTGTTGTAATAGTCGCGGGTGCCTCTATCGTTTAGGGCTTCACCCAATCGACTCAGGGCATGGATATAGGCGGCGGTTCTAAAGGAGACGGTGTGTTTTTGGGCGATGCTGTAGATGATTTCTGCTTCTGTGGTGATGCGCGATCGCAACTCTTCCTCAACCTTATCTAGCTTCCAATACAATCCACTTCGATTTTGCACCCATTCGAAATGGCTCACCATTACACCCCCCGCATTCACCAAAATATCAGGAAATAGCGAAATTCCCTTTTTCTCTAAAATGGCGTCGGCATCGGCACTCACCGGGCCATTGGCCACTTCAAAAATGTACTTGGCCTGCACCGCTGCTGCATTCTCTGCGGTAATTTGATTTTCTAGGGCCGCCGGAATGAGAATATCCACATCCAGCGTCAGCAATTCCTCATTAGTCAGCGTGTTGTGCTCCACAATGCTGCATACGCTGTCCTCACAGTACACCGCTTTCATGGTGTGATTTGTCTGCTTAAACTGCTGCACATCAGGAATGTTCAAGCCGCTGGCACTGTAAATGCCACCGCGCGAATCGCTGACGGCCACTACCTTGTACCCGGCGTCAAACAAGCGCCTTGCGACTACGCTGCCAGCATTGCCAAATCCCTGAACCGCCACTGTAAGCTCACCTGGGGACTTACCTAGCTTTTCCATCATGGTTTTGATAACGAAAAAAGCGCCTGTGCCCGTGGCCGTGTTTCGCCCCAGGCTGCCGCCCATGCTGACAGGTTTGCCCGTGATGACTGCTGGCGAGCGGCGACCTTTGATGATGCTGTATTGATCCATCATCCAGCCCATGATCATGGGGTTGGTGTAGACGTCTGGGGCGGGAATGTCTATATCGGGGCCAATGAAAGGTGCGATCGCGTCAATATAGCCCCGACTCAACCGCTCTAGCTCAAACTTTGATAGCTCCTTGGGATTGAGCGTGATTCCCCCTTTTGCTCCACCAAAGGGTAAGTTTACCGCAGCACATTTGAAGGTCATCCAAAAGGCCAGGGACTGCACCTCGTCTAGCGAAACCTTCGGATGATAGCGAATGCCGCCTTTGGTGGGTCCGCGTGTGTCGTCGTAGCGGACGCGGTAGCCTTCAAACACGCGCAGTGAGCCGTCGTCCATGCGGACAGGAATAGCCACTTTTAGGCTAGCCTTGGGAAACTTGAGCCGCTCTGTGGCATCGGCTGAAATAGGCGCATATTGGGCCGCCTGCTCTATTCGGCGGCTAGCATCTGTCAAGAGAGGCTTAGGCATAGTGGTTCAAAGGCGCAGTATTCTAGTGCAGTATTTTAGTGCAGTATTTTAGTGAAGTATTTTAGTGAAGTACTCTAATTTTGCTCATGGGCTGCGTGCGTACGAGGCGAATGCGATAGACATTTAAGATATGTCTATATTTCTCAATACATCCATCCCTTTCTTGTTTATGGACTTTTCTGCGTACCTCCAGCAGTTTGTTTCTTTCTATGCTGAACAGTGGCAAGATACTGCCGTAAAAGAAATTGAAGAACAGGACTTTACGAGAGTGATAGTGTCTTCGCCTACTCTGTTGAGAGATAGCGCTGGAAATCATCCGCAAATTTTGCATCACGGTGAGATGACGGACAATGTAATTGTGCTGCTGCATGGGTTGACGGATTCGCCTTACTACATGAGTGCGATCGCACAAGATTTTGCCCAGATTGGCTTTACGGTTGTGCTGCCCCTGCTCCCTGCTCACGGGCTGCGGCGGCCCGGACGAGCTTTCCACAATTTGCAACACACCCAATGGATTGAGACCGTCGATGTCATGTGCAAACTTGCCTCGCAGCTAGGCAATAAAGTTTCTATCGGCGGGCTGTCTACAGGTGGAACGCTCTGTGTGCACAAGGCTGTAAAAGCTCCTGAAGCGATTACGGGTGGATTGTTCTTATTTTCTGCTGCATTGGATATTGGCACAGTAGAACAACTTGTCCTGCAAACGGAAGCCGGCAGAATGATTGCCAGACTAAGGGATCAGCAGCTTTGGCTAGCCAAGACGATCAAAGAACAGATACAAATGATTTTGGACGATCAGGAAGAGGGCAGAGCCAACGAATACTTTGGTATCGGTGATAATGAATATAAGTATTCAGTGTTCTTTTTTGAAGGGGCTTCGCAGCTGGCAGAAGTCATTCAAGAGATTAATCAGCACTATGACAGCCGCGAACAACAGTTTAGCGATCTCACGCTTCCCATCTTTGTTGCCCATGCGCAAGACGATGATTCGGCGCTGTACAGAGGCGTTACGCGCCTAGTAGAGCACCATCCAAATGATGCGATCGCGCTATACACCATGACAGGCGTCCCCCACGGCAGCGTCGTCCTCAAATCGCCCATCATCGACGACGCTGAGCACAGCGAATACGCACCGGCCAATCCCTGCTACGCCGACATGTCTGAGCGGATGCTCGCCTTTGCAAGAGAGCAGTTGTGTTGAGTGTTGGCGCTGAGCTCGGGGCGTGCGCCTATGCAGGGCGTGTCCCTTTAGTTTTGACTTCAATGGTGTAGAGCGATTTGCCAGCGGTAATGAATAGCTGATTGTTGTCACGTCCCCCAAAGGTGAGATTGGCACAGACCTCAGGTACTTTTATTTTGCCGAGCCGTTTGCCGTCGGGCGAATAAATCTGCACGCTGTCTTTTGAGCTGGTGAAAATATTGCCCTGGTGGTCGAGGCAAAACCCATCTGGCTCACCCGGAGATACCACCGCAAATACTTTGCCATTGACGGGCGTTTTATGATCTAT
This sequence comes from Cyanobacteria bacterium J06627_28, assembly GCA_038521595.1. Classification (GTDB taxonomy): domain Bacteria; phylum Cyanobacteriota; class Cyanobacteriia; order Phormidesmidales; family Phormidesmidaceae; genus Phormidesmis. The sequence goes on along the minus strand of JBCBKQ010000039.1, from coordinate 20,557 downwards.
CATCTGATATTTCAAAATGTGGTGGGGCTGCTGCTCATTGATCACGGCTGCGGTATCAGACACGTATAAAATGCTCTCGTCTGGGCTGAACGCTAGCCCGTTGGGGCGCTCCATTTCTTTAATGACAGCAGTCGTTTCGGTGGTCTCTGGATCGAAGCGGAACACATAGCTACCAAACTGCTCTTGGTCGCCGCCACAGCCCTCCTCGGGATGGGTAATGCCAAAGGGCGGGTCAGAAAACCAGAGGGTGCCATCACTTTTGACGAGCAGATCGTTTGGGCTATTGAGCCGTTTGCCCTCGTAGCTATCGACCAGGACTTTCCACTTGCCGCTGTGCTCTTGGCGGACAATCGCGCGATCGCGATGGGAGCAGGCCACAATGCGCCCTTCCAAATCTAAGGCGTTGCCATTTTGGTAGCGAGCCGGATTTCTGAATATGCTGACTTTCCCTTGCTGATATTTCAGCACCCGATTGCCCTGGGTATCGCTCCAGATGACACAATCGTCTTGAGGAATGTAAAGCGGGCCTTCGGTGTGTTTGGAGCTATGGTCTATGAGCTTTAGCGAGGCCTCTGCACTGACTAGCTCGTCCATTTTAGAGTCGTAGCGTTCGATGGTTGTTTCTAGGGCGGTGGGCTCGGTTGGGTTGAGGGCTGACACGTTCTTTTTCCTTGTCTTGTCTTCTCGTCTTGGCGCTTTCATTTATAGGACTTATGCCTGATGAAACTGTATCGCGGCCATCGTCTCGTGACTATCGGCCTGTAGCTGTATCTTTTGGGCGGCTGACGCCTGGGCGGATAACGTAGCGGTAGCAGTTTGCCAATCAACCGCTAACTACCTATGATCTGATGGCTGATGAGTTCGTTTATGGACGTGTAGTTAAAGCGGTGGTCTTGAGCGCATATTTTTGGGGATTTGATTATCTTTTGCAGCTGTCTGGCGCGTTGAAACAAGATGCCTTTTCGCAGCTGTGGGCATTGGTCAAAGGTGCGATCGCCCTAAATCCCAGCACCTTTCAAAGCCTACAAAATCAGCCCCACAGCCTTCCTGCTGCCCTGACCATTGTGTTTATTGCAGGGTTTGCCCAGTCTCTTAGCCAGCTCGTTGTTTTGTTTGTCAATCAGGTTAGGCCCCTACGGTTTGTTCTCAGCCTGTGGATCTCGGCGCTATTTTTTGTAATTGGTTATGTGTTTTGGGCGCTGAGTACCTGGGCAATTTTGAATACCTTATTTGATGGCTATTTGCCCTTTGCAGCCGTTGTTAAAACCTTGGGCTTTAGCTACGCACCTTTGATGCTTGGTGTCTTTGTTGTCATTCCTTACTTTGGTAGTGCCATCTTTTCACTGCTTTCGATTTGGACATTGCTGGCGGTTGTTGTCGGTATCGATGCGATTACGACATTAGGCAGCTGGGAATCGTTTGGCAGCGTTGCGCTCGGCTGGATTGTCCTACAGCTCCTCCAAAAAACAGTGGGGCAGCCCATTGCCTCCTTGGGGCAGTGGATTACCAACTGGGCCGCCGGAGAAGAACTCATTACAAACCGCAATCGCCTGTCAAAAGAGCTTTATGCTGGCCTGAGAGCCCAGCGAGCGAGCCCCGAACAATACCCTCCTTCTGGTAATGTACCTTTCCAGCCTAGAAAATAAGTCTCTTTTTGTTTCTCCAGCATGTCCCGTCGTTTTACTCGTCTTATAAAACTCAGCGCTGTTGTTTTACTGGCTGTGGGTCTGATTGTTTTACTCTCGCCTGTAAATGTGCAGTGGGCGCAGTGGTACGTCTTGTTAAACAGTAAGTTTCTTCACTTCATTGCAGATATTGCCCGCGTCGGGCTGATTGCTTTGGTGATTGCGGGCTTGCTGGCCCCTTTTGAATCTTTGGGCTGGTGGGCTGGCTGGTATGGCGATGGTATCGAAACTCGCATTACCTGCAAGCTCCCTGCAACCTTATCTTCACCCTCTCATCCTTTGGGTTTGAGCGCGGCAGCTTCTATTACGCCCGCGCAGCGAGCGGCTCAGCAAGCGGCCAGGCCTATTCGATATGTTGTTTATCTAGACGGCATTTCTCAAAGCTGTGCAAATTATCCTAAGCGGGTACAAAACTTTTTAGATACGCTAGAATCTGCGCTGCCTGAGAATATGGTGTTCATTCAAGACATCATGGCCTACTCGGCGCTAAACCGGCCGCTCACAGTGCAGCGCCCGTTTGCAAAATTTTGGCGTTGGGTGAACCGCATCGAAGAAGGCTATCCCCAAAGCCCTTTGGATATTTTTATCAACTTACGCAACACTTTTCAGGTGGCAGTTTCTACAGACAACCGCTATGGCCCCGTTTTTAACCGAGGAACGGCCCAGGTAATTTTGAATAGTTTACGCCAGCGAGGCTACCAGCCGGGAGTACCTCTAACGCTGCTAGGCTACAGCGGCGGTGCGCAGGTGGCATTGGGCGCGGTGACGTATCTAAAGTACGCGCTAGACGTACCCATTGACGTGATTTCGCTTGCGGGCGTAGTGAGCGGCAATAACGGGATGTCTGAGATTGATCGGCTCTATCACATCAAAGGAAACCGTGACTTGCTCGCTCAAATTGGCGCCATCATGTTTCCTAAGCGCTGGCCGATGTTGCCCTGGTCTGACTGGAATATAGCCAAGGCTGAAGGCCGCATTCGTCTCATTTCGCTAGGGCCAGTAACGCACAATGGGCCGACCGGGCCGATTGATCCGATTTGTAAGCTGCCGAATGGCTGTAGTCACCTACATCAGACAATGGACATTGTGATGGGCATTTTGACCGGAGAGTCGTTGACAGCTCCTCAATCGACCGCATTGTAGGTATGGTCGGAGATTGTTGTAAGCGTAAGAATATACAGCCGTTCGCACTTAGCTTAGGCCACTACGAATAGCCATAATTCTTGTTCAATAAAGCTATATGTGTAGCTTTATTGACAGGATGATAGCGCGTGAGCAGACCCACAGAACCCCGCGTAGTTTTGCCGTCTTGGGCCGTAGCGCGTCGCTAGAGCCTCGTAAAAATACAGGTGTCACTATCCGTTAGAAAACGCATATTAGTAAGGACTCTGAACACCTTACTCACCTTTTCTTCTGGAGGGTCTACCTCATATGTTTTCCTTTTCTGTTGAACAAATTGCCAAGTCAGCCGTTATGTCTAGCTTAATCATGGCTTGCTTGTCTCTTTGGGTGATTGCTGCAAATATCTCTCAGCCTCTTTTTTAGGAAGCTGTAGTCGATTGCATTGCGTGCTTTTTGCGTAAAAAGTGTTTTTTGATTCAGTTGGTTCCTAAATTTTCAAGTTGTGTTTTGTTCTGCTCCCTCGCCCACGCGGCAGGGGAGCTTTTTTATGCATAGAATTTTATGTGTAAGTTAGACAATCTTGACTGACCAGTTGATATAGCAATCTGCACTAAGTGAGAGGAGCTATAGTTTGCAAGGATGTCCCATACGCGCTCTAGGTCGATGCCGTTGATATAGTCGTGAACTAAGAGGTTGTATGAAAAGCCATGAGACGTATCAGATTATGCCAATCGTCTAACCATCAGGCGAATCATTGCAATGTAAATCATAGCTTCGGCCGAGGCCGGTTCACGCTCGTAGTCTTTGCTCAATCTCCGGTACCAGTTGAACCAACCGAAGGTTCGCTCAACGACCCATCGCTTTTTGACTAAGACAAAGCCCTTTGACTGCTCCGGTCGCAATACCATCCAAATGATGAGCCGTAGGTTATCCATTGCCCATTGCAAGAAAGGCTGACCGCTGTAGCCACCATCAACCCAAATCACAGAAAGTCTCGATACTGACGCTCCTATCTGGCGAACTTTTCTCAATACTTGTTTGCCACCTTCACGTTCTGGGACACTCGCGGCTGTGACCACAACGCGCAGAACAAGACCTAACGTATCGACGACGGTATGGCGCTTTCGGCCTTTTCTTTTTTTGGCACCGTCGTAGCCGACAGACTTGTTCACCATCGTGGCGGTTGACACGCTTTGAGAATCGAGAATCGCTTCTGACGGGCTACCCTGACGACCGGCTTCAGCTCTGACCCAGCACCGCAATCGGTCATGAATGGCTATCCAGGTGCCATCTTCTCTCCAGTTCCGAAAGTAGGTGTAGACCGTTGGCCAAGGGGGTAGGTCACCAGGAATATCGCGCCACTTGCAGCCTTGAACCACGACATATAGAATCGCGTTTATCACGGCCCACATATCGACTTCTCGAGGACGACCACCTGGTTTCGCGGGTGGAATCAGCGGTTCGATCAGTTCAAATTGGGCTTGAGTCAGATTGCTAGAGTATCCTTTAGTCATGGCTCACACGGTGCTGGTTTATTGCTAAACACAGCTTATGCCGAGTGAGCTTTTTTACTCTACTTTCGCCTTTTCATACAGCCTCTTAGGGTGATTTGTCGGTTTTTATTCAGTTTGATATCGATTTGGTTTAAAATTTCTCTAAGTTTGAGAACTGTCCAGAATGGGTTTGAGCAGCTTCTCCACAGGTGCGAGGTGTTGGGAAAATCTTAGTCGGATTCGCCAGGCCTTTTTTATTAATGGCACCGCGCACCCACTGCATGGTCTTCAAATCTACCTTGCTAAACATGTTTGGCATGTAGCAGCGCTTATCTGCCCCAATGCCGTGCTCTCCGGAGATACTGCCTCCTACTCGCACACATAGCTTCAAAATATCGCCGCCGAGCGCTTCCACAGCTTCTAGCTCACCGGGCACCGCATTGTTATACAAAATCAACGGATGCAAGTTTCCATCACCCGCATGAAACACATTCGCTACTCGGTATCCATGCTGTTCGCCTAACTGTTCTATTTCTCTGAGCACTTCTGGCAGGCGCGTCCTTGGGATGACGCCATCTTGCACATAGTAATCTGGGCTAATTTGCCCCATTGCCGCAAAGGCTGCCTTTCTCCCTTTCCAGAGTCTTAGTCTTTCTTCTGGGTCTGTTGCATGAATGATTTGTCTGGCACCATTTTTGTTGCATAGTGCTTCAATTTGTTTTGCACTAGCGGCAACTTCTGCAGGGGTGCCATCAATTTCTATTAGGAGAATTGCGATCGCATCTCTCGGATAGCAGTTCGTCGCCACCGTATCCTCCACCGCATTCAGACTAAAGTTGTCCATCATCTCCATCCCAGCCGGAATGATGCCTGCACTGATGACGTCTGAGACCGTCTCCCCAGCCGCCTCCACGCTGGTAAAGTCCGCCAATAGTACTTGCACCGACTCCGCCACCTTCAAAATCCGCAGTGTCACTTCCGTCACAATGCCAAGCGTCCCTTCAGAGCCCACAAAAACACCTGTTAGGTCATATCCCGGCATCTCCGGCACAGCCCCACCGACTTCCACCTGCTCACCATTCGGTAGCACCACCTTCAGCCCCAACACATGATTGGTCGTGACGCCATACTTTAGGCAGTGCACCCCACCAGAATTTTCTGCAACATTTCCACCAATAGAGCAAGCCAGCTGACTAGACGGATCAGGCGCATAGTAAAAGCCCTCACCGCTCACCGCCTGTGTAATCCAGTTATTAATAACCCCAGGTTCTACCACGACCTGCTGATTGTCGTAGTCAATGTCCAAAATCTGCTGCATACAGGTCGTAACAATCAGCACACAGTCCTTCAGCGGCAGTGCCCCTCCAGACAGGCCTGTCCCTGCCCCGCGCGTCACAAAAGGAATATCTTGTTCCCAACAAAGCCTGACTACGGCGGCGACTTCTTCAGCGGTTCTTGGCAGCGTAACGACCGCAGGACGTTCTCGATAGCTAGTGAGTCCATCGCACTCGTACACCAGCAGCTCTTCTTTGCGCCGCATCACGCGCTCCACGTCCAGTAGCGACTCCAGTGCTTGCACAACAAGCTGCCAATCACGAGGCTGCTCAACAAAAGACAGCGGGCGAGAATCTGTAGCAGCAACCATGACCAACCGAGGACGAAAAATGCTCCTCGATCCTAACGTAGATAGGTTCAACGCAGGTAGGTTCAACGCAGATAGGTGATTTATCCACCACGGCCCTTTGCCAATGTCTCACCATTCAGCATTCGCTGTGCGGCATCTAGCAGTGCTTCTTCTAGGTAAGGCTTTGTGAAGTAGCCGCTAGCACCTAGGTCTACCGCCATCTGACGGTGACGGTCTGCGCCACGAGAGGTCAGCATCGCAATTGGTACACTCTTGAGGTGGTTGTCTTTTTGCATTCGAGATAGCAGCTCTAGGCCGTCCATGCGTGGCATCTCAATGTCACAGAAGACAAGGTCACAAGGCAATCCAGATCGCAGCTTATCCCAGGCTTCCTGACCGTCACGCGCCTGCTCAACGCGGTAGCCCACCTTGTTAAAGCTCATAGACAGGAGTTCGCGTACCGTAATGGAGTCATCCACAATGAGCACGGTTGGGTCACTCTTCGCAGGTGCTTCTTCCTCAGCGGCTTCGGCCGCTTCAGCCCATAGAAGTGAGGCAGGTTCTCTGCGCACACGGCCCATGGCAATATCAATCATTTCCAACACATCTGCAATTGGCATGACGCGGCCATCGCCCAAAATAGTGGCACCGGCAATACCCAGCGGCTTGGGCACTGGGCCCTCTAGCTGTTTGATCACAATCTCTTCTTCGCCAATCACCTGATCGACTTGAATGGCAACGTAGGTGTTGGCACTTCTTAGTACGATAATAGAGAGCACATCGTCGTCTTGGCTACCGCCATAGACACGCCCACGGCCTAGCGTTCTGTTGAACTTCAGCAGGTCAGTAACCGCTTGGAAGGGCAGGAGCTTATCGCGCCAGCGAACGCAGTCTTGGTCACTGTCATTCTTAACAATGCGATCGCGCGGCACATCCAGCATATCTTCCACACCGTCCATAGGAAATGCAATCCGCGATTGATTGCTCACACAGCTCAGCGCTTTAGAAATACTCAGCGTCAGCGGTAGACGAATGGTAAAGCTCGTACCTTTGCCCAGTTCAGAGTCGATGGTAATCGTACCGCGAATTTCAGCCAGTGAGGTACTTACCACATCCATTCCTACCCCACGGCCTGCAAAGTCATCTGCCGTATCTCGGGTGCTAAAGCCTGCGTGAAAAATCAATCCAAAGGCTTCATTGTCTGTTAGTCCATCGGCCTCAGCTCTTGTAATCAGTTTTTTCTCAATGGCTTTGCGCTTAATGAAAGCTGGATCGATGCCACCACCATCATCAGCCACATAAATAACCGTCTGGTTCCCCTGATAAAATGCCTGAACGGTAATGGTGCCCTCTGCCGGTTTCCCAGCAGCTCTTCTCGCTTCAGGGGTTTCCACGCCGTGGGTAATAGCATTGTTCACAAGATGTGTGAGCGGATCGTACAAATGCTCAACAATCATCTTGTCAATTAACGTATCTTTTCCTTCTACAGCTAGTCTTGCTTCTTTGCCACATTTTAGCGAAATATCTCGTACGGCCCGAGGCAAGCGGTCTGCTGCCTGTGAGAAGGGCACCATTCGTGCGGTGTTCAAGCCTTCTTGTAGCTGAGTGGTAACCTGTCGGAACTGCCTGGTCACCTGGTCAGAAGACTCAACGGTATAGCCAATGTCAGACGAAGACTCTCGAACTCTTACGATCAGTTCAATCATCTCTTGCGACAGCGTATGGAAGCCCGTAAATCTGTCCATTTCCAAGGCATCAAACGTTGCCCCGGTTGCATGGTCCTCTGTTTCAGATGTAGCGCTGTCGTTGCTTGCAGCATAGGCACGGCGGTTAGAGACTAGGGAGCTTTCCAGGAGCGATCGCTCATACAGATCGCGCATCCGCTGGCCCACATCATTTAGCTGCTGCACCTGAAAGAGTAAATTATCCAAAAACTGCCGAAGTCTTTCTTGGTCTCGCTCTAGTGTGTTGCGGTTAACAACCAGTTCCCCCACGAGGTTACTCAAGTTGTCCAAGTGCTTTACAGACACGCGCATGTTTTGATCACGTGTGCCTCCGCTGCTGCGTCTTACCGCAGGGCGTCTTGCAGCAGCAGCTGGCACCGGAGTCTCCATGTCTCCGTCATCTAGCAATCTCTCTAAGTCACCAAAGTCATCTTCTTCGGCTGAGGCAGACGACTGCTCACCCTGACTATTGTTTTGGGTCTGCGGGATGGGTTCTGCAATGGTAGAAGCATCAGCCTCCATCACATCGGGTATTGATGTGTCTTCTGCTAATAAGGAGTCCAAATCGTCAAAGGCATCACCTTCTAACTCGGGTGAGTCCGTCTTCACTGAACTCTCTAATTCCTCTGCTGTCTCTGCTGCTATTTGATGTTCAGCGTCTTCGCTCGTGTCGCTCAAGAAGTCGTCATCAAAAAGATTGTCAACGCTCGATTCAGCTGTTTGTTCTATGCTTGCGTTCTCTGCTACATCAAAAAGATCGTCCCCAGAGAGATCGTCTTCATCTGCTACGTTAGATGTGACATTTTCAGCGCTACTTGCCACGCCATCTTCTAATAATTCATCCTCCAAGAAATCATCCAGAGAAAAGTCATTTGACACCGACTCATCTGCTGATGTCTCTTCTCCATCTGCCAGTTCAAGACTAAAGTCCGAAAAATCATCGGAAGGGATTGCTTTTTCGGATAGCGGGCTGTCGGGTCGCTCTTGGTCATCGCTAGCGCTATCGAGTTCGCCCGTGTCGTTAGCTGGTAAATCGGTCTCATTCTGAATCGGCTCATCCTGAGCAATTCTTTTGTTTCCTTCAGGCAGCCCCTCCTCAAGCAGCTTCTCCTCAGGCAATCTCTTCTCAAACAGCTCGTCAGAAAAATCAGCTTGATCTTCTACAACAGCCTCTGCTTTATTGCCTTCTTCTATTTCAGCTTCAAAAGAGAACTCATCGTCAGACGACGATGGTAAATCTCCTTCCTCAGAAGGCGTCATGAGATCATCCCAAAGTTCATCAGAGCCTTGGTCTGCATCAATACTGTCAGTTGCTTCAGTATCTCCAAAGAGATCGACTAAGTCAGTATCTATGTTTTTGGTGTCTTTTACTTCATCTATCGCACTGTTTAAATCCTGCGGTAATTCATCACTGGCGTACTGGCTTTCATCATGATTGTCCAGTAGGTCAGCTTCTTCACTAATCTCGCCAAAGTCAACATCATCATTGTCATGGGTGAAGTCTTGAGTAGATTGTTTTACCTCTGAGAGACTTAGATCAAGTAGCGCTTCGTCATTCTGTTCTTCAAGGTTTGCACTTTCAGGTTCTAAATTTTCCGGCGCTGAATTTTCTAGTTCACTACCAAGCTCTTCCTGCGAACCCTCTGGTAATAGCTCGCCCCAGGGATCATCAGCGACTTCTGTCGCTGATGGCTCTGCCAAATCTGGCAGCTCAAAATCACTGTTTTCTTGCCCAGCATCAGTATCTAAAAAGAAGCTGTCAATATCTTTTTCTGCTTCTGCTAATTTGACACCCGTCAACGTTGGGAACTCGATCTCCTCTTCACTAGGGCTAATATGCTCGTCAGAAAATAGGCTGACAGCCGGTGCTTCTGCATATTGGTAGGCCTCAGCTGCTGCCCGTCGCTTTTCCTCGACTTCCGCAGAGATGTCTTCACTAGTTTGACTAAAGCTTTTTTGCTCTAAGTCTATGTCTCCTAGACTTGAGCCTTCTGTGCCTGTTTCATCTTGCTCAAACGGTTGGAAGGGCCCTTCCAAGTCCAAGTCATCTAACTCTGAAGGCGGCATTTCTGGCACTTCCAAATCAAGTGCCTCTAAGTCCGAAAGATCTAAGTCAACAGGGTCTGCTGATGCTGTTGACACAGGTTCAGTGAACTCTCCGCCTTGGTCACCTACTCTATCTGCGGCAGGCGCTTCTTCAAATAAGCCTCCCAGATCTGCTCCAAACAGACCGTCGCTATCATTGCCATTAATATCAGTGTCTGTACCCCAGACATCTTCTGTAAGAGAGTCCATCTCAGAAAATGTCGTAGCAGGCTCATTGGGCGCTTCGATGGGTTCATCAATGGCATCCAAATCTAGGTCATCGGCAGTTGCGAAGCCACCATCTGTCAGCGTGCCACCAAAGAGGTCATCTTCTATCTCATCAGAGTTAGCTGCTGACGTTTGATTAAGCTCTTCTGAAATATCGCTGCCAAGCAGATCGGTGAGGTCGTCTTCTTCTGCCAGGTCTATTTTCTCGGGATGCAGACGCATCTCTTCTGAAACAAATGGATGGGCTCCTAGGGTGTTGTCCAGCTCATCTAGATCGCCATCGAATAAATCTGCGAGGCTGTTTAGCTCTTCTGTGCCGACATCTGGCCCTGTAACGTTGACCGTTGCCAACAGTGCATCTAAAGATTCATCCGCTTTGGCATCACTGCCAGCATCGCGATTGAGCGCAGAGAGTTCTGAGGGAATCTCATCAAAATCTAAATCAACGCTGAGGCGATCAATCGGTGGCTCCTCAGAGGTAGGCCCAGTCTCTGATGAATCAGCTGACGAGGAGGCATCTCCCAAGTCAGGACTGCCTGATGCCTCTTGGATAGGCTCTGAGCCAAACAGTCCATCTAAATCTTCTTCAGGTTCAATGTTGCCAAAGAGATCATCGTCGAATAAGTCATCTGTTTCTGCAGGGGTCTCGTCTGTGTCCACCGCCAAAATATCTTCTGGTAGCAGAGCCTGTAGTGTGTCAGAAACTGAGACTTCTGAAGCTCTACCTGCAAGGACTAACTCCTGAGACTTTTTAATGTCTTTAATCAGAATAGGGGCCAGGGTTCTGTACTCATTGGCTGGATTGCCAGAGGCTAGGCGTGCTGTCTCAGTCAAATCACACCAGGCGGATAGCTCAAACCGTTCGCCAATGGCCGTCAGCTGTGTACAAACGTTATAGAGCGCCTTGCGACTTTCTTCGTTGTCAGTTTGCTTGAATGCTGCCAGCATTTGTCGGAGCAAATCGGCAACGTCTTGTTTGAAGCTGATTTGTAGTGCGTCGCTCTTTGCGCTTCCAGGTGCAGTCGCCCCTTTCCCCGTTCCTGATTGCCCCACTAATTTATCTAAGTGAGTTTCTAGTTGCCCAAATACCGGGTCAACCCCAGCCATAATTTCCTGAGCCTTTTCGGGCGTCAATCCAAACGGGCCTTCAAGCTGTTCTAACAGATCTTTCAGCCCATCAGAAATTCGTAGAAACATCGTTTCTAGCGTGCTGTCTACCTGCACGGGCGACTCTTTGAGAACCTTAAAGTAGTCCTCCATACGGTGGGCCGTTTTTTGAATGCTCTCTAGGCCCAGCATGGCCGCACCCCCTTTTACCGAGTGCGCCGCTCTAAAAATTTCATTGGCCTTTTCGCTATCTGCGATAGTGGCCTGAAGGCTGAGCAACCCCTGTTCAATGGTGTTGAGGTGGTCTTTGGCCTCCTCAATGAAATAGCCCATGATGCGTTGTTGTTGCTCAGGCAGCATAGCTGCGAATCTCCCTTAATGCAGTCCGAAGTAAGTGTGTAATGGCTAATTGTCGACGGGTCGGCTGTAAAGCTGTGTTTGCTGTCAGTGCGTCAGTCAGCTGCTGCGTTTGCTCAAATTTAGGCCTTCTCCTTAGCTGTGCTTACCTTAAACTTATCTACTGACGTTAGTAAGTCCTTCGCAACACCTACCAGATTTTGCAGTGAGCCAGACACTCGCTGCGACTCTTGAGAGGTCTCTTGGGCGGTGAGCTCTACAGACTGCATTACCTGCGCTACCGCCCTAGAAGTCTCTGTTTGCTCTACAGTATCCGCTGTAATTGAGCGTACTAAGACATCAATTCGGTTAGATACCTGAATAATATCGTCGAGAGACTGCTTGGCTTGCTCTGCTAGTCTTGTCCCTTCGATAACTTGCTGCGTGCCTTCTTCCATCGCGGTCATCACACCGCCCGTCTCACTTTGAATCTGCAAGACGATTTGCTCAATTTCTTTAGAAGCTTTAGCTGCTCGGTCTGCTAGCTGGCGAACTTCGTCCGCTACAATTGCAAATCCACGTCCGGCCTCACCAGCTCTAGCAGCCTCAATACTGGCGTTTAAGGCGAGTAAGTTGGTTCGAGAAGCAATCTGAGAAATTAAAGCAACAATCTTAGAGATTTCTTGAGAAGACTCGGCGAGGCGTTTTACCTTGCGAGTGGTATCGGCAACGGTTTCTCGAATGTCTAAAATACCTGCCACTGTTCGCTCTACGGCTTCTCCGCCTCGGAGCGCTGTTTCATTGGCAGATCTGGCTACTTCTTCGGCTTCGCGGGCACTTTCGGCCACACGCTGAATGGAGTCTGTCATTACCTGAACCGAATTCAGCGTAACGGCGAGTTCTTCGGCCTGTCGCAATGCGTCTGCAGAAAGCGACCGGGCAAACGATTCATTTTCCGTGGAGCCCTGACTTACCTGACGAGCAGCTACACTTACCTGTTTTACAATTTCCCGCAGGTTCTCAATCGTAAGGTTAAAGGAGTCTGCCACTGCGCCAAGTACGTCTGCAGTGACCTCTGCCTTGACGGTGAGGTCGCCTCTAGCTGCGCCTTCTACATCGTCTAGTAAGCGGATAACCTGTCGCTGTAAGTCTTCCTTAGCTTGCTCTTGCTCTTGTGCTTTCCTCTGGGCTTCGCTTGTGGTGGTAAAGATGGCGCTGGCCATTTGGTTAAATCCTTCAGATAGCTGGCCAAATTCATCACGGGTGAAGATGGTGGCCCGAGCATTGAGATCGCCAGTGGAAATTTGGTTAAAGCGTACCTGAAGCTCATTGACTGTTTCTTTAGTCCGTCGGTCAAAAAGGTAGCCCAAGCCCATGATGCTGCCAAAGCTGACGAGCCCGGCTGTGCCGCCTGAGGCCAGCGAGGAGACGGGAGACTTGGCTGTGGCGGGTGCTGTGAATAGACTGACTGCGCCCACTGCGATCGCACCTAATAGCCCGACCGAGCCTGCCAATATCAATCGCTTAGTCGTCATAGACGCGTTTTCGATGGGGGCTAGAGAGCCTTGTTTGCGAGGCTTAGGATTACTCACCGCTTTCTTATTAAAAACAGGAAGTGGGGTAGCAGGTGTGCTGGCAAAATTATCCGTGCCAACAGCGGCTAAACCGCTCCCAAATCCGCTATTTTCAAACTCACTGTTGCCTACTTGAGAGTTGCCAAACTGACTGGGCACAGCCCCAACAGAAGGGCTCGTAAAGCCAGCCGAGCTATCCGAAAGATCAAACTCTGGGACGCTTTCAAAATCATCAAAGTCATCGAAGCTATCAGCATAGGCCGTAGGGTCTTCCTGTGCTTCAAAATTGCTTTGTCCAAAGCTGTCTTGGTCAAAGTCAATGGGGGTAGGTGCACTGTCAAAAGAGACATTGGCGTTCTCCCCGTCTTCTGTTGAGGAGGTGCTATTTGTGGAGGACTCTGCCGGTTCATCCATCATAAACAGTGTCTTATCTTCAGTGCCTGCTCCAGACGGTGACGATAAAGACAAATCAGCAAAGTCTTCACTGTCTGCGATGTCATGGTCATCTAGCGCTGCGAAGTCATCAAAAGCGCTGTCTGCAAACGCGTCTCCTGTCGCGGAGCCAAATGCACTGTTTGCCTCTTTGTGCTGCTCTACAGACTGCTGTACGTGTGGTGCTTGAGCTGAGTCGCTGGTGTCACCAAAGGCCTCATTAAACTCGGCCATGTCAAAGTCAGCCGTGGCATCGCTTGCTGCGTTGCTGAAGGTCGTCATTCCTTCATCGGCAGCGGCGTTTTCAGCAGCAGGCATTCCAAAAGGATCGTCTAGCGTCGCTGCCGTTAATGGATCTTCTTCTTGTGTTTGCGACAAGGACTCGTCGTTACTAAATGGATTGCCGAACGGGTTGCCGGCTTCCACGGCGTCACTAGCTGGGAGCGGCTGATCGGCCGAAAACTCAAAAGGATTACTGCCTTCACTCGCGCTAACACTGTCTTCTGCTTCGTCAAAGGCGCTGAAAATATCGAGATCATCGCTTGGAGGAGTCTCTTCAAGATCTTCTGTTTCAGCTTCTGCCCAACTTTCTACAGATGCTTCTTCTACTGTTTCTAGATTAGCCGCTGCTTCTGAGAGTCCTTCGTCGAACTCATCTGGCATAGGTGAGATAGCTGCATTGAAACTATCCTCGCTGGGTTGGGTACCAGACTGACTGGCATACTCTAGGCCATTTTTTGCGTAGTCTACAAACTCTGGATCTGAAGAGATCTGTAATACGGTCTTGTACTGCTGCTGGGCCACTTCGTATTGCTGCAGCCCGTAGCAATAGATATGTCCTCTGAGCAGTAAAACACTAGGGTCCGTAGGATAGTCGTTAGCCAGTTGGTCGATGGCTGCTGCCGCTTCCTCATAGCTTCCTTGCATGTAGGCTTTTTCTGCCGCCTGATAAGATTGTGCGTAGTCAGTGCCCGATGCCATTGTTCTTGTTCCTCTTGCCGTTCGTAAATCCTAGTGGTTTGTATTGGGGGGTCTTATAGGGCCAGCTGTGTAATCAGCTATGCGACCCAGCGAGCTGAGCGCAAAATCGCAATGTGATCTAACAACCTTAACGACTTATCTGACTCCAATGTCCACTCACCCCTAATAAAGGGAGCCATGGCATCAGAGGGGTTGGAGGTCGCCTTCAATGAGTCTCCATCTAGCCAGTCCGTGCCAATGACATGATGAACCGCTAGTCCTAGCATGGTGCCTTGCTCTTCGACGGCAATGACTGGAATTTCAGCACGGTCAGTATTCATGGGTTTGGAATACCCTAAAAACTGACCTAAGTCAGCAACCCAGATCACGCGGCCCTGCTGATTGAGCGTGCCAAGCAGCAAGGGAGATACATTGGGGACAGGAGTGATTTGATCGGGGGCATGTTCAATAATGCGGCGAATCCCGGTTGCAGGCAGAGCGAACTCCTCGTCTTCGGTAATAAAAAAACGCAGATGTAGTTCGCCTTCTGGCGTTTCGATTTCTTGCAGTTCAGGGGCCTGATCCTGTCCGGAAATAGTTTGAAAGTCAGGATTTCCTACCATGGTTGTTAAAGGTTCTAATACCCCTGTAGTAGTTGCTTGACGGTGCCAACAAGTTCAGTTGGCTGAAAAGGTTTGGCAATGTATGCATCCGCCCCTTGCTTCATCCCCCAGTAGCGATCAAATTCTTCCCCTTTCGCGGAACACATCACCACAGGGACGTCTTGGGTTGCCGAATTGGATTTGATGCGGCGGCAGACTTCATAACCATTCATTTTTGGCATTACGATGTCTAACAGTACTAGATCAGGTCGCGCGCCTCGTAGCATTTGAAGCGCTTCAATCCCATCGTTAGCGACAGTGACGCTTAATCCGCTATCTTCTAGCAGCTCTTTCATCATCTCTCGTTGGGTGACGCTGTCTTCAATGACTAAAACTGTGCTCATAACCTTTTGCAATCCTGGAGCAGCGTAACCTGCCCAAATAAGTGCTGCCCAACCCGTTCATAGCGTTTGCCGCCTATGCTCCATACATTGCCGGCTTGGTAAAACCTTTATTGCACGGGAATTGTTTCACAGAGCGCTAAGCGGTTAGCCATCGTCGAATGCATCCGGCGATGGCCGTAGTGCTATCAGCTGGGTCAAGCATTCCCCGAGAGATAGAGAATAGCGCATAGCCTACTCTGGTTTGCACACCGATTCAATCGGTGGTTTTCTCTCACAGACGGTTCTCTAGCCGTGGAACTTGGAGATAGTGGAATTAGGGATGGTGAAATCAGTTGCTGTGCGATCAAGGTACCCTCCGTTGTTTCATTTGTTAAACATTAGTTGATAAATCTGCTGGATGACTGCTTTTACCACTGTCTGAATCAAGCCGCTATGGCGGGCTTTGAGCCAATGGCTGTTGCATGATGGTTTTACGTACAGAGCATGACTAGCCAGATTTGAACCAATACCGCTTGTATCGCAAGCCTCTTGATGCTTTAGGAGGCTTGCGCAGAAGAGTTTCCTTTTGATTAAGAGTTGTGGCCCCCAGTCGTGTCTTCAGCAGCTCTGCAGCTGCTGAAGAGCTAGATATATAGAGCCAGACAGCAGTAGTTTTTTGGAAAAAAGACTGGGAAAAAGTCAGCGGCTCGATGTGAGTGAAGTTTGCCTAACCAACGGTAGGTCTACAGCAATAGGTTTGCTAAAGACAGTAAAAAATATGGCGACTTGAGTGTTAATCCATTTGGACTGACCGGGAACATATAGAACACGTCTAGCTCGGCTTGCACTAGCAGAGGTGTAGAGCGCAGATTTGATGCAAATTTATCGGCCATGGGCATACTGAGAGCCCATACCCAAGCCTGCCTAAATAGAGGGAATGCCAGCGTGCTTTATCTAGCTGAAACACAGAAAAAGAGTGGATTTATGGGTGGCGGAAAAGCAGAATTCAAGCTGCTTGCCGCTCAGCGTTCTGAGCACGATTGGAGCACTGTACCAGGTGAAGAGCTAATCGCCGCGCCAGATGATACGCCCTATGCCAGCGGCGTTTTGGTTTTGATTGAGCTGACGAACAATCGCCAGGTGAAACGTCATCAAGAGGCAGGACGGACGCTAGTAAGCGTACTTCAAAATTTTTCGAGTCTGAATAAAAAATCTAAATCTCAGCGCGATGAGATTGAGCAGTGGAAAGAGTCTTTGACCTATCAGAGTCAGGCGCTTAATCGGCGTGAGATGGAGATAGAAACTCGGCAAGACCAGGTCGAGCAGGCAGAGGCTGACTTAGAAAAGATAGAGGCTCAGCGCCAAGAAATAGAGGCTCAAAAAGCTGAGGTAGAGCAGCTACAAGAAGACCTAACGCGCAAGAATGCTGAATTGGAAGGGGCTTGGGCTCATCTTAATGGCGAAATTCAGCGATTTGAGGAGCAGCAAGAGTCTCATCAAAATAATGTGGCTACTGGCATGAGCGATGAGCAGGCAGCTCAGATGCGCTCTGCGCTAGCTCAGTTGTCGCAGGCGAGTGTAGACGCTTCTATGGCAGAGTCCGATTTATCGGCAGCGTTTGATTTGTTAGAAGGATATCGCGCGAAGCTGGGTGAAAATCAGCAGCGACTAGAGCAAAGGCGGGTAGATGTCTCGGAAGCAGAGGCTAGCCTGACGGCTCAAACTGATGCGTTATCTGAGGCTAAGCGATCGCTTACTGAAGCTGAATCGGCATTGCACAATACGCAAATTCATTTGCAGCAGCAGCAAGTTTTGCTAGGTGCTAAGCAAGAGCAAAATCAGCTATTGACCGATCAGCTAAAAAATCAAACAGATTTGCATCAGCGTGTATACGAACTGCTCAACTCTGCTGATAAGGTGCGATTAAGCAAGAAAGTTGATGTGGTTGCGCTGGAGGCAATGCCAGAGGCAGACTTGCAGACTTTGGTGGCTAATCTAGAACAAGACCTTGATAAGATGGTGCGCTTTGTAAATGACCAGGAAGAAGAGCTAAAGCTTCAGCAAGAAGATATTGATGCGCTCAAGGCAAAGTTAGATTCGGTGAGTGATTATGATCGCCTACAGCTGGAAACAGAAATCGCTGAGGAAAAAGATCGTCACGTAATGCTAAATCGAACCCTGGTAGGCCAGCGGCGTAATTTGTTAGAGCGCGAGGAAGTGCTGAGCCAGCACCGGGCCGTTTTGCTGCGTCGTCAAGGGTTGGCCAGTGAGGGCACGGGCGCTGCTGCAGAGCTAGAGCCAGTGCTTGATGAAATTGATGAGCTGCGTGCCCGGCTAGGTGAACAGATTCAGCAGGTGGAGGCCGATAGCGCCCAAGTTCAATCTGAAATTGATGCGTTGAAGCAGGCGCGGCAGGCACAGCAGGCGCAGGTGGCGGAATATCGCCAGGCGGCAGACGACGCTGTCTCAAACTGTGCTGCTGGGCAGCAGGCCATTGGTGAAGCAAAGGGACAGGTGAGTCTCTATGAATCTTTGCTTGGGTCCATTGAGGAATGCATTAGTGGTTTTTCGCAGAAGCTGGAGGCAGTTTCGTCAGTGGTTTCACAGCTACAGGCGGCGGAAAGTCAGCAGCAAGAAGCCGTTGCCAATGCGCAGCAAGTTTTGCAGACGATGGAAGCACCTGAACCTGCACTGGTATAAGACTCGCTATAGTGAGAGCATTGAAGGCCACATCTTGCAGAGCTCTTTATGCCAGACACTTTTATCAAGCTCGACCAGTTCCTAAAGGTAACGGACGTTGCTCGCTCTGGTGGAGAAGCCAAGCTCATTATTCGTAGTGGCGAAGTAGCGGTCAATGGCGAGATGGAGCTAAGGCGTGGGCGTAAGCTCTATGACAATGACGTTGTGACGGTTGAGGATGTGTCTTTTACAGTGCATTTGTCGGCAGAGTCTGAAGACAGCTAGCACTGGAGCGTTTTACGTCCTGAAGCGTCCTTGTCTGAGGCTTCTTTCGCATTATCCTTGTGCATTAGAGAACACTACATACTGAAGCGAATTAAGCCTCGAAGAATACTACGCAATAACCTTGTGCCCCTTACACTAACGGTGGTGGAGTATATACTTCTGCCAATGCTTTTTATTCAGAGATGTTTGCATCTGTCTAAAAATCAAGTCAACTACAACCTAAAGGGGGAAGACCATGCAGCCTAAGATTGAAATTTATACGTGGAGTCGATGTCCGTTTTGTGTTCGAGCAAAATCTTTGCTGGATTCTAAGGGGGTTGACTATACCGAGTACTGTATTGACGGTGATGAAGCGGCGCGTAGCAAAATGGCTGAACGGGCTGGTAAACGCTCTGTGCCACAGATTTTTATTGACGATAAGCACATTGGTGGGTGTGATGATATTCATGCGCTCGAGCGTAAAGGTCAACTCGATTCGCTGTTGGTAGCTGCGTAGTGATTAGCTGTAAAAGCTGAGAAGATTAAGCATAGAAAAGGGCACAAAAACTGTGCCCTTTTCTAGTCTGTTCTGATAGCGTGTGACTTATGAGACCGCCTTTTTCATCGGGGTGACATTGGTCATAACGGTATCGGTGAGGTTGTTTTTGCTGTCTTTATTGTGGCTCTGTCGTGGCTGTAGTAGCCCGTAACCTTTGTGGTTTCGCTCGTATATGACGTTGATTTCGTTGGTTTCTACGTTGCGGAACATATAAAAGTCGTGACCAACCATCTCTAGGTTTTCTAGGGCGGCTTGTACGGTCATGGGCGGCATGGCGAAGTATTTGCTGCGCACTACGGTATCGGGCAGCTTGGGTTGATTATTGAGGACTTCGCTGATGTCTGAGTTGTCTTCGGGCGCAATGTCAGGGGCGTTGAGCATTGCATCTACATTGATGGGGCGTACCGATGCGTGGCTTTGGTCTCGCCGTTTTTCTTTGTATTTGCGGAGCTGACGGGTAACTTTGTCGGTCACCATGTCAATGGTGGCGTACATATTTTCGCTGCTTTCTTCAGCTCGCACGACCGCATTGCTTAGATAAATGGTGACTTCTGTTGCTTGCTTGGGCGCGATCCGAGGGTTGTTCTCGACAGATAGATTAACGTCTACCTTGTTGATGAGGGTTTGAAAGTGGGCCGTGGCCTTTTCAATTTTTTGATTGACGTGATTGCGAATGGCGTCTGTAATCTCAATATTTTTACCCTGGATTACTAGCTTCATAAAGCAGCCTCCCGATAGTGGCGGTAGGTTTATACTCTTTTACCCTAGCACTCACAAAAATCGATGATTATATTCTGTCAAGAATTGAAGCATCCGTTGATAATTCTTGACTTCAGCCGTTTTGCTCATGGTTATTTGTAGGGTGAGTATGGGTAGCACAGCTCATAAAATCATGAATCACGGATATTTATATTTGGCGCCTATGGTGCCGTATCGGCGTGCTTGGCAGTGGCAGCAGCAGCTGGTCGGTATGCACAAGGCTACTTTATCGGGGCTTTCTCATTTAACGGTAAAAGATACTCTATTACTGTTGCAGCATCCGCCGGTGTATACCTTGGGTCAGGGCGCTGACTTGCGCTTCGTTCGCTTTGATACTGAGGCTGATGAGTATGAGCTGCATCGCGTGGAGCGCGGCGGGGAGGTGACGTATCACTGCCCTGGACAGTTGGTGGGCTATCCCATTTTGAATCTGCGGCGTTATCAGCTGGATTTGCACTGGTATTTGAGACAGCTTGAAGAGGTAATTATTCGCACCCTGGATAGCTATGGTTTGTGCGGTGAGCGGGTGAGTGGCATGACAGGTGTGTGGGTTGATGATCGTAAGGTGGCGGCGATTGGGATTAAGGTGAGCAAGTGGATCACGATGCATGGGTTTGCGCTGAATGTCTGCCCTGATTTGAGTGGGTTTGACCGGATTGTGCCCTGTGGTTTGGAAGGTAAGCGAGTGGGGGCTATGGCGCAGTTTTTGCCTGATGTGAGTGTTGAGTCTGTGCAGGCGGTTTTGATAGAACAGTTTGAGCAGGTTTTTGATTCGCAGCTGCAATTAGTGCAAGGTTCTGATTTGGGTCTTGTTTGATTTGGAGGTGGGTTTTCTTGTTGACTGGTTTTTGGGTTGACTGGTTTGATTGGAATTTAGTAAGCGCTGAACCATAGCTTCTCTCGCTTAGCTTACGCCACTACAAAAGGCTACAGCCCTCGTT
>JBCBKQ010000038.1:0-29335 GCA_038521595.1 Cyanobacteria bacterium J06627_28 | reverse complement strand
TTAAAAGCGCTGCTGCAACACCTCAATATCTCTCGCACCCACTTAGCGGGCTACTCTATGGGCGGACGGCTAGCACTGTATTTGACTTGCCTATATCCAGCACTGATTTCACGAGTTGTGTTAGAGTCGGCCTCTCCTGGGTTACAAAGCCTTAAAGAACAGCAAACACGACAGCAAAAAGATGATGCGATCGCACACACAATAGAGACCACACCTTTCCCCACGTTTCTGACTCACTGGTACAACAACCCTCTCTTTGCTGACTTAAAGCGGCATCAACTGCTTTTTCAACAGATGCTACAGCGCAGGGCTGACAACAATCCACAGCAGCTAGCACGGGCACTGCGCGGTTTTAGTACAGGCAGACAGCCTTCCCTCTGGCAAAACTT
Organism: Cyanobacteria bacterium J06627_28; assembly: GCA_038521595.1. Taxonomy (GTDB): domain Bacteria; phylum Cyanobacteriota; class Cyanobacteriia; order Phormidesmidales; family Phormidesmidaceae; genus Phormidesmis. The sequence continues at coordinate 28,946 of JBCBKQ010000038.1, read as the reverse complement.
AGAGGCTATTGAGCAGCCTGTACTGTTGCTCACCGGCAAACTCGACCAAAAGTTTATAGACATCAACAAAAAAATGTTGGAAGCCTGTCACCAAAATTCACCCTCACTTGCCAAGATTATTGTCATTAAAGACTGCGGACACAATGTCCACCTAGCAAGTCCAGCGGCCTACCTCGACATCATGACGCAGTTTCTTCTTTGAGCTTTTCTACCGCATCTATTAGCAGATTATCTTTTGAGGCACTGCGATGACCCTTTACGCGCTGCGATAAACGCGCGATCGCAATCTGCATAACCCGATTTCGAGTAGCTGACTTTCTAGCTTGTCGGCGCTGCTTGAGGGCCTCTAGCTGTGCTGCCTGTATAGAAACTTCTTCAGGTATGTCTTCTCCGTGCAGCAGCGCAGACTCCAAAAAATTAGCCTGCGCCAAATCAACACCGTTTAAGTGAGCCCCAATAAAGTTAGCGTTACTTATATTTGCGTTCTCAAAGCTAGCATCTCCCAAATAGGCATCTCTAAGATCGGCATCGGTAAGATTAGCACCGCTAAAATCAGCACCTATCAAACAAGCGCGTCGCAAGTCTGCACCTGTTAAATCGACACCGCTAAAGTCACCTTCAAAGAAATAACCATGGCTCAAGTCTTGTCCGGCAAGGCTAAGAACCTCATCTGCCTGAGTACTGCGCCAACGATTCCAGCTTTCGACGCCTTGCTTGATAAGAGTAGAACAGTCCATGTGGGCCAAAGAAGTAGAGAGCACTAAGTGAGTAAGAATCACAGCTCAGTATGCTCATCACGATACTGTCAATTTCAGCAGGCGTTACAAGACTTCATCAGATTATTTTATTAGAACTTTTAGGCAGAAAAACCTGACGCTACCCCATAAATAACCGCACTAAGCAAGACATACGTAAACAGTGGTATAGATAAATACTGCCTAATAGCTGTTTGCGTTGCGAATTCTCTAATACGTTAGTTTCCAAAGCCTTCTCTGATAAACCACTCGCACATAAAGTAGCCTAGATTACACGGAGACTTTTCAAGTATTTTAATAACAACGTATGCTGCGCAGATTTCAGTAGATTGTAGGAACGCCAATCGTACTATCCAATAATGGCCTTGCTACAGCTGTCTGGGAATGAAGATATCTTCATCATTAATGATTAAACCAAGACGATTAAACCTGGCAGTCAAACAGCCAAATTCAACAGCTAAAGACGACTCACAAAAGCTGATAGCTACTGCCAGATAGCTGCTGCCAGATAGCTACTGCCAGATTTTAATAGTTTGATCCTTTCCGCCACTCACCAGCGTTTGCTCTGCTGGATCAAAGTCAACGGTTAAAACCCAGTTATCGCTGGTGTCTAGCGTTTTAGCGAGCTGGCGGTTAGGCAAATCCCAAATCTTGAGGGTACGATCCACGCTGCTGCTAGCAAACGACTGCCCGTCGGGGCTAATCGCTAAGCTCACGACTCGGTCACTATGACTATCTAGCGTATCGGTAAGCTCACCGCTCGCTAAGTCCCAAACTTTTATCGTGGCGTCCCAGCTACCGCTGATGAGTGTTTCCCCATCGGGACTAATGGCCACTGCACGCACGGCGTCTTTATGGCCAGTTAATTCTTGAATGAGTTCACCAGTTGTCAGTGACCACTGACGGATTGTGCGATCGCTGCTACCACTGACAAAAGAGTCCCCATCTGGGGCAACCGCTACAGACCAAACAGGCACATCCACCTGCTGACGATAGCGCTGCTCGCCAGTCTCCAAATCCCACACTGTAATATTGCCGCTATAGTCGCCACTGACAAACGTTTGCTCATCTGGGCTGATAGCCACTGACCAAATGGGAAATCCAGGTTCCGCCGGTAAGCTGTACAGCAGCTCTCCCGTTTCGGGCTGCCAAACTTTAATACCATCGCCGCTGCCGCTGACCAAACGCTGACCAGAAGGCGATACCGCCAGCGTTCTAATCGTATCGTTATGGTCGGTGAGCCGGTGCAAAATTTCACCCGTGGGCCCATCCCAAATTGTGATGTCGCCATCGCTATTGCCACCCATCACCAAAACACGTCCATCTGGGCGCATAAAGGTTGTTACCGCCCAAACCTGGCTAGATTCGCGCAGGGATTTTACTAAACTAAGACTCGGCGGATTAGGAGATGAACCCACTGGCGTAGCAGTATCGGAGTCTGCGGCAGTATCCAGAGTAGAGTCTGTGGCAGTATCAGTCCGCGAGCGGAAGGGGTTATTAAAAACGGCAACATAGAATAAGGCTGCTGACAGCGCGACGGCCATTCCTACAGTTGCGATCGCAGGCAGCAAAAATGGAAAAGACCTATCGCGTTGAGTGCGACTAGCCTCTTCTATAGTTTTGTTTGCTGTTGATTGAGTCGCCTTTACCGCGAGCTGTGTCGCTGTCTGCGATCTGGCTGGCTGTGAGCTGGCTGCTGGGCGAGTCTCTTGTATTGTTTGCTGGCGCTCATGCACGCCAAGTGGCTGGCGAGTGGCTATAGTAACGCCCTCTGCATATCTCTCTTTTTGGTATTTTTCTTTCTCGTACTTCTCTTCCTTGTATTTCTCTTTCTTAGACTTCTCTTTCTTAGACTTCTCTTTCTTAGACTTCTCTTTCTTGGACTTCTCTACTTTGTATTTTTCCGCAGGGTTCTCTTTTACGATCTCTCTTGAGTTTTTGCTTGAGGCTTCTCTCGATGTTGGCTCAGAGAGTTGCTTAGCGCGAGCCATAGAATCATCTCTGAGCGCTCTAGACAAGTTAACACCTTCTAATAAGGTGCCTGTTAGAATCGCGCCTCGAAAATCAGCTCCATCAACATAGGCATCACTTAAGTTAGCACCGCTAAGATCGGCATTTCTAAAATTGGCACCAATTAAGCAGGCCCGCCGTAAATCAACCTCGCTGAGATCCACATGGCTAAAATCACCCTCGTAGTAATAGCCACCGCTCAAGTTTTGACCAGCCAAACTACAGGGCTGGCCAGGATGAGCTGCGCGCCACTGATTCCAGCGGTCGATGCTATCTCTTAAAATTGAAACAGGTGACTCTGCCATGGCACGATCACAGTCAACACTTAAAGTAAGTAAGACCGGATAAAAAAATCTACACTGCTCTGTAAGACTACAGTACATGTTTTGCACCGCGCGTACACCTCTCACAAGAGAGGCTCATTGGAAAAAACATTTGAAGGAAGCCTTACGTTAAATGCTTGTGTTAAATGCTTGCATTGACGCTTCTACCAAATCCCTAGCCCGCAATCGAACGTCGCCAGTTGAAGAATTTTCTTAAGGTGCTTTGCAAGAAGGTATTCTTCGCATACTTTTGCTTTGTGAGCTGCAAGGCTGTTTTAGGGCTGATTTCACTGAGCGTAGGGTATATGTGAATGCATTGCAGCGCGCTTACCTTGAGATTGTTGCTCATGGCTAAGACGGCCTCATGAATGAGTTCACCAGCATGGGGGCCGACGATATGCGCACCCAAAATCTCTCCGTTTCCTTTCGTGATGAATTTGGCAAAGCCATAGCCAGCAGATTCAGCCAGGGCACGATCAACGCCGTCAAAGCCCTGCTTAAGTACAAACACATCATCACCATAGCGATCGCGTGCCTGATTTTCTGTAAGGCCTACCCGCGATAGCTCAGGCTCTGTAAAGGTCGCCCACGGAATCACCCGGTAGTCTGCCTTCTTGGTCGGCATCACGAGGGCATTTTGCATAGCAACCCCTGCTTCGTAGCCCGCTACATGCGTAAACTGATAGCCCCCAATCACATCACCAGCAGCATAAATGCGTTTGTTGCTGGTGCGTAATTTATCGTCTACCTTGATGCCTTTTTTATCGTAGTCAACGCCCGCAGCCTCTAGATTTAGCGAGTCTACATTCGGCGTTCGTCCCGTCGCAATCAAAATCTCATCGACAACAATCGTCTCACCGCCCGTAGAAATATGCTTTTGCCCATTAATCACGTCTACTTTTTTAGCGCGGGTATTGTTCAAAATGCGAATACCTTCAGCAGACATGTGCTCTTGCACAACCGCTGCCGCTTCTGGATCTTCTTTTGGCATAATGACGTCGCGACTCGAGAGTAACGTCACTTCAGAGCCCAACCGAGAAAAAGACTGTCCTAACTCGCAACCAATAGGGCCAGCACCAATAACTGCTAGCGCATTAGGCCGCTCCTTTACATTAAAGACTTGCTCATTGGTCAAAAAGCCTGCTTCTTTGAGCCCTTCAACTGGCGGTATCGTAGGCCGAGAACCCGTGGCAATTAAAAATGCTCTGGCCTTTAGCTGACGACCGTTGACTTCAAACGTGTTTTCATCAATAAATTGACCAGTCCCGTAAATGACGTCTACGCCGAGCTTTTCAAAGCGTTCTGTAGAGTCATGCTTCTGAATCGTTTCAACAACGCTGCTCACATGGCCCATGGCTTCGGCCAGGTTAATCGTAGGCTCGCTGGTATAAATACCAAAGCGAGAGGCGGTTTTTACGTTGTAGGCGATTTGCGCCGCGTGAATTAGTGACTTACTGGGGACACAGCCGTAGTGCAGGCAGTCGCCGCCGAGTAAATGCTTTTCGACTAGGGCAACCCTGGCATTGATTTGTGCGCCTGCACTAGCCGCAACGAGGCCAGCTGAGCCCCCTCCAATGACGACCAAATCAAATTCTACAGACATTAGTACTTCCTCTACTCAGCGATATCGTTGCCACAGGCTCATTCTTTCCCAAGAGTATGGCGCTGATCTGAATCTTTGCTGAGAGAATCCCTAATAAATTATAGATTTTGTATTGCTCTATTCGGGTGAGTCATTTAGCTTGGCTACTGCCAAATCTGAATTGTCTGGTTTTGGCCACCGCTGACCAGGGTTTGATTTGTGGGGTCAAAGGCGATTGCCACAAGGGTATCTGCGCTCTCATCCAAGGTGGTGGTTAGCTGACGGCTAGGCAAGTCCCAAAGTCGAATGGTTTCGTCTGTGCTGCTGCTGGCAAGGGTTTTACCGTCTGGGCTGATGGCTAGGCTAAGGATGCGATCGCTGTGCCCCTCAAGCGTCGTTTGCAAACGCCCCGTTGCCATATCCCAAAGTCGAATGGTTTCGTCAGTGCTGCCGCTGGCCAGGGTTGTGCCATCGGGGCTAATCGCAACTGAGCGAACGGCTGCCCCATGGCCACTAAAGTCTTGAATAAGCGCGCCGCTGGCCAGGTCTCGCTGCTGTATGGTGCGATCGCCGCGTCCGCTGACAAAGGTTTTTCCATCGGGTGCGATCGCAATAGACCAGACCTTCGCATCATTCTCAATGCTGTAGCGAGCATCACCCGTTCGTAAATCCCAGGCAGTAATCGTACCGTCTTGATTGCTGCTGAGAAAGCTCCTTTCATCGGGTGAAATCGCCACAGTTTCAATCGTAGACGCTGCCGCATCAAGCGAATGGATTAGCTCGCCCGTCTGCGGATTCCAAACCTTGAGTCCATCGCGACTGCCGCTAACCAGCCATTGACCTGAGCTAGACACGGCTAAGGTTTTAATCCCGGTCGTATGTGCATCTATGGTGCGTAGGGTATCGCCAGTTGCACCATCCCAAATTTCTATTTGTCCTTGATCGCCACCGCCAATGACCCAAGAAGTGCCCTCTTCTGACGTGTGGGTTGCGACAGACCATACTTGACTGGCGCCCGTCAGTGATTTGGCTAGGGCGAGTGAAGTGCCAGATTGAGCGGCCATTTCCGGCTGTGCGTTTGTGGTGAGGGCGGTAATAGGTGGAATGCCAATGGCCAGTGAGATCGCGGCAGCCGCTGCCGTAACGACCCAAGTATTCTGCTGTCCCCATCGCTTAAGCTTGGGCAATAGGCGTTTATCAGCCTGTCGTCTACCCCACGGCTGCTTAAAAGACGGATGTTGTGAAGAAAGGACTTTTTTCTTTTGAGACTGGGAAGATTGTGCAGCGTTGGAGGCACTACCGCTGGCAGGTGTTGCAGACTTAGACTGCTTGACCTGACGGGTCAAACCGGCAGCTGGTTTTGACGAAGGCGCAAATCCTGACAGTCGAATATTTTGCTGACGCTGTGCTTTAGTTTCTTTGGTGCCTCTAGAAAAGAGACGACGTGGCCCCACCAGAGACCGGGTAGCCAGCTGACGATTGCGGTTGCTAGCTGCTTTTGCCGAAGCGAGCGGCTTATCTGGTTGACCCATCGCCTCTTTTTTGGAGAGCCAGTACAGCACGCTATCGGCATAGACATCTTGCTCAGGGTCAGGCAGCTTAGCAGTGCGAATATCTGCATCAGCCAGACGCGTTCCCGCTAGATGAGTACGGCGCATATCTGCCCGTTCTAGATTGGCCTTGCTCAAATCAGTATTGTGCAGATCGGCCCCATGAAGATTGGCATCACCCAAATACGCTCCGGTCAGATCCGCGTTCGAAAGATCCGCGCCGCTAAAATCTGCCCCTACCAAACAAGCTCGCTGAAGGTTTGCACCGCGCAAATTAACATTGCGAAAGTTGCCCTCAAAGAAGTATCCGTGGCTTAAATCTTGCCCTTCTAAGGTGCAGACTTCATTGGGATGGCTGGCCCGCCACTGGTTCCAGCATTCGATACCGGCGTCCAATAGCGCAAGATAATCTGTCATGACGGAGGCTAAGGGTAACGCCATGAAATAAAATTCCCGGCGCTCACTTGTCTTAACTAAGCGGTATTCCTTAACCTACCGACTGTCCCGGCGCAATACACCGTAGAAATTACAGAAAAAAAACCGTAACTTTCGTAATTTTTTCACCCATCGCAGACTAATGCCGCAGACCAATGCCACAGACCAATGCCGCAGTCTTATGCAGAAACCAGAGCACGCTCACCCGTCAGGCTAAATGCTCGTATTTCTGTGATGGTGACGGGCACTATTTTTCCTTTTAGGACATTGATGTCACCTGGGAAAAAGGTCAGTCGATTGCCCCGGGTACGACCCATCACCTGATCGGGATTTTTAGGATTCACAGCTTCTACGAGAACGGTTTCGGTGCGGCCTCTGTATCGCTGCGATCGCGCCTCCGCCTGCTGCGACACCAAATGATTAAGCCGCTGCAGTCTATCTTGCTTCACTTCTTCTGGCAGCTGATTTTCCCACTCAGCCGCAGGCGTTCCTGGCCGTGGAGAGTACGCTGCCGTGTTTACCATGTCAAACACGATGTCTTCCATCAGCGTCAGCGTGTTTTGAAACTGCGCTTCCGTTTCCCCTGGGAATGCTGCAATCACATCTGCACTAATTGAAGCATCGGGCACGTAGCGACGCACGGTATCAATAATGCGGCGATACTTCTCATGGGTGTAGCCCCGGCCCATGGCCTTGAGCACATCATTGTCACCAGACTGGAACGGAATATGAAAATGCTCACAGATTTTTGGCAGTTCAGCGCAGGCTTTGACTAGGCGCTCGGTAAAGTAACGTGGATGGCTGGTGGCAAAGCGAATGCGCTCAATCCCAGGCACATCGTGCACGTAGTAGAGCAAATCGGTGAGGGTGTTTTCTCGGCGGCCTTCTGGCGTAATGCCAGGTAGGTCACGGCCATAGGCATCGATGTTTTGCCCGAGCAAAGTCACTTCGGTGTAGCCTTGCTGACCGAGTTCTACCATTTCAGCGCGGATGGCTTCTTTGGTGCGTGACTGCTCTAGGCCTCGCACACCAGGAACCACACAGTAAGTGCAGCGCTCATTACAGCCATAGATTACATTCACCCAAGCCGTCACCTTACTATCGCGACGCGGCTTAGTAATGTCTTCCATAATATGCACAGGTTCGGTCGCTACCACCTGATTGCCCTGGTCTACCTGAGAGAGCAAACTTTCGAGCTGGTTGGCATACTGCGGCCCCATGACCAGATCTAGCTCAGGAACACGGCGTAGCAACTGTTCGCCTTCTTGCTGTGCGACGCAGCCTGCCACCACAAGGGTGAGGTTTGGATTCTTGCGTTTGCGTTTAGCCTGTTTACCCAAATATGAATAGACCTTTTGCTCGGCGCTATCGCGAATGGTGCAGGTGTTGTACAGCACGACATCTGCCTGAAGCGGGTCTTCCTCCCACTGCATTCCCATGGTTTCTAAAATGCCTGCCATGCGTTCAGAGTCTGCCTTATTCATTTGGCAGCCGAAGGTGGTGACGTGGTAACGGCGAGAGTCGCTCATGGCAAGACGTAATAGCGTTTAGTCGCTTTAGAAAACGGATGTTTGGCACCCTATTGTGACATTGAATCTCCTCTTTTAACGCGAATTAGTGGCCCGAGCCCTAATTGCTACGTGTCACTCCGCTTAATATGGCTCAAAATGCAAAAGACTTCATAGAGTTTGTTCTCTCGTGAGAGCAAGGAAAAGGGCTCAGAGAAATCGTAAGTCTTGCCCTCTAACTTGCAAAAAATAAAATCGCTGCGCTCTTGTACCTCTACGCTCTTGTACCTCTACATTGATAGGCAATTCAGACCGAACAAAGAAAGGGGGGCATGAAAACTAAGATGCTCTAGCAGAAGCGCAACGATAGAAGGCAATACAGTGCCTTCAGTCAACAGACCGGCATTGTAATAGTTGTAATATCGCTGCCGGAGATGATCAAGGAAAGTCTTATCGACTTCTGTCATTGATTCAACTGACGTTTTCCATTCTGAAAAGAAATCGACATTGACAGCACGATGCAGGCCAAACCGCTCTTGAAGATCCTGAAAACTGGAAATGCTTTGCTCAATAGCTAAGAGGGTGGTTATAAAAACAGTCTTTTCTAGGTGACTACACTGTAGTGCTCACAACTGTAGTGCTCATAGCTGGTTCTTCGGAATAACGGTGCGGACATCTGCCAAAAGCTTTCTCAGGAAAGGGGTTTACCATAGCAATTAGCACTAAGCTCAGTTTGCTCAAATGAGTGCCCTTTAAGCAAACCACAGAAACTTGCTTCGTATTTGGTACATATGAACTATCATATATGCAAATGCAGCTATCTGAATAGCAGTCTTATAGAGTGCGCAGATAGCTAGGCCTTTTGTAGATGTAGGGACTCAGCTTATGCCAACTAAATCGAAGGAACAGCCCACCGCAGAAAAGAGCGCTACCGCTAAAAAGACCCAGGCGAAACCTACCGCCCAAAGAACAACTCGCACCAAAGCGGCCCAGAAGACTAATCAGAAAGCGGAGCAGAAGGTTACTCAAAAGGCGGAGCAGAAGGCAGCCCAAGAGACTGCTCAAAAGACTGCTCAAAAAACAGTGCGGAAGGCAACCACGAAAAAAACGGCGACGAAGCAAGCCGATAAAGTGCAGGTGGCCAGCCAATCAGCCCCTGAGCCGTCAGCACTGGAGTCATCAACAGCGAATCAAACCGTACTTAGACAGACAGCTTCTGAACAGACAGCTGCTGAACAGACAGCTGCTGAACAAACGGTACTGGCACTGCCGCAGGAAACAGCCACTATAGGGGCCGCTCAAGTGCAGGAACAAGCTGAAGCACAGGCCAGAAAGTCAGCGCAGGCTTCACGTTCTCAGCCTCAGCCGACCACCGATGCATCTAATCTTACGGTCGGCAGCGGTACTCGTTTTTTAGCGAGTGAGCTGGCCGCTGAGAATATTTGGGCCGCAAATACTGCAATCCCGACCCTAGATGAAGCCACCTACGCCGCCCAAAAAGCTCAGGCCGAAGCGCAGCGCCGTGCTATCGAAGTAGCCAGCCTAAACCTACAAAATATCAATGATCTCCATGAGCTAGAACGCCAGAGCATCGATGTGGCAATCAGCGCCAAAACCAATGAAATCCGAACCGCCCAGCTTGCGGGTACCGGCATTGACTATCAAACACAGCTAGAAGTGAATGCTGAAAAATCGCAGCATCTGGCACAGGCCGTTGCCAAGCACCAGGCCGCTACTCGTGAAACTGGCTATGCGGATCAGCTCATTGCTCTGAAGGACCAAAACTTTGAGCTAGAAATTCAGCAGGCCCAAAACGTTTTTGCAGAGAAAGCGGCTCGCTATCGGGCGCGGCTCACGGGTCAATAAAATGCCAACGATAAAGCTCGACGTTTTTGTCGCTTGTTACGATGCTTAAAATTATCTTTTCTTATGCTAGGTTTTCGCTGGACAACGTCTCTAATGCTGGCATTTGGAATGCTAAGTGCTTGAGTGCGATCGCACTCTTTGGCATCTTGCTTACCATCAGCAATACAAATCGATTGTTCCAGCAAGCTGGCCAGTCGGCGGCGCTGTTTGCCGGTGGTGCAGCTGCCGCAACCGCCTTAAAAAAGCGAGGAGAAAATCTTCCAGAGATTTATCAGTGGCGCAGAGAACTACAAACTGCCCATGAGCAACAGCTGAGCGACCTATTCACCTTTGAAGAACAACAGCGGCAAGTGCTCGGTGAGCTGTATGAAAGTGCGATCGCAGAAGCCACTCTACTGGCCACAGTCTCGACGATCACAGCAACCTCAAAAACCGAAAGCGTCCAAAATCAAACACGCATCGCTGAGCTAGAAGCCGCCCTAGCGGCAAAGGCGACCTTAGCCGCCGAGATGCTGAGCGAACTAGAAACAGAAGCCACCCGCACCTTTAATCAATTCAATGCAAAAATTGTAGACCAAGAGGCCCTCATCAAACGCTTGTATAGCCAAGTTGAGTCCTTGAGCGCAACAAACGCAGTCCTCACCGAGCGACAAACCAATGAAATCTTTGCCCACCTGGGCGCCGACCCGCTCAAACATCATCAGCTAATAAAAAATTGAGAACTGATACGATTAGGGCGCTTATCATCCCGGTCTAAATATCAGGGTCCATAAAGCACTAAGACCTGTAAAACAGGCCAAGGCATGAAGACCAAAGCATAAAGCCAAAGCATAAAGACCAGGGCTTCGCAGCCCTACCCAATCTTTTCAATTAAATCTGTAACTCTCTTTTTTATCTCGTCTCGGATGTCTGGGAAAATCTCGGGCCGCTCTGCCGGATCTTCTAAGTCCCAATCGTCAAAATAAGCTTGCTTTACCCACGCGTCTGGCAAACTCACGCCACAGCCACACATTGAAATAACCGCATCAAAGTCCGTCGGATTAAAATCTGCGAGCGCATCGGACGTTTGCTCAGAGATATCGATGCCGATTTCTTTCATAGTTGCGATCGCTTCTGGCCGCACCGCACTACTTTCTAACCCCGAGCTAACCACCTCAATCTTGCCTGCGCCTAGCGTTTTGCCAAAGCCCTCTGCCATCTGCGATCGCGCAGAATTTTTTCGGCAGACAAACATTACGCGTTTCATGCTTGAGCCACTCTCTTCCGTCATTCGCACGCTCCATCCTTTAGTTTCTCAGCTGGTTTCACTTTTAGAAACCAGCCAGATTTTAGCCCGTTCACCCCGTACCTTAGGTTAAGAACCTTAGAATCGAACCTTAACCATGAAACCCGCTACCCTAAAAAAGCTAATACTTCTGCCGTTAGTACTTGGCACCGTTACCACCCTAGCTGCGGGCGCTGGCCGTCATGTACTGGCTCAGTCTTGGGGTATTGGCGCACCCGAAAATGGTACGTCTGAGAGCAGCGTGCCATCACAACCGTCTACACTGCCTGCGATCGCATCTGATAGAGAAACCGCTCCCATGGTCGAAAACATCGCTCAATTTCGTGAGTATGGCCAGGTGATTGAACGGACCAAATCCATGATTCGCGACGCCGACTCCCAACGCCTCGCTGCCGCCCACGATTTACAAATCATGGACGTCACTTGGGAAGATACCGGCCGCTATGACAACTCTTCCGTAGGTCCAAATATCAGCGATATGACCATCCAAGTTGAGCACCGCGATCCTCGCACGGGCGATGCTCAGCTCCACCTCATGCCCGTCATTCGCTATCCCAACTTTTCTGATCTAACGGCTGACGTGCCCATGCAGCGACTCTCTGTACTCACGGGTAATGAGCGTGGCGAAGACGTAGCGCCTACTCTATTGGCAGATGTGCTCGAAGACCTGCGTAGCTACCTTAGCGAGCCAGATTCTTGGGCCGGTCGCCGTAACTCACTCCTTGCCGAGCGCGACTCCCATGTTCTCGTCAGCGCTCAGGCCGCCTTTCTCCCTATCCCTGAAAACGGCGAAGCAACCTTTAATCCTGTGTTGTTTAACTATCAGTCTTACCCCGGTGACCCTGCAGTGATGACCATTCTGGCCACTCGCGAAGGCACCAGTGTCACGGTCATTGACAATCAGCGCGATGGCTTTGACGCAGGGCGCACCTGGGGACAGCGATTATTCTTCAATCAAAACGGTGAGCGAGCGAGCCTGACGGGAAAGCGTATTAGTGATTTTCGCGCCGAACAGGCTGACAATACTGGCGATGTCGTAGAGCTGCCTCCAGTAGAGGTTTCCGAAGAAGAAGGCTTGAACATGGTGATGCTGATTCAGGTGCCGCTAAAGCAAGAAAGCGCCTTTGGTGATTTTAGTGGCGCTGCCGATCTGTCTGTGATGGCAGAATCATTACCTGCACCAGCGGCACCCCAGGCCGCCCGAAGCAATGTAGAAGCGGCTGTAATCGGCCATGGTGAAGTAGAAGGGCCCTTTACTGAAATTGATAATCTAGACATTGAGCGCGATCCAAACTTTCCGATTCGCGTCACGGTGCAGTTTTACAAGGCAACAGACAATGGCGTCGTCTCTGAAGCAGACCTTGCCGAAATCGATGAGCAAATTCAGCGCATCTATGACGATGCTGACTACGTTGGCAGCTTGGTAACCGATGGTCGCACTGGCCGCCCGACAGAATACGTTGGCAATCATCAAGAGCCAGAAGACTGGTGGGAAGAGTTTTGGAAGCATAGCGAAAACCGTCAGGGGCTTGGCCGCGATGCCGCAAGAGACCTACTGAGAAGATTGCGTGGAGAAGAATAAATAGGAGCATTCACTCATTTGTAAACTTTGTTGCAAATGTACTTGTAAACCTTGATAAGAGGAGTACATTAAATACAGAAGCAACGAGCTTCTCCTGACAGATCAAAACAGCCGCTTGCACCCTTGCAGGCACCGTTCGTAGGTTGTTTCACAAAGGAGGCTTAATGACGACTGTTTCTAATGAATCTGTCTCGCATCAAACAGCAACAGTATCCAAATTGCACGCTGAGTATTCCTAATTTTTGATAGTTAGGAGTGTTGCTATCACAAGAAAAATGCGTATCCGAAAGGACGTATTGACTTTGTAGATGAAGCAGCTTAGATCATCTCTTGTTCAATAGAGGGAATCAATCAGCAGCGCATTCACAGATACTGTTGCTACATCTGTTCCTTAATGATTACCCACAAGAGCCCGATGTCTACATACGACATCGGGCTCTTAGTTTTCTCTCCCTGCCATCTCTCTCACTATCAACTTATTGGCGTTACCGAGTTGTTTTTATCCTTCGACAACAGCCTTTAAATTCTCCAGTCCTTCTGCATACTTACTGCCAACCATAGAATCCATGAAGAAGCCGACATAGGTACTGATAGGTTTATTGAGCAGGGGCACGCCTTCGCGCATGTCTGTATCTAGGCTCCATGTGACGCGGGTTTTACTTTCAATGGGCTCTAGGGTAAGGGTCGCTTCAGAGACGCCCATATCGCCAAAGTCCAAGCGAGTTTTAATCAGTTGAGGCGACTCTAACTGAGTGATGGTTTGTTTGCCGCTGCCCACATCAGGATTGTCACTGGCCCATGTCATGGTTTGACCGATTCCTTTTCCTTCTAGCTGGTAGTCAACGTTGGGGTCAATGTTTGCCCAGGGCGACCATTTGCTCCATTCATTGAAGTCACTGACTTCTGCAAAGATAGCGCTAGCTGGTGCATTGATAATGGTTTGTCGTTCTACATGCACTTGGCTCGGCAAGATGAATCCACCTAAAAAGATAATGGCAGCCAGTGCAAATACAATGGCGACGCCTTTTTGAATAAGAGACATCATTTTTCTCCTTTCATGTTTGTAATAGTTCATGTTTGTAATAGCTGTCGCTAGTATATCGACACTTTCTATGGGTGAAAGATGGCTTTTAGCATGTTTAAAGGCTTATTTTTTGGACAAAGCTTAATGTAGATAGCTACAGAGTTTCCTGTGAGGTGTTTGCGGTCGCAAAGCCCACCGCAGATGCTATCATCCACAGCAAAATAAACGTGAACCTGCGACCCATTGGGCGAATCATGATTGACTCATTGATGAAAGGACTTACCCTATGCTCTACCCACTATCAGTCTTTGGGTTAGGATGAGCACTAGACTTCAAGAGAACTTATGAGCATTCAAAGTATTGAAGCCCAGCTTTTAGCGCTTTCTCCTGTAGATAAATTAGAGGCTATTCGATTGCTCTCCGAGAGCCTGAGCGTCAGTAGCCGAGGCATTCGTAAAACGCCTGGGGTCTGCGGTGGTGAAGCCTGCATAGCAGGAACCCGTGTGCCCGTGTGGGTGCTGGTCAGCTACCGGCAGCTAGGCGTCAAAGACTCTGATCAGCTCTACAACTATCCAACCCTCACAGCCTCAGATTTGGTGAGTGCTTGGGCCTATGCTGCCGCTAACCCAGACGAAATAGCAAATGCTATTCGAGAAAATGATGATGCAGAAACCATAGAAGAAATGGCATGACGGCCTTTTACGCCAATGAGCAATTTCCCCGTAAAGTTGTCGAGTTTCTGCGTTCCTTTGGTCATGATGTTTTGACTGTTCAAGAAGCCGACAATAAGGGGGCTTTCTGATGACCTTGTTTTAGCCTTTGCTACAGGTGATAACCGCGCAGTTCTTACGCTTAATCGGAAGGACTTTATTAAACTCCATCGTCAGAATAATAGTCATAAAGGGATCATCGTTTGCTCTAGAGATGACGATTGGCACCGTCAAGCTGCTCGTAGTAATGAGGCAGTGAGCTGTGTAGAGGCGTTAGATGGGCAGTTACTGAGAATTAACAAGCCGGGTTAGTGGTGGACATGCGACTCGCGACTCGCAAAATCTGCCCTGCTAAAATCGCTGCGCCAAATCCATTGTCAATATTCACGACGCCGATGCCTGTGGCGCAGCTATTGAGCATGGTCAGCAGTGGTGCTAGCCCTTGAAAGCTAGCACCGTAGCCTATGCTCGTAGGCACTGCGATGATTGGGCAGTCGGCTAAGCCTGCAACCACGCTGGGGAGGGCGCCTTCCATCCCTGCCGCGACGATCAGTACGTCTGATTCTTTGATGACATGCTGATTGCTCAGCAGCCGCTGAATACCGGCTACGCCGACATCCCATAGGCGTGTCACGGTAAACCCACACAGCTCTGCGGTGACGGCAGCCTCTTCTGCTACAGGTAAATCGGCTGTGCCAGCGGTCAAAATGCTCAACCTGCCAGGGTGAGTTATTTCCGCTGTTGCAGGCAAAATCGCGCAGATTCTAGCCATTTCAAAATAGGTCACTCGGGGCAGTGCTGCTTTGATCGCGTCTGCCTTGACCGGATCGATTCGAGTTGCCATGACCACTTGCTGCTTCAATGTCATAACGCGCATAATCTCAGCAATCTGCGCAGCGCTTTTATCTTGTCCCCAAATGACTTCTGGAAAGCCGGTGCGGTCAGCCCGGTCATGGTCGATTTTTGCAAAGTCGCCAACTGATTCATAGGCGCTTTTTGGGTCTGTAGTTTCTACACGTCGCTCAGACGTTCTCTGCAAAGTGTTGGCTACCTGCTGTGCTGCGACAGCTGGGCTTACTTCACCTTTTGCAACCGCTTCCAATAACGCTAGTACAGATTCAGACTCACTCACAGGGATAACTTGATAATTACAAAAAGACAACTGTAATAGGCTAACGTGTCTGAGCAAACCTTAGATAGCTACTCTAGGATAAACACGTCTTTCGCATAGAGCATATTATCCAAACGTCTCAAGCGCTGTTTTATCTTTTTGCTGTTTTATGACTGTTTCTATTACAGATACGTCTATGCCTGTAGTCAGATCTACCGCCCCGATTGATGTTGTTATTCTCTCCAACGGCCCTGGCGAAGTAGCAACATGGGTAAAGCCGGTTGTGCGTGAGCTGGCGAGTAAAACAAAAAATGTAACGCCTGATATTCGTATTTCTGTCATTCTTTCGCCCTGTCCTCATGCGTCTGGTCAGGAGCCTCGTATTTTAGAGGGTTACCCAGAAGTGGCCCGCACGCAGAGCGCCGAGCACTTTTTTAAGTTTCTGCTGACGGGTAAAACGGCAGATGGCTGGGACTGGCACTCAAAGGGGGTTGTTGTTTTTTTAGGGGGCGATCAGCTGTATACGGTTATGGTGGCCAAAAGGCTGGGCTACCGTACGGTGACCTATGCCGAATGGGATGCTCGCTGGCCCAGCTTGATCGATAGCTTTGGGGTGATGCAGCCTAGCTTGGCCCAGAAGGCACCTGCGGCCCATCGGGAAAAGTTTACGGTGGTGGGCGATTTGATGGCAGATGTACAGGCGATCGCAGATCGAAAAACCCTCTTTGAAACCCTAGGCTACGATGCCGATGCCAACCTGATTGGCCTGCTTCCTGGATCAAAGCCTGCCAAGCTGAGCATGGGCGTGCCGATGTTAGTTGCGATCGCACAACTCATCTACCGCAGCGACCCCACCACCCAATACGTCATCGGCCTCGCCCCCAACCTCGTTCCATCCGATCTTATGCACTATGCCAACGAGGCGACTAACCCCGTCGTCGGCCTCTTAAAATCACCGGCCATGACCCTAGTCGAGCCTGAGTCTGGGCTGTCATATCTCCAAGTCGAAAACGGTCCTAACATTTACCTATGGCAGCGTTTCCCGGCATTAGATCTGTTTTCTCAATGTCAGCTTTGTTTTACAACGGTGGGTGCCAATACGGCTCAGCTAGGGGCGCTTGCTATTCCGATGATTGTGCTGCTGCCCACTCAAAATTTAGGTGCGCTGCAGCTGATAGATGGTCTGCCTGGGTTAATCGCTCGCTTACCCGGTGTGGGCTCTCTCGTACGCAAAGTCATCAATCCGCTGATTATTAAAGGGCTACAAAAATCCGGCAAACGCTTTGCTTGGCCAAATATTTGGGCCAAGCGAGAGGTGGTCCCAGAGCTATTTGGTGCATTTATGCCAAAAGATGTCAGCGCGATCGCGCTCGACTACCTCACCCACCCCAAAAAGCTCACCAAAATGAGCCAAGCGCTGCGCGACCTACGTGGCCCCGCCGGAGCTGCCGCCAAAATGGCAGACCTCATATTAAAGACCGTCGATTATCCTGAGTAAGGATTCAGCAATATTACAGCCCACCCATGCTTTCTTACCCACCCACTCGCACCACCGACACGACCGATACTTACCACGGCATCACCGTTGCCGATCCGTATCGCTGGCTAGAAGATCCCAACACGGCGGCAACGGCTGAGTGGGTCAAAGCTCAAAACAAAGTAACCTTTGGATACTTAAACGCGCTCCCTAGACGTGAACAGCTGAATACTCGGCTGACTGAGCTGTGGAACTACGAGCGCTACGGCATTCCGTTTAAGAAAGGCGATCGCTATTTTTACTACAAAAATGACGGTCTCCAAAACCAAGCCGTTCTCTACACACTGCCCACCCTAGACGCCGACCCGACGGTTTTGTTGGATCCAAACACGCTTTCTGAAGATGGCACCGTTGCCCTTGCAGGCACTGCCATTAGCGAAGATGCCCAATACATTGCCTATGGCCTTTCTACAGCAGGATCAGACTGGGTAGAATGGCACGTACGCAACATCGACACCGGAAAAGATACCGAAAATGTGCTCAAGTGGGTTAAATTTTCTGGCGCTGCTTGGACGCATGATAACAAAGGATTTTTCTACAGCCGCTACGATGAGCCCAACGAAGAGAGCAAGCTAGAAGCGGTCAACTACTATCAAAAGCTTTACTATCACCGCTTAGGCACGGCCCAGTCAGAAGATGCGCTGATCTATGAGCGCCCAGACGAAAAAGAATGGGGCTTTGCCGGGGACGTTACAGAAGACGGTCGCTATTTAGTGATTTCTGTCTGGCGAGGAACCGAGCCTAGAAATCTGTTGTTTTATAAAGACTTGCAGGCAGACGATGCGGAAGTGGTTGAACTGATTTCAGACTTTGAAGCGCAGTACAGCCTGATCGATAGTGAGGGCACTGTTTTTTGGTTCCGCACTGACCTAAACGCACCAAAAGGACGCGTCATTGCCATTGACATTGGCAGCCCTGACAAGGCCAACTGGCAGACCCTCATTGCGGAAAGCGAAGAGACTTTAGAGTCTGTTGGCATTCTCAACAATCAGTTTGTTGCCGATTACCTCAAGGATGCCTACACCCAAATTAAAATCTTTGATCTGACAGGGACACCCGTACGTGACGTAGAGCTGCCCGGAATCGGCTCTGCGGGCGGCTTTAACGGTAAGCGCACAGACACCGAAACGTTCTACAGCTTTACGAGCTACACCGTGCCCAGTCGCATTTATCGCTACGACTTACTGACGGGCAAAAGTACGCTGTTTCGTGAGCCGACGATTCCGTTTGACCCAGAGGCTTACGAGACGCGCCAAGTCTTTTATGCGAGTAAAGATGGCACCAAAATTCCGATGTTTATCACCGCGAAAAAAGGGCTGGTGCTAAATGGAGAAAATCCTGTTTTGCTCTATGGTTATGGTGGATTTAATATCTCTCTTTCGCCTGCCTTTTCGGTGAGTAATTTGGTTTGGCTGGAGATGGGCGGCGTCTATGCCGTCGCAAACCTGCGAGGCGGCGGCGAATATGGTGAGGCCTGGCACCAGCAGGGCATTAAAACCCTCAAGCAAACTGTGTTTGATGATTTTATTAGTGCGGGAGAATGGCTGATAGAACAGAGTTATACAAGGAGTGAAAAGCTTGCGATCGCAGGCGGCAGCAACGGCGGTCTCCTGGTCGGTGCCTGCATGACCCAGCGTCCGGATCTGTTCAGTGCAGCGCTGCCTGCCGTTGGCGTACTAGACATGCTCCGCTTTAACAAGTTCACCATCGGCTGGGCCTGGGAATCTGACTACGGTTCGCCAGAAAATGAAGAAGAATTCAAAGCGCTCTATGCCTATTCACCCCTGCATAATTTGAAGCCAGGCACTGAGTATCCATCGACGATGATCACCACCGCTGATCATGACGATAGGGTCGTACCTGCTCACAGCTTTAAATTTGCGGCGGCCTTACAAACAGCCCATAAGGGAGATAATCCTGTCTTGATTCGCATTGAAACGAAAGCGGGGCACGGTGCCGGCAAGCCAACGACTAAGCAAATAGAAGAGGCGACCGATAAATGGGCCTTTTTGGCCAACGAGCTGGACGTTTGAACTGGACGTTATGTAAAGCAAATGCCATGCACTGAGTCGTTCAGGTGTCATAATTAATGCAGTGAAAGGGTACATCTGCCGCACCGACTCTCCTGATAACGGATCACTGAAAGACGCTTTTAACGCTCATGAACAATGCCCCCTCTGCCCTACCTGCAACGGATGTAGAAACGCTAGCCCAGCGGCTCGCCACCGATCCAGAAGCCCTTCAGCTCATTGATGTACGTGAGCCCCACGAGCTGGAGGTGGCGAGCGTGGAACACTTTGTAAATTTGCCGCTTAGCCAGTTTCCGGCTTGGTCGGGCGCGATTCAAACTCAGTTTGACGCCAACGCAGAGACGATAGTGATGTGTCACTTAGGAATGCGCTCAGCGCAGATGTGTCAGTGGCTAGTAGCGCAGGGCTTTACGAATGTTAAAAATCTGACGGGTGGCATAGATGCCTACAGCCGCAAAATAGATCCGACGGTGCCGCTGTATTGAGCTGTCGGTTGCCGCCGGTGGTGAGGTCATAGCGTCTATGCCCAACTCAGATAAGATTACAGACTACCGCTTGCTGGGGTTAATCGGGCAAGGGCAGTTTGCGCAGGTATATTGCGCGGTGCATCGGGCCACGGGACAACTGGTGGCTATCAAACAAACGCGACATGTAAGGGAGCAAACATCTCAAGAGCCATTTATTTTGCACGAGCTGGATCATCCTAATGTGGTGGGCTGCTGGGCGATCGCACCCCTTGTGTCTGACGCGGGTTCTACTGGAGGTGACGCTGTTAAAGCTGACGCTATCGGCGCTGATACTATTGAGCCAACTATCGCGTCTAAAAGCCTAGAAAATCGAATTTCTGGCTATCGACTGGTGCTGGAATATTGCGAGGGGGGAACGCTGCGATCGCACCTCGACACCGCCTTTAAAAGTACAAGCTACGCTGCCAGACAGCTTCCCCTTGCCCAGACCCAGGCAATTGTTTGTGACATTTTGCAAGGTCTGTGGCACGTTCATCAGCAAGGCATCATCCACGGCGACCTCAAGCCCGAAAACATTTTTCTAACCTATCACTCACCGGCAAAGCGTAGCGCCGCAGCCATTCCATTTCAGGTAAAAATTGGTGACTTTGGCAGTGCGCGATTTTTAGCCATGCCAAACCGCTCACGCCGAGAAATTGGCTCACCCACCTATGCCGCGCCAGAGCGCTTTGAAGGGAGGTCGTCACGGGCCTCGGATCTGTACTCAGTAGGCGTCATTTTATACGAGCTGCTGCTAGGACACCGCCCTTTTTCGGGCTCACCCGAAGCACTTAGAAAGGCCCATCAAACCCAAGAGGCCAATCTCCCTAAAACCCTTTCTGATACGGCCCGGCAAATCTTAGCGATCGCGCTAGAGAAAACGCCCGAGCAGCGCTTTGCAACCGCAGCGGCAATGATAGATGCCGTGAAGTGTCTGTCTATGACGGCGACATATCCAGTCACAGCAATACTACCTAACGCCTTAAAAGATAGCCCGCCAAAAGATAGCCCACTAAAAGACAACCCGCCAAAAGACAGCCCGCCAAAAGACAGCTTGCCAAAAGACAGCTTGCCAGAGGAGACTATCCCGACAACAGATCTTTCATCTGTGCTGTCAACAGTTTCCTCTTCTCAAATTACTGCGCCTATAAAATCGCTTTTCCGGCTGCCTCAAGGCTGTTGTATTATCACCAGTCATTCTCTTCACATGTTGACCTCTAGCAAAAAAGTACTCCCCATCGCCAGATCCCAAAAGCCCTGTTGGATCTCTATTTCTCCCCACGGGCGCTGGTTTGTCGCATTACCCAAAGTCCCCCAGCTGGGGCATTCTGAGCGTGTTAGTAAAGGTATCATCAGTCATTTTTCTGACGATTTAGCCCACCAGAGAAGCCGTTCTGTTGTTTTATCTGGGCCTTTGTTGACTGCGTTGCACTCCAAGGTGCTGACGGTCATCGCCATAGATTCTCGATATCTTTTGCGCGTTCGTGTGGCAACCAGTACCCAAAAAACATATCTAGAATGCTTTACTCGGCGAGGGCAGTTTGTTGGCAAGCTCTCTCTGAATTTTTGGCTGACTCAAGTTGTTCTATCAGAAGAACCCTATCAGCTCCAGGCCTTAAGCGCACCAACGGCAGATAGCCCCGCAGCAGTTGTTGTCATTACGCTAAAGCCGTTTCGAGTAAAACAGCTGCGGCTGCCGATTAAGCCTCGCAGCGTATATCCTTTGCCCTGGGGAACGTTGGTCGAGGGAGATAAAGCGTGGCTGTTGTTAGATCGATCTATGCAGCCGTTGACATTGATCAAAGGGGTGCCCTCAGGATGTGCGATCGCAGCTATCGATCTCCACAATCTCCTCTTTGCCTGCCCTGCCCCGGCCCGCCCACCAGATTCCCAACAAAACAATCCATCCACAAAACAACAAACTGCCAGCGAAGCGAACCACCTATTTACAGCCGACGTTAGCAAGCTGGACTTAGGCCTTATTTTTTAAGGCAGTAGCCCCCAGATTCTGTAGGCTACTCCCCTATGATTTCTGGGCTACCGACCTTAGCGAATGTACTCAACCTGCACGCTAAATCCATTGGCTTCTAGCAGGCGGCGGCGGTCTTCGGCTTCACCCTCTGTGGGGAAAGCTCCGACCTGCATCACGGCGCGTCCTTGGTAACGAGTGCGAAAGGCGTCGGGCACCACAGCTCTGATGTCATCTTGCACAAACGGATCGCTCGCCTCGACAAAGACTCGGTAGTAAAGGCCCAATGCCTGCGCCCGTGACGGCGGAGCAGGCGGTGCGCCAGCACCACCATTTGGGGGAGAAAAGATCGTGGCAGATTGACCACTGCCCAGAGGAATGGAGCTGCTGGGAACGGCGAGTCGATTGTTGTTAATGATGGGTGCCGGTTGGCTAGCGGCGGGTGGCTGGCGCGGTTCTACCGTCGTCGTTTGCTCGCGGCGACGGCGACGGCGATTCAGCAGTAGCGAACCGGGAGCATCACTGTCTCTGTCCAAGGAAGCAACTTCCAAGCCTTGGTTGAGTGCTTGCAACGCGGCACCGGGTGAACCTGCAGGAAGTTGACCCGGAACATCGTTAGGGGGCTGAACATCTGGTGTTTCATCAGGCAGTGACTGCAATAGTTGCTCAGAGGGCTCATCTGGGACGGGAGTCAGCTCGGTTAGTAGCGAAATCCGCTCAGTGGGGGCGGCAGGTTCAATCCGTGGGGACTCAGTCTGTGCTGGCTCCACAGGAATAGGAATAGCTGCAGGCGCCAATGATTGAGCCGGTAGTGATTGAGTCGGTAGTGATTGAGTCGGCAGCGGAGGAAGCGTACTCACTGTGCTCTGAATGGTGCTCTGAATGGGGCTTGGGGGAGTGCTTTGAGGGATATCTCGAGGGGTATTTCGTGGCTCAATAGCAGGTAAAGCATCCGCCTCAATCAAGGTTTCGCCAGCGCTAGCAGCATTACTATTGCTCGGTGTAATGCTGGGCGTAGTACTAGGAAGTGGCGTGCTGACGGCTACTGGCGCAGCGCTTTCGGGCGGGCTAGGAATGGCCGCTGGCGGATTCGGAATAATTCGAGCCGGTTCGGGCGTCAGTGCGATGATTTCATCGGCTAGCTTCTCCTCTTCTTCGAGTTCTGACGCTAAATCTGTAGACGATGAAATATCTCGTGTTCTGGCGGCGACTTCCACCACGTCATTTTGGCGGTTGCCTTCGATTTGATTGTTATGAACGACGGGTCGAGCATCGCCAATGAGCACTAGGCTAGCGTCATTGTTGGTGATGCGATTACCCACAATTTCGGGCGTGGCTCCATCTAGAACGCGAATAGCGTCGCCAGTACCATCAAAAATATTTTGATGAATATTTGCGCTAGACACGCCAAAGACAATAACGCCAGCGACCTGATTGCCAGAAAAGTAGCTGCCTTGGACTCTGGGAGAGCCACCTGCAACATAAATGCCCGTTTGGCGATTGCCCACAAAAGCACTTTCTAAAATGGTAGGGCTAGTGGATTCTATCCACAGACCATAGCCATCAGGATTTGAAACCGCAATTTGAGCAAGGCCTGCTCTGTCGGCAGCAATGATGGTGGCGTTTTGCTGTGACCGAGTTGGGCTGGTAAAGCTGCCGCCGCCTTCAATAATGGCCGTGCGATCGCTCGACCCAGGCGTCCCTTGAATCGTCACGCCTGGCTTTAGCTGTAGCGGAAAAACCTCACCCGTGCCCTGGGTATAGCGCCCAGGTGCCAGCACAATAACCGTATTGGGCGGGGCGACTTCTAGGGCGCGAGTCACCGTACGCAGCGGTGCGGCTTCTAGCCCGTCTGCACTGTCGCTGCCAATTTCTGGGTTTACATACAGGGTTTGATACGAAGGAGCACTATCACCACTAGGGAGATTGGCCACCGTCTGAGAACGGCCAAGGGGCAGATTTGCCTGCGCCTGCACCGAGGGTACAGCAGACCCTAGCAACAGTACACCGGCTGTCATCGCTGTCGCGATCTGAAAATATTTGCTCAACATGTGTGTCTCGCTCCCGCGAATAAGCCCTGAAATGGAATTTTTGAGAAAATTTTTGCAAATTGGAAAGCGCTTAAAGCCAGCGTCCACTGAGTGACCCAATTAAAGAATGAATCAATGAAATCTGGTACGTAGTTGCCCCTGAAATAGTCGGTTTAAAGGGAGGGTTTGTCAAGTGTTTTCGCTGCCCCTAAATCGTCTAAAAAGCGCTATGCATAGGACTTCTGGCGATATTACAAGTGCGGTCAAAACCCAAGGTGGCTACCCGGCCTTTCAAGGAGGCCTATAGGATATCTATAGCGCTGTCGAAGTTATTATTTTTGATAATGATGATCCTCCTACACCGCTAAAGATGAGTGAATCGCCACCGTTTGGAGATACATCAACCTTTTCGCATACAAAGTCTTCCCTGCTGTTTGCCTAAATTTCATGTGCTATCTAGAAAAGTCTTCCGGTTCCAGTGATTTGCCTGATTTTGCCGCCCAGAAAGATACCCAGAACAATACTAAAGACTCTCCTCAGTTATCCGTATCGAATAATGCCGCACTGTTTCGTATCCTAGATGCCAATCTAGACCGGGCTAGGGAAGGAATGCGCATCGTAGAAGAGTGGTGTCGCTTTGGCCTAAACAATGAAACGGCAACGGCTCAGCTTAAGCACCTGAGACAGTCTGTGGCACGGTGGCACACGCCTGACATTCGAGCGGCCCGTGACACGCCGGGCGATCTGGGCACAGGGTTGACCCATCCCCAGGAGGCCACGCGCGATAGCCTGGGGGATGTGCTGCAGGTAAATTTGGTGCGATCGCAAGAGGCCCTGCGCGTACTTGAAGAATATGGCAAGCTCTACAGCGCTGAAATGTCTGCCGACTGCAAGCAAATGCGCTATCAGCTCTACACGCTAGATAGTGAACTGATGTCGCCTTTTCTAGCGCAGCACCTGCACTCAAGCCAATCTGACAAAACGGCAAAGGCCGAACGTCGCTTTAAAAAGCTCGCCCAGTCCCGCACCTACTTAGTCACCTCTCCCGTACCCGATTTACTAGGCGTCGTAGAATCTGCGCTCAGAGGCGGTATAGAAATTGTGCAGTATCGCGAAAAAAGCGCGAACGATGAGGAGCGCCTACAGATTGCGCAGCAGATGCGATCGCTCTGTCACCGCCACGATGCCCTCTTTATTGTGAATGACCGGGTCGATATCGCCGCTGCCGCCGATGCCGATGGGGTGCACTTAGGTCAGCAAGATTTACCCATGGACGTGGCTCGCCGCATCTTAGGCCCCGGCAAAATCGTAGGTCGCTCTACCACCAATCCTCAGGAGCTAGCGCGGGCGCTCAATGAAAAGGCTGACTACATTGGCGTTGGCCCTGTGTACGCGACACCTACTAAGCCAGGGAAAGCCGCTGCGGGCAATGAATATGTGCGCTACGCCGCTGAGCATGCCACTATGCCTTGGTTCACCATTGGCGGGCTCAATGCTGAGAATATTGGGCCCACCCTAGATGCAGGCGCAACTCGGGTGGCCGTGGTCAGAGCCTTGATGACAGCTGAAGATCCCAGTGCGATCGCGCGATCGCTCGTTCAGCAAACCCACCAGCGCTAGCAGGTTGCCATCAGGCCGTAGTCTATCCTGTACGGTAATAACCCTCGCAACTGTTCTCAACCAAACTGTCCTTGACTAAACCTTAAATCAACCGAATGGATTCTCTCTCCGATACCATCACACTCCAGGTAAATGGCGAATCTAAAACCTGTCCTCCAGGGACGACGCTCCCCGACTTTTTGCGCACAGTCGGGTTAAACCCTCGCCTCATCGCCGTCGAATACAACGGCGAAATTTTGGCCAGACCCCTCTGGGCCACCACGACCCTTGAGCCCAACGATCAGCTGGAGATTGTCACCATTGTTGGGGGTGGGTAAGTCAATGCTAACCATTGCAGGTGCGGTAATCTCTGCCTTAAGTCAAGTGATTGGCCGGTCATTGCTACAGCGAAAAACGTTACAGTGATGACTAAAGATAGACAGCCTCCTTTACAACATCCATGGTTAGATCATTGACTGCTCGGGTTCGCTCGCGCCTAACGCTGACCCCAAGAGCAGCCCTTAAAACAACGCTTAGAAGACTCCTCAAGTCCTCTTTTATTTTCGGACTTGCTGTGCTGCTAATTTTTTCCCAGGCAGATGGCGCATTAGCAGCTCGTTCAGGGGGTCGTATGGGTGGCGGCAGCTTTAGAGCGCCTAGCCGCTCCTTTTCATCCCCCAGCCGTTCTTACAGTCGCGGCCCCTCTGGATACCGTGGTGGCTATGGCGGGGGCTATTACCCGCGCGGTGGCGGCTTTGGCATGCCCTTTATCATGCCGTTTTTTGGCTTTGGCGGTGTTGGCAGCCTCTTTGGCATTTTTATCGCGCTTGCGGTGGCCAACTTCCTAATCAGCAGCTTCCGAAATGCTGGCATTGGCAGTGGCGAGGGTGACACCTACAGCAGCAATCCAACTGTTTCAGTCGCGCGTTTACAGATTGGCCTGCTGGCCCAAGCGAGAGAGCTACAGTCTGAGCTCAACGAACTCGCTAAGTCCGCAGATACCTCCGACTCTGCGGGACTTACAAAAATTTTGCAGGAGACGACCTTATCTTTGCTTCGTCACCCTGAGTATTGGGCCTACGCCGATGTCGAATCTGACCAAACAAAGCTACTGGCCGCTGAGGAGGCATTTAATCAGCTCGCACTGGCTGAGCGCAGTAAGTTCACTGGTGAAACCCTCTCAAACGTAAATGCGCAGCTATCTCAGGCAAAATCAAAAGCCGCCATTGGCAGCAGCGGCGAGCTAGAGAAAACTGACCACGGCCCTGGTGAGTACATCGTTGCAACACTGTTGGTGGCAACTCAGGGCAAGCTCACGTTGCCAAGCACCACCACTTCTCCTGACGAAGTGCGCCGTGCTATTAATCAAATCGGTGCTATCTCCAGTGACAAGCTGATGGCGCTAGAGGTGCTATGGACACCGCAAGTGTCTGGCGAAAGCCTCTCTGCTGATGAGTTAATTGCAGAATACCCAAACCTCAAGCTGGTTTAGCTACTGGTTCGGTTTCTGGCAGCTAGCTAAGCGATACATCCGGACATCACAGCCAATATCACAACTGAAAAACGGAGGCATTTTAAATTGCTTCCGTTTTTTTGTGGCTGAATTGGGCTGAATATGCTTAACTCTTCAACAAAGTGCTTAAATAGGTCGGTCGCTTTAACGCTAATGCTAATGGCTAGTCAGCGTTATGCGTTGAGGCAGACTTCTAAAAGGCGTTTGAAGGTACCTGATACTTTAAATTCCATCAGGCTAATACATAAGAGAGTCAGAAATGCTGGTATTGCTTACCCGCGTACTGTTGTGGGCTTCAGTCGGAGTCTTGATTTGGTACGTTTTAGTCCGAATTATTCCCCCCAAATACCTCACCTGGTTTGGCGGTGTCATCTTGATTTTGCTGCTGGTGGCCTCTTTTGTAGACCCAGACGATGGCACTATTCGCGTTATCTGGCGGATTTTGTCGTTTCCACTAAGTCCGTTGGGGGCATCGATTGTTTTCTTAGGGTCGGCGCTGAGCGATGGCATTGGCAAAATTCGGGGCAGGCCTGCTGCGATCGCGCTATCCATTCTCCTTATTTCCAGCATTCCACTCTCTGCACAGTGGCTAGTCAGCGACGCCGAACAAGCCGTTCGCACCGCCTACCAAGAACGCGCAGCCGTCTGTGGGGAAGTTTGCCCTGCCGATATCCCAGGGCAGGCAGATCTGGGTACAGTCGGCTCGATTTTGGTACTGGGCGAAAGCGAAGATATTGATAGAGCGCTAGAAGTGTCAGAGTCCCCAAGTGATGTTTCTATCAATACTGCTTTGGCACCTCGGCTAATCTATGCCTCTGACCTATACGCAGCGGCCCGGCAGCGCGGCGCAGCCCCTATTGTGCTAGTAACTGCAGGTACAGGCAGTGACGAAGACGAAGAAGTCTCTCAGCCCCGTCAAGTCATTCGAAACATTTTGATCAACAATGGCGTATTTAACAGCGACATCCGCATCGAAAATACAGGGCTAGATGTTTATTCCAGTGGTGTCAGGCTAGAAACACTGCTAGAAGAGAGCGGCGTTATCGAGCCTAGAGAGCAGCGTCGGCAGCCTGGCAGTACGGAAGACGATCCGCGCGTGTTGGTAGTCGCACCAGCTATTATTATGACCCGCGCAGCCCTTACCCTAGAGCGCATGGATTTAGAAGTCATTGCCAAACCAACCGACTTTTACACCGCACCTTTTGAGACAGACGGTAGCCTGCTAAACAAGCTGCCCGATTTGCTACCTAGCGTGGATGCCTTACAGCTCACCACGCGCTACTGGAACGAATTTCTCAGCTCGATGTACTACTTCCTACGGGGATGGCTGCCTAGCTTCAACTTTGGCTGGGATTCTAGCATTGAAGTCTAGTATTGAAGTGTAGATAGGTACGTGTTGAATGAGTTATCTGGACGGGCGTCCTTCGATAGGAAGTCCCTCAGATAACAGTAATCTGTGTAACATTATGGGGGCTTGGGCAATTGATGTCGTAAGCCCCTTGTTTTGTTTTTGCCGACGGTTTTTGCTGGCGGTTTTTGCAGACTGTCCTTCTTTCGCCCTTTTTTCTCTTCATGGCTCACTCTAAGACCCAGTCTAAGGCTCCCTCCAAACTGAGTCGATTAGCGTCTTATCTCAAGCCGCACTGGCGACAGGTTTCCCTAGGACTTGTTTCGCTTTTTTTGGTCAATGCGTTGGGAGTAACGATTCCCTTGATCATTGGCTACATCGTTGATGAACTGACGGTGTCGTTTACCTTTGATCGACTGCTGCGCTACGTCATTTTGGTGCTGGTGCTAGCGAGTGTGATGTGGGTGATTCGCATGTCATCGCGAATTTTCTTATTTGGGGCGGGGCGTCAGGTTGAGTTTGATCTAAAGCAGCGAATTTTTCAGCATTTGCTCACGCTAGAGCCTGCACCAAAATGACGTAGCGCAGCAGTCGATCAAAGGTAAACGACACCGTCAGTTCATCAACGATGTAGCCAATGATCAAGGGAATCGTTACTCCCAACGCATTGACC
>JBCBKQ010000037.1:0-29776 GCA_038521595.1 Cyanobacteria bacterium J06627_28 | reverse complement strand
CGCAGGTCGGACAGGTCATTTCTGGTATAGCTGGCATAGGGCGCCCTGGCAAAGCAACAAGTACCTCATATTTTCCTCTATCCTTTACGTTAATGCACTACCCGATACTTTATTTCTATGTAGCGTTTTTCTGCCTTGGGCATAAGACAAAGCACGCAGACAGAGACAAGTCATGCCAACAGACACATCAGTTTCGGAAAATTTGCTGATAGGGGCGATTGGTCGGCTCTGCTGGCTTTTCGGCCAAGCTGAAGGTAGGTGTCTCTTTCATAGAGTCGTAGGCGGCGTAGCCTAGGGGCAAAAGGGTGCAAAATCCGAGCGTGATGCTACTTGCAATGCACAGTCCTTTTACGGCTTTAGAAGCCCGCAGTGACTCTATGTATTTACCTTTCTCGTATAGGCTTTTGACCTGCGAGGCCTGAATAAACGCCGGAATAGCAAAAGGGGGAAATAGAAACAAGGTCGAAAAAGCGGTCTGCCAGTTGCTAGGCGGGCAGGGCTGACCTTTGTACAGATCGTAAGACTGACGCCAGTCTGGACGATTGACGTCGCCAACGCGGCCGATTAGCTGAAATCGACTAACATCGGCTAGATGTAAAGGCGCTAAATGCTCACGAATCAGATCGGGCAGCGCATAGTAGTTGACCCCCGTACCCACCTTGCGATGAACGTGAATATCTAACTGAGAATCACTGTGGCTGACTTTGACCGTTAAGTTCTTTTCGGCCAGAGGGCCGACGAGTACCTTGGTTAGTTCGGCATCGTGGGCGTCTTGGTGGACATTGGCTAGTTTTTTCTTGGCCGCTTTTAGGGTGAAGTCGTTGCAGGCGGCGTATTCCCAGTCGGCTACGGCACCGGGAATGTCGCCTAGCTGATGGCGCAAGTTACCTCGCTGGAGGTAGGCGGGTGCTAGGGTTGGATCGGCGGCAAGGGCTGCGTCTAAGTCTGCTAGGGCAGCGGCGTGGAGGCCTTGGCCTAGGTGCACGAGGGCTCGGTGATAGTGCGGGGTGGAGTAGGTGGGGCAGTGGGCGATCGCAGCTGACCAATCAGCTAGGGCACCGGCTTCATTACCGGCTTTATAACGGAGCTGACCGCGATGGTCGTAGGCTTTGGCGAGGGGAATCTTGGCTTGCTGGCTTAGGCTTTTGGATTCTTCTGTGGTGATAACGGCATCAAAGTCTGCGATCGCACCCTCCCCATCCTGAACCTTAATACGGTTAATGCCTCGCATGATCTGAGCTTGCGCAATATCGGCATATCCTTTATCGAGGGCGCTGGTAAACGCTGCGATTGCCTGCTTGTAAGACTGCTGCTGGGCATAGGTGATGCCTCGGCGGTACATCAGCTTTGCAGCCTGCTGCTGGCAGATGAGTGATAGTGCGCGTTTCATGCAAGTCCCCTTGAGCAAACTTTTAAAAATGGTAGTGCTGAGCATGGCGAAAAGACTGTGTGGCCTGCGACGATTTTTGAGTAGCCGTTTGTACCGGCTCTCAGTATTGGCAGATCCCGCAACGTGGTCTTTAGAACATCACCCTAGCGATTGCACACTGAAAAGGAATCGGCGCTAAGACTTAACACCGCACTACAAAGTAAACAATCCTGTTTACGTGTTTTTAGTGCCATAACCACAGCGCTTAGTAGCGGCGCTTAGCCGCAGCGCTCGGCAACACTGCTCAACAGCACTGCTCGACAACACTGCTCAGCGACACCTTCCTCCGCAATGACACCATAGCGCCAAGGTTCAGAAGAGGCGTCTGCCTATCTGTGGACAAAGCCTACTATTTCTTCCGTTATTTCCTACTTGCGTCTATAGATTCCTGCCTTCGCAACGGGAAATATAGTTAGGCTGCTTATCAGGTTTTTTTGATGACAGCGTGCTTTTGAAAAAACAGAGCATATGGCAGTGGGCAATCCCAAAAATATATCGAGCAAGCAAATAGTTTTGCCACTGGTGTATGGCACCATGACTGGCATTGTGTCTGCGGCGGCGGGTACTTTGCTCCCGGTCGCTCCTGCGATCGCATCCCCCATCGTCCCAGCGGCAGATACAACCAATACTCTGGTAAATACGACAGGCGATCGCACCCAAATCTCGGGCGGTAGTCAAGTCAACGATAATCTTTTTCACCACTTCGACACCTTCAGCGTTGACGCCCATCACACCGCTGACTTTGTTGTGCCTGAGACCATTCAGTCTGTCTTCGGCCAAATCTCAGGTGGTCAGCCCTCAGAGATTCATGGCACGCTTGCCGTCTCAGGCAGCAGCGCCGATTTATTTCTGCTCAATCCTGCTGGCGTGTTGTTTGGGCCTGACGCCCAGCTAAACCTAGGCGGCTCACTTACAGCGACCACCGCTGATGCAGTTGGCTTTGGCGAAGCCTGGCTAGACGTCGTCTCAACGACAGAATACGAATCGTTTGAACAGTCTCCTAGCAGCTATCTTTTTTCTGCTGAGCAGCCTGCCGCTGTGGTTAATCAGGCTGCGCTTACTGTGGCTGAGCAACAATCGATTCAGCTTATCGGCGGCAATGTAATCAACACTGGTCAGCTAAGTGCCCCCGATGGAAATATCACGCTGACAGCGGCACCGTCTGAGCGTTTAATCCGGCTCAACGCCGAGGGGGCCCTGCTAACTATCGAAATTTCACCAGAAGCGCTCTCTACTCGCGAGCTAGCTGCCCTGCCATCGGTTGCCTTACCAGCGCTGCTAACAGGCAAAAGCAACCATGAAGTCACCCAGCTACAGCACAGCAGTCATGGCACAGTGGTTCTCAGTGCGGGTGAGCTGGATGTTTCAGGAAACCGGCCCGGTCAGCAGGGCGGTGAGATAAATCTATTTGGCACAGCTGTAGACATCGCGTCATCTCATCTGGAGGCCTCGGGAGACGCAGGCGGTGGCATCATTCGCATCGGTGGTGACTACCAGGGCAGGGGCGACTTGCCGACCGCAGAAACGGTTGCCTTTGATCGTGAATCAACCGCGCAAGCAAACGCGCTGACCTCGGGCGACGGGGGGCAAGTCATTCTCTGGTCTGAGCAATCTACTCAATTTTCAGGAGATATTTCTGCCCAGGGGTTTGCAGCAGGCGGCCTGGTCGAAACCTCTAGCCGAGGTGAGCTGAGCGTCACAGAAAGCGCCCGTGTAAATGCAACCTCTGCTAGTGGCGCTGCAGGTACTTGGCTGTTAGATCCTGCCTCACTGACGGTTGTCAATGGTGGCGGCACGGCCAACATTGTTGGTGGGACGAATGCACCCGCAGCAGCAACCCAAATCAACGCCGGTACCCTCGTCTCAGCGCTCAATGGTGCAAACGTCGTCTTACAGGCGGACAACGACATTACTGTAGATACTGCTATCAATGCACAGGGCAATGCGCTGGCAGGCAACTTGAGGCTAGAAGCGCCTCAGCTCAACCTCAATGAGACAATTTCTCTACGCCCCGGCTCAACCCTATCTGGCACGCCCAATGTGGTAAACCTAGGCCCAACTGGCCTACTTCAAAACGCGGTCGATGCGGTGGCAACAGGCGGAGTCATCAACGCAGCCGCCGCAACCTACACCGGCAGCGACATCAACAGAACCCTCACCATAAGAGGGCAGGGCAGCGCCAACACCCGCTTTGATGGTGCAAACGTGCAGCGAGTTTTTAATATCTCCGGCGGCAACGTCACCATAGAAGATGCGGCCATTGAAAACGGACTGGCCGACCGTGGTGCTGGAATCTTGGTAACGGGGACAGGCGGCCTAACGCTAAGAAATAGCCTAGTAGAAAACAACTCGACCCGCACCACTACTTCTCAGCACCATGGTGGCGGCATTTTTCTCAATGGTGCGGGCACCTCTTTGATCGATGACTCTATTTTTCAAAACAACTATGCAGATTGGTTTGGAGGCGCACTCAGAACGGCGAACGGTCACGATATAACCATCAACGGCAGCATATTTTTCAACAATTCGGCAGGCCAAAATGGAGGAGCGCTTGATCGCTCTATCGACAGCGGAGACTTTTTTCTACGTGGCAGTACGCTCTTTGACAACACTGCTACGCTCAGCGGTGGCGCTATTTCCACAGGCCGAGGAATCTTGGGCAGCCTATTCACCATAGAAAACTCCACTTTTACAGATAACACTGCGCTCAACAATCACGGCGGCGCACTCTCCAATTTAAGAGCGCCTGTTTCAATCAGTGATTCTCTCTTTTTGGGAAATCGCACGCAGGGGCCCAATCTACTAGGGGGTGCCATTTTTACCAATGGAGACCTCACCGTCAGTAGAACCCGCTTTGAAGAGAGTCGCACTGACGGTAATGGCGGTGCGATTTATTTCGACGATGGTGCTGCCGGCTTAATTAGCAACGCTACATTAGACAACAATCGTTCTCTTTCGGGGCAAGGGGGCGCACTGTACTTTGCGGGTGCGGGCACGAGCCAAATTGTAGAAACAACCCTCTCAAACAATCAATCTGCTTTAGAAGGTGGAGGGATTTATATAGAAGATCCCTATGCTTTAGAAATCACGCGTAGCGTGCTGAATGGCAACGTGGCTGGGGACGATGGCGGTGCTATCTTTCACAACTCAATTGGCGCAAATGCACTGCGCATAACAGCGTCTACACTCTCAAATAACCGAACCAATACCCCTGCTGCTGCCGGTGGTGCCGTCTCTTTGGCAGCCAATACGTCTTCTATCTTTCAAGGGGTTACCATTGCCGATAATGAGACCGACACCGAGGGAGGCGGTATAAAGGTTAATGCGGCTGCCGTTTTGTCGTTGGCCAACAGCATTGTTGCCGGTAACACCGCTGTTAGCAACAATGATATTGATGGCAACATCACCAGTGGGGGGCATAACCTTGTGCAATCGCGAGGAACTAGCGGCGGATACATTGCCTCTGACTTGCCCGATGGCACTGACCCATTGCTGCTGCCGCTTGCAGACAACGGTGGGGAAACCTTTACCCGTGCCTTTTTAGCGACGAGTCCGGCTCTAAACCAAATCAACAATACGACGACAGACCAGCGCGGAGCCCCAGCGAGTGGTTTGCGAGATATTGGCGCCTACGAACTGTTAACCGCCAGCAATCTATCCTTTACCACTGGAAATGGTCAATCGACAACGGTCGATACGGCCTTTCCGACCATCGTTACCGTTGGTGTCACAGATAGTCTTGGTGGCCCGCTCTCAGGCATTCCCGTCACATTTTCTCAAGGGCTGACAGCGGCTGGCGTTGTTTTTGACACGCCCGCTTCGGTGACAACGGGCACCGATGGCACTGCAACACTCTCGGTGAGTGCAAATACTGTCGCTGGCTCGGTGCAAATTAATGCCGCAACACCCGGTACCGTATCACCGTTTATTACAGTGACCAATACGCCGGATGTGCCCGATAGCTTGGCGGTGATAGGGGGCAACAATCAAAGTACGCAAATTAATACGGCCTTTCCTGTGCCGCTGGCAGTGCAGGTAAGCGATCAATTTGGTAATGCGATCGCCGGAGAAACCGTGACCTTCTCAGCACCAGTCATTGGCCCCAGCGGCTCACTGACCAATGCAACTACCAACACCAACACATTTGGGGAAGGTGTAACTGCCGTGACCGCAAACAGCCTGGCCGGTGACTATGTCGTCAGCGCCACAAACGCTGGCCGCACGTTCTTTTTTCAGCTAACCAATCTCCCACCAGCACCGCCACCAGGCATCACCCCACCCACACAGACACCTCCAGCTGCAGTCGAAAATCCGCTCTCTCCAGCGCTCAATCCAACTACAGTTACACCGACGGTTGACAGCGATTTTGGCAGGCAAGACCTAGAGGACGAAACAGAGGGCAGCCGCCGAATAGCGCTGTTTGACGATATTGCTTTTTCTCGGTTAGAAGCGTCTTTGACCGAAGAATACGCCCGATACTGGCAGCAGCCGGCAGACACCACCACCACCCTTGATACCCTTCAACAGGTTTTACAGCAGGCCGAAGACGCGTACCAAATGCGCTCAGCCGTCATCTATGGTGTATTTGTCCCAGCTTATGAACAGAATGATACGGCGGATGGCGCCTACCCTTCTGTGCTTTCAAACCGTCTGCTACAAACGGACGGCACCAATCAAGATGACCAGCTACTCCTGATTATGATACCGCCCGAGGGCGAACCCACCCAGCAGCTCTTGGATGTGACGCGCCGAGAGATTACCCGGCAGGCTCAGCTTTTTGGAATCGAGCTATCTAGTTTTCTAACAGAGGGATATGTCCCCCTCGCACAGCAGCTCTATGGATGGTTGATGGAGCCTTTAGCGTCAGATCTTGCCCGCTCTGATATAGATAGCGTGGTCTATGTGCTGGACAGGGGGCTGCGAGCTTTGCCGCTATCGGCAATGATGGATGGCGATCAGTTTGCAATTGAGCACTACGGTATCTCTACGTTGCCAAGCGCTAGCCTGCTACAAACTGACTTTGACACTCAGCCAGCAGAGCAAACGGTTTTGCTGGGCGGCGCAGATACCTTTGAAACGCTCGATTCATTGCCAGCGGTTCCTATAGAGCTCGATTTGGTCGAAGAGAGCGCTGTTTCTTCTCGGCTTTTGTTTAATGAACAATTTAAGATTGCGTCGCTGGCGGCGGTGCAGGCAAGCCAGCCACAGGAGATACTTCACCTGGCAACTCACGCAGAGTTTAATCCAGGGGCGATCAACCGCTCTTATATTCAGTTTTGGGAAGAGCAGCTTACCCTAGATGACATTTCGGCCCTAACCCTAGAAGATTTGGAGCTGCTGGTGTTGAGCGCTTGTACAACGGCTTTGGGAAGCCATGAGGCTGAGCTAGGATTTGCGGGGCTAGCAGCTTTTACGGGTGCAGAGACGGCCATAGGATCGATTTGGAATGTCTCTGATGTTGGCACTATGGCCCTGATGGCTAATTTTTATGAGCAGCTCAGACAAAATCCGCTCCGAGGTTTTGCGCTGCAGCAGGCTCAGCTGTCGCTTTTGCAAGGGCACACCCGAATAGAAAACAATCGGCTAATCACGCAATTGGGCAAGCACTCTGTGCCCCAAGCGCTGACTGATGGACTGGTAGAACAGGGGGATATTAGCTTTGAGCATCCGTTTTTCTGGTCTGGCTTTACGCTGGTAGGCAGCCCTTGGTGGTAGCGCTGTATCTGCGGCGTATCTACGGCTATTCGCGGTATGCTAGCTAGGCATTTTACAGGTTAATGAGTCGTGGCTCCGATTGTAACGGTTGAAAACCTGACTAAGCGCTTTGGCAATACGGTTGTGTTACGTGGGGTTAATCTTTCGGCAGAGCGTGGCACTGTGCTCGGTGTTCTGGGGCCAAACGGCGCGGGTAAAACAACGGTTATTAACTGTCTGACAACGCTGCTAGTGCCAGATAGTGGATCCGCAGAAATTGCTGGCTACGACGTGGTGAAACAGCCGGAAGCGGTGCGATCGCTCATTGGTCTTACCGGGCAGTTTGCTGCCGTAGACGAAATCCTTACCGCTCGAGAAAATCTTGTTTTGTTTGGTCGTTTGCTCCGTCTCTCTGGTGCCGCCGCTAAGCGCAGAGCAGATGAATTGCTCACCCAGTTTGAGCTGCAAGATGCCGCAGACAGACGTGTCAAAACATTTTCGGGGGGAATGCGCCGTCGCTTGGACTTGGCCGCCAGCATTGTTGTTTCACCCTTAGTTTTATTTTTAGACGAGCCGACTACCGGCCTCGACCCTCGCAGCCGCCAACAGCTATGGGCCGTGGTGCAGGCGCTAAAGGCTCAGGGCATCACCATCATTCTTACCACGCAGTATCTAGAGGAGGCAGATGCCCTCGCTGACCAAATTGTGGTGATCGATCAAGGGCAGGTGATTGCCGAAGGCACCACGGATGAGCTGAAGGACAAAGTCGGCGGTAAGTTTTGCGAGCTGCGGCTGGCCAACCTAGAAGATGTTCCCAAGGTTAAAGCGCTGTTAGCAGATATGGGCGATGTTTTGACTGGCGAAATGGGAGAGGGCGGGCCACTGGCGATCGCGGCGCCCAAAGGGGCTAATACACTGACTGAAATTGTCTTGCGCCTAGAGTCTGCTGATATTCCCTTGGCCGATATTTCACTGCGTAGACCTAGCCTAGACGATGTCTTTTTCAAATTGACCGGGCACACCACGCAAGAATAGCAGGTGCCAGAATAGCAGGTGCCAAAATAACCGTTGCAAAAATAACAGGCGTAAAAATAACAATCGCAGCGCGGCAGCGCGAGCTAGCCTCAGGAGAGGAGATGAATCAGGTAGTACTATGGGGGAACATCTGCATTTTGATGAGCCCTTGCCCCAATGCCCGATCCTTCTACGATGACTGCTGTTGACGCTGAGGTGGCAGCGCTAGCTGCTGGCATGATTGCTCAACGCCAAGAGACTGGCTGGCGACGCGCAGTTGACGATAGTTTGCTAATTGCCGGACGTAATTTACTGCGGCTGCAGCGCAATCCGATTGTAATTGTTGCGATCGCAATTTTTCCAGTCGTTTTCCTTGCAGGCTTCTGGATTGTCGGTCAAAAGCTCATGGCCGCCCAAGGCGTTGACTACATTCAGTATTTAGTGCCAATTATTAATTTGCAGGCACTCTTTTTCTCTGGGCTGGGCTCGGCGTTGATGTTTGCCAACGATATCGAATCTGGCATGATGAAGCGCTGTCAGGCCATGCCGATCTCCCGCATTGCGGTGATTGCGGGGCTAGTGCTGGCCTATATGGTGCGGGCGCTGTTGGCGACGGCGCTGTTGCTGCTCGTCGCCTACGGCATTTTTGGGTTTCGGTTTCAGGGAAATGCGATCGCATGGCTTTGTTACTTTATTCTCGTCGTCACTTTCACGGCCACCTGCATTACGGCCTACAGCATTCTCTCGATCAAGCTACGCAATCCCTCCTTGGTCAATGCGGTGGCGATTATTCCCTACACGCCGCTGCTGCTGCTGAGTAATGGCTTTAGCCCTACCGAAAACTTTCCAGAATGGCTACGCCCAGGCATTCGCAATCAGCCCGTGAGTGTGACCTGCGATGCGATGCGATCGCTCGTCGAAGGTCGCAGCGACGGCTGGGCGCTCTTTGCCTACAGCATGACTTGGCTGATTGTTTTACTCATACTATTTGGCATTTGGGCTGTGCACGAGTACCGACAAATGACCTAGCAAACATAAAAAACAAGATCTACCCAATACGAATCAGAGCAATCTTGCAACCATGCCCCAAAACGCTACACAGCCCCTAGCCGATATCACCCCATCGGACATTGCTGCCATGGTCGCAGCCCGCAGAGAAGGCGGCTTGCTCCGCACCTTGCACGATGTGTTTACCGTCGCCCAGCGCAATATCCTGCTAGATTTTCGCAGCCCGGCCTCACTGATTGTGTCAGCGCTGTTTGCCACATCCCTACTCTTTGTTTTTACCGCTAGCTTTGCCAAAGTCGTCAGCCCAGAGGGCAGCTACGGCAGCTATGCACAATTTTTACTGCCCTTTGCCGCTGTCCAAGGGCTCATGTTCAATACCGTTGATATTGGCAGTTTCTTTTACGAAGATCTAGACAATGGCATGGACGTACGGCTGCGCTCGATGCCCATAGCGCGCCTGTCTGCCATTGGCGGCAGGCTCCTTTCTTCTGGCGTGCGGCTCTTCGTTCAGCTGCTAGTCATAGCAGTCTCTGGCCACCTGATTGGCTTTCGGTTTCAGGGCGGCGTGCTGGGCACTATTGGGTTCTTTTTGGTTCCGATTATTTTTGTGCTGTCGCTCTCCTTAATTGCTTTTTATGTGGCAGTGGGTGCCCAGTCAGCAGAAACTGTCTCTGCGGTGATGAATCCTTGGATTTTGCCGCTGACGTTTTTGAGTGTGGGCTATATCCCTCTAGAAGGATTTCCTGACTGGGCACATGGCTTTGTGACGCGTAATCCGGTGTCGGTGCTTTCTAATGCGATGCGATCGCTCGCCGGAGAAACGCCAGCACTTGAGCCAGTGGGTATCATTCTATTGTGGA
This sequence comes from Cyanobacteria bacterium J06627_28, assembly GCA_038521595.1. Taxonomy (GTDB): domain Bacteria; phylum Cyanobacteriota; class Cyanobacteriia; order Phormidesmidales; family Phormidesmidaceae; genus Phormidesmis. Next base: position 19,771 of record JBCBKQ010000037.1, on the reverse strand, counting down.
GCCTAGGCATGTCTTTACTGTTTGGCACGCTGACCGTACGAGCCTATCAGCGCCGGATATAGGCTAGATTCGCAATCGTTCAAAAATTATTCACAAATCATTCAAAAATTCATTCGTAAGATACTCATCATTTATGTGAAAAAAGACGATATTTTTAAATCACTGAACAGACCATTGAATTTAAATAGCTTTTTTAAACATCGAATACCGCATTTTCTCCATCACTTCTCCATCACACCTCACCGCTGATACATCGCCATGTCTACCTCTCAACATTACGACGTCATCATTATTGGCACGGGTGCAGGGGGCGGAACGCTCGCCCATCGCTTAGCCCCTAGCGGCAAAAAAATTCTCGTATTAGAGCGCGGTGCTTTTCTGCCAAAAGAAAAAGCCAACTGGAGCACCGACGCCGTCTTTCGTGATGGCCGCTACCAAACGAACGAAGTCTGGGCCGATGGCGATGGCAACGATGTCAGTCCAGGGATTGGCTATTGGGTCGGCGGCAATACCAAGGTTTACGGCGGCGCACTCTTTCGTCTACGCGAAAAAGACTTTGACGAAGTCCAGCTCCACGAGGGCGTTTCGCCCGCTTGGCCCCTCAAGTACAACGACTATGCTCCCTACTATGACGAGGCCGAAGCACTCTACCAAGTTCACGGTAAGCAGGGCCTAGATCCTACTGAGCCCCCGCGCAACGCAGACTACCCCTACCCTGCCGTCAGTCACGAACCTCGCATCGCAGGCCTAGACAAAGCCTTTCAAAATAAAGGCCTCAACCCCTTTTACCTGCCGCTATCAGTCAAGCTCAATGAAAAAGACGCTTTCTTAAGTGAATGCATCCGCTGCAATACCTGCGATGGCTTTCCCTGCTTTATCGATGCCAAATCAGACGCTGATGTAAACTGCATCCGCCCCACCATGGGCAATGAAAATGTTCATCTCATTACAGAAGCCAAGGTCAACCGGCTGCACACCAGCGCGTCGGGGAAAGAAATCACAGGTGTGGAAGCTGAAATAGAAGGAGAGACTCACACCTTTGCTGGCGATATTGTTGTTGTTGCCTGCGGTGCGGTAAATTCTGCGGTGCTGCTGCTAAACTCTGCCAACGATCAGCATCCCAATGGCCTGGCCAATAGCTCTGATCAGGTAGGTCGCAACTTTATGAAGCACCTGGCGGCTGCGATTGTTGGTCTTTCTCTCAAGGAAAATCAGAGTGTTTTTCAGAAGACCTTAGCTATCAATGACTACTACTGGGGTGAGCCTGGGTTTGATTATCCCATGGGGCATGTACAGCTATTGGGCAAGGTAAATCATCGGATGCTAGCGCTAGACGTGCCTAAGATTGCACCTACGCTGGCCCTTAGAATTGCTGCGAAGCGAACGGTAGACTGGTGGCTCACGGGAGAAGATGCGCCCGAGGCTAGCAACAGAGTACTGGTGAAAAATGGCAAGGTTACGCTGGACTATACGCCGAATAATCTGACTGCGTTTAAGCGATTGATTAAGCGGTGGATTAAGGTGATGCGTGAGGTGGACAGTGAAGGGAGTGTGCTGCCGGTGTCTTGGTACGTTAGTAAGATTTTGCCGATTGGTGCGATCGCACATCAAGTCGGCACTTGCCGCTTTGGCACTGATTCGACAACCTCTGTTCTTGATCTCAACTGCAAAGCCCACGATGTAGACAATCTCTACGTCGTAGACGGTAGCTTTTTCCCCTCTAGTGCCGCTGTCAATCCCTCACTCACCATCATGGCAAACGCCATGCGCGTCGGCGATCACCTGATCGAACGATTAGGATAGGTCGTAATAGTGCTCTAGAGGGTCAGAGTTATGGGGAAGCGAGTCAATAATATGGTTGATCAGTCGAAGCTTTCCGGCTTACAGAGCCGTTCCGCAAAAATACACTTAGATCGTAAGTTTGTATTAGCTCAGCTACGAACTCACTTAGATACGCTACGTGCTTTTCAAATCATCTCTTTAGAGCTTTTTGGATCTGTTGCGCGAAACGAAGCAACTGTTAATAGTGACCTTGATTTTTTAGTTGAGTTCAAGGGGCCTGCTACCTTTGATCGCTATATGGATTTGAAATTTTTTTTAGAAGATCTGTTCGGTCGACCCGTCGATTTAGTCACTAAGCGTTCTCTCAAGTCAAAGATTGCTCAGTCTGTTCTAGAGGAAGCTATTCGTGTCGCGTGATCTGACGCTTTATCTAGAGGACATCCTCAAAAGCGTTGACAAAATTGAACGCTATACAAACGGCCTAAGCCAACAAGAGATGGTGGAAGATGAGCGAACCTTCGATGCTGTAGCCCTCAATCTTCAAATTATTGGTGAGGCTGTCAAACACATTCCTGACGCTTACCGAGAAATCTATCCTCAAATCGAATGGCGTAAAATTGCTGGCATGAGAGATTTTATCGCCCATGTCTATTTCTCTTTAGATGATGAAATTATTTGGGATGTTGTTCAAAATAAACTCAACGATTTGAAGAACTGCATTCTCTTGATGAAATCTAATCTGTAGCGATCGCACATCAAGTCGGCACCTGCCGCTACGGCACAGACCCTGTCACCTCCGTACTAGACACCAACTGCAAAACCCACGACATCGATAATCTCTACGTCGTAGATGGCAGCTTCTGTCCTTCTAGCGCCGCTGTGAACCCCTCTCTCACCATCATGGCCAATACCATGCGCGTCGGCAATCACCTGATCGAATGGCTGGGCTAAACAGGGCAAAAAACAAGTCGATATTAGTCCTGATGGCCGTAGACAAGACAGATGAAGAAACCTTAGAAGCGCTTATCCCTATTTAGAAGCAGCTGCGTTAAAAGATCTTTTAGCGCATGCTGCTTGACGCGCAAAAGAGATAGAAGTTCCCTTGTCTGCATGAATTTTTTCTTTTGTAAAGCAAGCGTAAGGTTGTTGGTTTCCTAAATACCAAGCTTTTTCACTTGTTTACCGACAAAAGGCAAAAGTCATAACGACTTACCCTGAGCTTTATATCTTTTTATCAAAGTGACAGTATTTTCAACATGGTGGTGAGATTAAAAATAACATCTTAGGATATTTGTATCTATAAGATTACAGAAAGTGATTTGTGAAGATGCAACAGATTGACGTATCTTTACCGAAGCTAAGTAGGCCACGGGTAAGCAAAATGTAGCTACAGACACGTTAATTCCGTGCCTGTACTACTCACTACTGTAAAAAACATGACACACATGAAAAACAAGGTTCTTTCAGCAGCAATTGTTGCGCTATCTTTCAGTGCTTTCGCGCCGACTGCACAGGCTCAGACAGCAGATGGAAGCGGCGATGGTGCTATCGTTGACGCAATTAACGGTGCAAATAATGCAGCTGCCGCTGTGATGGTGGACTACGATTCAAAGGGTAATGTCGTTAGTCTCTCAGCCGCGTCCGCTTTTGGTGCCAATGGCGCAGCCGCGTTGGCAACACCTTTAGGGTCTACGTCTCTTGGTACAAGTGCGCCGGAGGCCTCTATTGAACTACTTCCCGTATCTTTTAACGGTCCACCTGTAGGGTTGACTGTTGACTTTGGCGTCTCAGATGAGCGAATTCAACGAAATTTGTAGACTGCCAAAACAGCCCATGTGCTGACTCTCATTGAGAGATTCATCAAACAAAGAGGTGTACCTAACTAAATTGCAACCCAATAGTCAAATGCCGACACTCTCGCATTTGACTATTGGGTTGCATTCTTTTCAAAAGGCTGTATTCACTGACTTTGCATTCACTAGCTTTGCATTCACTGACTTACAGCGCTTATTGCTGTGCGATCGCAACCAAAACAATAATAAGAAAAGTACCTAGCAGCCTACTTTTTTACAAACAACACCTTCTCTATTACCAATCAACATTGACTTCTTCAAGCAAGTCAAAAAACTAGCCAACGAGGCTTATGGGGTGCCTATCGTTCGCTATCTGATTGTTAATATTTCGATAATAAAAGACCATGACTTTTTGGACTCACTTGCTACAGCTGAGTTTCACATTGTGCTGGCTGTTTACCCTGGGCTACTCAAAGCCAGCAGCCGCCATCGAAGGTAGAGAGACTCAGTTTATAGCCCCAAATGTAGGGACACCTCAGCCCTCATTTACGAGCAACAATACTCAAAGACCGTGCTCACTCCTGGATGAATCATTAGAAAGTACAGAATTCAACTCTGTTGTTTTAATCGAGGAAAACACCACAACAGCTCAGCTCAGCAAAGCGCATATAGAGTCTGTAAATAAACAAGAACAACAGGCTCCACATCCGCCAGATCATACTCTAGAGGCTGTCTTTTCGAGATCGGCTAACTATGTCCAAAGCGAAAACTCAGAGGCGTTAGTATCATCCTCTACGGAAATAGAAAATGCTGAAACCAACACAAATGAACTAAGTGACATTTCTGTAGAGGTAGAAGCACCTGAGGCAATTCCGGATGCCATCCCGGATGCCATTCCATTAGAGTCATTGGCGCCCAGTAGCACTCAGTTTCAGTTTAATGGGCAGCCGCTCAACCACCTTACCGACCTTGAGGTCGAAGCAGGCTATCGCTCAGGTAGTGACGTTAATTCAGCAGCCTTGCTCAGGGGCACCATCAGCCTTGGCAATAGCCTTCAGCGAAGCGTGACAGACGACCAGCGACTCACCATTGAACACAACGGCACTTATTTTCAATCAGAAACGGTAACGCAGTCTCGAACCGTCAGCGTTACCAAAACAGTCCCTATCGCGATTGATGGGTTTAGCATTCAGCTCAGCCTCACGGCGGCCTGCCTCAATCCGCAGGAAACACCCGAAGAGCATTGCACCTACACGCCCGCGATCAGAACGAGCGAGGCTGACGATATTCTAGATTTCCGACAGGTCGGACGGTTACAAACAGAGGGTATGGTCGGCGACGTGGTGATGGCTGAGTCTTTAGATGCGATCGCCCAGCCCGGATTTCAGCGCGGTACCAACGGGCAGGCTATCGGTCTCGATCTCTTATTTCCCAACACAGGCAGCCGTCTAGTTGAGTCACCCTCGACTGATTTCACTATCAACCGAACAGAAACTAGCAGCATCGTTCCTATCTTTACCCTCGCTCGCAGACGACAAATTGTTCAGCTAAATGATCAAGCAGCCGCCTTAGGCATTACCATGCGAGGCAATTCGGTGGTGGTCGGCGATGATAGCAATCTGTTGAATGTCTTGCTACAGGCAGTGGCTGAGCTGCTACCAGACGTTGTGCCTCAGGTCGCTGCGACCCATCGCCCTGCCAATACGCAAGTCAACAGAAATCTGCTCCTAGCTGCAAACAATGCTCGCCTGCCGCAGCGCGGGCTGACGCTATATCACGGCGGTATCAGCCGAGCTGCCTCTGTCAGCGAAGAGGCACTGCCCGACGAGGTGCCGGCGGCCAATTTTTGGGGTGTGTGGTTAGGATTTTCGCCGGTAAACACCTATCACATTTCAACGCGATCGCAAGACCAAGTGCTAGGCACACTCCGCTTGATATCAACCACTGGTACAGAGGGCAGGGCCGATGGCAACGATCATCTGCAGTTTCTCTCTTCGGTCAATGGCGATGAATTTATTGCTGATAATCTGAGCGATACCTACGTCCAAATTTATCAATCTTTTTACGAGACCACTGGCCAAACGACCGAAATTGAGCGCTATACAGAGCGAACCGCCTACCATCCCCACATTAGGGTTACAGGCAATACAACAGCCGCTGATGCCGCTTTCAACTATTATGTTGGTGCTATTATTCACAACAGGTTTAATCTCTATGCAGGGCTAGACTACACAGCAACAGACTCCCAGGGAATGACCTATGAGCTAGGTGGCATCTTTTATACTCAACCTGACCGAGACTATTACAGCCAGCTGAGTGGCAGCATTACTCAGCAGATTCTCCTCTCGGAGCAAGCCTCGCTTTCCTTATCAGGCGGCTTCAACTGGGCGCTTGATCGCAGTAACCAAATTGGAGATGTCGAAGTCAATAGTCGCAGCAGCGCTGTTTACTTGAGAGCAAATGCTCAGTTAAATCGGCTTTCTTTAGGGGCTAGCGGTACACTCGGTGGCATTTTGCCTAACGCTGCCCAAAATTCTCTAAGGCTAGAGTCTTCTATTGCCATTAGCGATGCACTAACGCTCTCTGGCTTCATGACGCCATTTTCTGAAAGCAGCAGCTACGCTCGCTACGGCACCTCTCTCAACTGGCGCATAGGTGGTGGGCCAGTACTCAAACTAGGTTGGCGCAACCATCGCTATGGCTATGGTCATGACGCATTCGGACGCGAGCTGTCTAGCGATGAAGACCTCTTGACCTTTACCTTAGAGCTGTAACGCCAAAGCTATAGCGAAGTATAGAAATGTCTAGTGCCCCCTATTTAGGACAGCGGCTAGAGAGCGTAAGCTAACGTCCATAGGGCGCAGGCATTATGGTCAAATCCTTTTATCACGGTGTTACGAATGATGCGTAAAGGATAGATATGTCTAGGCCGCTGCTATCGTAGATGGCATAGCTCAGCACGTTGAAACACAACTTTTTACACAGTAGTAAATACTCACGCTCTTAATGGAATGAGGAGAGCACCTGTGAATACCTTTAATCGATCTACACGGTTTATCGGTGAGCTGATTGATTTGGGGCCGCTGTATGCGATCGCAAACAACAGAATTCACTCGCCCATCCCACTAGAGCCCATAGAAAATTGGCAGTTCTGGACGGCGCAAAGGTCCGACTGGCTGCTTTCTGCTTTAAAAAATTACCCACCTGCCACCAAGCGCGAATCTTATTTTGTGCAGCGCATGCTCACCCGCGACCATGCTAGCGGCATTGAAGAACACTACGATGTTTCTAATGACTTTTATGCGTTGTTTCTCGATACCCAATACAGGTTTTACACCTGCGCAGATTTCTTAACCAACACCACAACATTAGAAGAGGCACAAACCAACAAGGCTGCTTATTTGCGATCGCGCCTAAACCTAAACGGCAACGAAAAAGTACTAGACCTCGGCTGTGGTTGGGGCGCTATGCTTAAATACCTTAAATCAACCGGACACACAGGAGATCTTTCAGGGTTCACCCTGTCAAAAGAACAATTTGTATACGCTAAAGAAACACTGGGATTAAACGTTTCTCTCTCCAACTTCATCACAGAACCCTTCACAGACGCTCCTTATGATCGCATTTTCTCTATTGGCGCAATAGAACACGTCAGACCCGTTGAGCTAAAAGCGCTCTATCAGAAAATATACGATGCGCTCTCACCTGGAGGCTTAAGCGTTCATCAGTTTTTCTCTTTTGAGCATGAGCCCTATCCAGCCTCAGCCATTATGCTTCAGCTATTTTTTCCTGGCTCCTTGCTAGTGGTGCACCATCACCACATCGAAGCTGCCAAAAGCGCTGGATTCAAGATTACGCACGATTCTATTCATGATTACAAACCAACCATAAAAGCTTGGTATGACCGACTAGCCGAGAATAAGGATAAGGCGATCGCACTATCAGGCCTAGAAGCATACAACCGCTATATGACCTTCTTTCCCAGCGCTTGGATGTTCTTTGAGCAAAACGAAGCCAAGCTACATCGAATCGTAGTAGAAAAGCGCTAATCAAAACCGACAAAGCCACCGCCATAAGCTGTGCTGCCTTTGGGCTTCTCCTTAAAGTTGTCGCCGTAGTCTTTACCTTTGTTATTACTGATAAAGCTGCTGATGCTATCTAGGTCGCTACTGTCGTAGATGTCGTCATCGGCGCGTTTGAGTGCGCGACCTTTAGCATTAAGGCGATCACCTAGCGCCACCACATCAGCCGCCGTAAAGTCACCCTCAAAACATGGCAAATACGTCCGGATCTCTTCTCGGGTAACGTCATAGTCATAGGGCTCAGCCATATTGCTGTAATAGCTTTCAAACTCAGAACGTGAACAATACAGCGCCAAGGCATAGCCATCATAAGCTGTGCTGTATCCCCACTTACGCATCATGTGAGTCACCCAAGCAGCGCTATAGCTTTCTTGTAGACCATAGCGGACTCTCAAAACTCGGCCCAACCGGCGCACATAGTCACGGATAGCACCACGTTTTTTATGACGTCCAGCAATGAGGCGAGGCACCCATATTGTCGGGATAGTCGTGCCAGACAAAATACCAATAAATATCAAAAAATTGAGCAGGGTGAGCATAGACAATCTGAATGATACTGATCAAGTATTTTTGATAATACACAGAGACTTTTTTCTATTTCGGAAAACCCATCCCCGAAATAGAAAAAAGTGCAGCCGCATCACAAAAGTGCACCCGACTGGGCGTCACCTAGACTATCTACTCAGCTACCCGGTCCAAATGATGCTCGTGCGCTAGCTCCGGATGATGCTCATGTACATGTGCACCTAGCGCGTTGTAATCCCAATCATTGGTTAGGTCTCTAAAAGAAGCATGAACGTGATTAGAGTCAACTTCGCTTAGAACCGCAAAAGTATTTGACTGTAGCAGCTCTACCAGGTAGCGATCGCTCTGCACACGAAGATAAAAATCAGCCTGCTCATCTTCTATGTCGCCAAACCACCAAACGCGGCCCTCAGCAATATCAGCCCTCACGGATTCTAAATCCACACTATGATTGGCCTGCACCTGCAAAAATTCCAGAACAAATTCCCACAGCAAAGATTGTTGCAGTTCACTTAACTCAGCTACCGCAATACCGTCATTCTTCCCTTCCAAAAAGCTGTCAGCATCTAGCGGCACCTCAGCACCGCCCGCCATCACCACATCAGGCAGCACTGCCCAAGCACCAGATTCTAAAACGGGCGTCTCTAAAGCCTGTAAAAAAGAACGTCCCAGCCACGCTTCACGGTGCAGCATCTGCTGTCCCTCTTGAGACTGCCAGCGAGGATAAGGATTGACCTCCCCTTCCAGAACATCTGGACTCTCAGGCACAATCATTGGGCTAGAGCCAAAGAACATGGGAAAAGCACCAACAGCAGCCGGTTCACCTTCTCCGTTAAAGGTGAGATTTAGGCTGAGATGGTGCCCCTCAAACCGCAGTGCCCAGGGCGCCATAGACGCCGGATCTCCAAAGAACGCAATATAAAAATCAGCCGCATTCCGGTTTGGTGGGGGCGGCCAATCAGCAACCAAGGGACTGCCAACCGTGGGATAGCGCTCTGGATCAGCACGGTGAGCGTTTTCCATCTCCTCAATTAACCATTCGTTATTTATAGTCTGAATCGCTCTAGAATAGCCCGCACCACTAAAGCCTTTCATCAACACATTGTTGAGCGCAATTTTTTGAGCTGAGTTGAGATCTGCAATGCGTAAGATGTAATCTTCCTTGCATCGCGCTAGCACATAGCAAAAATCTCGAGTACGGTTCGGATCATCAAACGGCAAAAGAACGGTAGCGCGCTGCTCGTCATCTAAGATATTGATAAAAGATTGAACTGCTTCAGAAAGCTCTTGATATCGAACATCTTGCAGCGATTGAGTCAGGGGCTGACTATCATCAACCAGCGCCTGATGAACCGCTGAATGAGTGTGAACCGTTTCGTCAGCCTGAAGGAGATGTGCTCTTATCGGTTGAACGCTTCCAAAAAAGGTTACAGAAATAGTACTCAGCGATAAAACAGTGAGTAGTGAGAAAGGGGAGCTTTGCGTTCTCATGGATTACCTTAATTTTGATAAAAAGCTGATGAGTTTCTCTCAAAAAGGGGCTTCAGAGACACTCATACAATGCCTTCTTTTAAGTATTTAGCCCATCTTGACAACGCGTCAAGCCACTTCTTAAAACTATAATAACCAGTGATAGAAGTATTGATAAAAGTCACTGCATCATCAATAAAATCGTTAGATTGGCCTGCCTTTCTGGCAGAAGATATTAGTAAAGACAACCGCCAAGACGGCTTCATGATTCTTTATGGTCACTCTCGAAAGATTTCTCTCTTTGTGAACAGAGCAGAATAGCGCCCAGTTCTGTATCTTCATATACATAGTCCTTTGAGCATCTTGAAAACGAATTCAAAGCTGAAAAGAGAGCTTTCTATGTTTCATCTATCTATGTTTCATCTGTTGAGACAACAGTATGAAAGCATTAGGTTTGATAATGACGGGTTGAGAGATCTGTTTTCCGTTTCTGTAGAAGCTATTAATTAGGACAAAAAAATCCCAGGCTTACCTCATAAGGTTCGCCTGAGAGGACTTGTCCAACAGATTGGCAATAACAAGACTATGAACTTGTGCCATAGCAAGCCTCTGCATAATTTTGGCCGCAGTTGATCGCTCTTCCCTGTTTGATATGCCCTATTTAATCCGCCCTGTTTAACATACTTACCTAACACGTAAGAGGAGTTGTGAAAATGCACTTTGGCAAGCGCCAAGAGTTTATAGCCGAGTTTCTTGGCACGATGGTTTTAATCATGTTCGGCTGTGGCGTTGTTGCTATGGTTGTTTTATTTGGCGATAAGTCTTCTCCCAGCGCGGTGGTCAATGGTGGGTATACCAACATCGTACTCGGCTGGGGACTGGCCGTTACGATGGGCATTTACGTCGCTGGTGGCGTTAGTGGTGCTCATCTCAACCCTGCAGTGACCGTGGCCCTAGCCGCGACCAAGCGGTTTCCGTGGGCAAAGTGCGGTTACTACATTTTGGCCCAGGTTTTGGGAGCCTTTGTCGGGGCGGCCATCGTATTTGCGGTGTACCACGCCAAGTGGATTGAATTTGACCCACAGCTGATGGAGACCGCTGGCGTTTTTACGACTTTCCCAGCGATTGAAGGGTTTTGGCCAGGCTTCATTGACCAGCTGGTGGGCACCGCGCTACTGATGGGGCTTATTTTGGCGATTGGAGACAAGCACAACGCGCCACCGGGTGGCAACATGAGTCCGCTGATGGTGGGGCTGATCGTTGTCGCTATTGGTACCAGCTTTGGGGGGATGCACGGCTATGCGATTAACCCAGCACGAGACTTTGGCCCACGCCTATTTAGCGTTGTGGCGGGCTTCAAAGACAATGGGCTAGTGGGTAGCACCGTTTGGGTTATCCCCATCGTTGCTCCGCTGCTAGGTGGCGTATTGGGTGCTTTTATTTATGACTTTTTGATTGGCGATGTGCTTGATCGGCAGCAGACAAAAGAAGATGCCCGCCGCAATATTTACCGCCGCTCTGAAAGAACCTTTTATGTCAATGGTAAGCACTTGCGCGAGGTGATTAATGAAGCTGTGAACGAAGTCCTTCAAGAAGCCACAGCCCAGCCCCTGCCAGAAATCGACCCAGCGGCCTCCGGCGATACGAAGAATGATGTTAGAGATATGTCAGTCGATAGAAAATAGTGAAATACTGTGGGATAGCAATTTAGGCGCGGTGAAGACCTAGAAAAATAACGATTAATAGAAAAGATATTAGGAGAAAAGATGAAGAAATATATTCTTGCATTCGATCAGGGGACAACTAGCTCGCGGGCCATTGTGTTTGATCGCACGGGTACTATTCTCTCCATAGCGCAAAAAGAGTTTCGACAGATCTTTCCACAATCAGGCTGGGTAGAGCATGATGCTACTGAGATTTGGTCTTCTCAGATTGGCGTTGTCAACGAAGCGCTGGCCCAGATGAATATTGCGGCCAGTGACATTGCCGCCATTGGCATTACCAACCAGCGAGAAACCACTGTGATATGGGACCGCAAAACCAGCGAGCCCATTCACAACGCAATCGTCTGGCAAGATCGGCGCACCGCAGAGGTGAGTGACCAGCTTAAAGCTGCAGGCCATGAGGCGCTCGTGCAAGAGAAAACGGGCCTTGTGGTAGATGCTTACTTTAGCGGTACCAAGATTCAATGGCTGCTGAATAATGTACCAGGCGCTAGGGAAAGGGCTGAGCGAGGTGAGCTGGCCTTTGGCACAATTGATAGCTGGCTGATTTGGAAGCTGACGAATGGTGCGCTTCACATTACCGATGCCACCAACGCCTGCCGCACGATGATTTTCAACATTCATACGGGTGATTGGGATGATGAAATGCTAGAGCTGTTGGATATTCCGCGCAGCCTCCTGCCTGAAGTGCGTGGGTCTTCGGAAGTGTATGGCAAAACTCAGGAGGGGTTACTGGGCGCACAGGTTCCGATTGCAGGTATCGGCGGAGATCAGCAGGCGGCGACCTTTGGGCAGGTGGCCTTTGAGCCTGGCATGGTAAAAAATACCTATGGTACGGGCTGCTTTATGGTGCTGAACACGGGAGAGGAGCCGGTTGCCTCTGAGAACAAGCTCCTCACGACCGTTGCCTGGAAAATTGATGGGCGCACGACCTATGCGGTAGAAGGTGGTATTTTTATTGCGGGCGCGGTGGTTCAGTGGCTGCGCGATGGCCTTGGCATTATCAAAAACAGTGAAGAGGTCGAATCATTGGCCCGCAGTGTCTCAGATGCCGATGGCGTGTATTTGGTACCTGCCTTTGTTGGATTGGGTGCGCCCTATTGGGATAGCTACGCACGGGGTACGATCACAGGTCTGTCTCGGGGGTCAACGGCAGCGCATATTGCCCGCGCAGCTTTGGAGAGCATTGCGTATCAGACGGCAGATGTGTTGGATGCGATGCGTCAAGATGCTTCGATTGAGATTGTAGAGCTGCGGGTGGATGGTGGCGCGTCTAGAAATGATTTGCTGATGCAGTTTCAGGCAGATTTATTAGGCATTCCGGTCGTGCGACCTGAGGTAACCGAGACAACTGCGCTCGGTGCGGCGTATCTGGCGGGGTTAGCCGTAGGCTATTGGGAAAACCAAGAGGCGCTGGTTGACCTATGGAAAATGGAAAAGCGATTTGAGCCCAATATTGATAAAGAGAAACGAGACAAGCTGCGTCAGGGATGGAAGCAGGCCGTCGAAAAAACGCTGTATAGAGGAGAACCGTCGTAGGCTTGTGCCATACGAGCAGATGTGTTGGATAGCGTGCGATCATTAAATTAGCGAGGAGATACAGACTAAAGCCAAAAGTCATGTGCCAAAAGTCATGAACAACAAGGATTAAACCTGCTGAGTATCAAAAGAAGTGTTAGATTCTCATTTATTTTTGATACGGTTGAGCTGTGGTCAGCTTTTCAGGTTCTATCCATTCTGTTGTAGGGGCTTTAGTCTTGGATCTTCTCTACCAGCGTTATCGGTTGATTGCTTTAGCCGTAAATACGGCTGTGCTTTTGGCTGGATTGCTGGACTGGATATACTCGGGTTTAGGGCGTAAAACCATCATAGATGCACCAGAACCCGTACGACTCCTGCTCTTTGTGATTGCAGTCGTTGGCCTGATTGTGCTTGATTTGTGTGCTGTCGGTAAGATGAGCTTTGCGAAGTCTACAAAAATTCAGCTGATGCCCTTTCTGGCTCGGCTGTTTTTGTTCGTTAGTGCTTGTTTAGTGACGGATCTCTCTTATTCTAAAATTCTCTTTCTACCTCTTCTGCTGTATAGCTACTTGGCCGTCAATCAGTATCTAAGCTACGCTTTGGCTGTATTGGGGGTTTCAATACTTTTAGCAATTGGCCTATCTGACTTTAGGGGGATGGGTCTCCCACCGCCGCCGCCACCGCCGCTATCACCTCCTAATGCGCCTGCCTATGGTGCCCCCACCAGAGGCCTGCTTGCGCGCAATGGCCGACTGCTCGATGAAAGTATGGGATCGCTGATTACCCTTGGCTTTACGTTGTTGCTGGCTCGGGCGATGTCGCAGGCGATTCAATCACAGCAAAAGCTTAAAGGGTTGTTAGACTCACTCGAAGCTTCTCATGTCAAACTCAAGCAGTATTCTACCCGTGTTGCTGATTTGGCCGCGACCGAGGAGCGTAACCGATTGGCAAGAGATATTCACGATAGTCTGGGTCACCATTTAGCCGCTATTAACATTCAGCTAGAGAAAGCAAACGCTTACAAAGACCGTGACTCAAAGCGAGCTTATGAAGCCGTCAGCTACGCCCAGCGAACCGTACAAGATGCCTTAAAAGATGTCCGTGAATCGGTCACCAGCTTGCGTCAGGGCAGTGAGCCATTTTTATTTAACAAGTCTTTGACCGATTTAACTCGGCGAATGCAGCATAGTAAGCTGCGGATAAATCTCAACTGTGCAGGCAATAGTTCGCGCTACAGCCGTTTGAAGCTAATGACGCTGTACAGAGCAGTGCAAGAAGGTCTGACGAATGTACATAAGCACGCGCAAGCTAGTCAGGTCAAAATCGATATCGATTTTGACTATCAGCAGGCAGTGCTGGTGCTGAGCGACAACGGAACTGGATTTGATATCGCTGCTTGGAGATTAGGCGGAACTGAACAAACCACAAAAGGATTACTTGGTTTGCAAGAGCGCCTAACGCTGGTAGGCGGCACGTTAGATATTAGCCGTTGCAATCAAAGAACAACGCTCACGATTTGCATTCCTCGTGCCGATTCTCAGATTCCTTTGAGCAGACTCGTTTAAGTATAGAGAGAAGGGTATGACAAAAACGCTGATGACAGAGAAGATTCGTGTTTTGCTGGTGGATGATCAGTATCTAGTACGAGAGGGGATTGCTTCTTTGCTGGAATTGGAAGAGGCCATTGAGGTTGTGGGAATTGCGGTTAGTGGGAAGGATGCGATCGCACAATCTCAGAGCATAAAGCCCAACATTATTTTGATGGATGTACGCATGCCAGAGATGACTGGCGTAGAGGCGACTGCCAAGATTAAGCAGGCGCTGTCTACCTGTCAGATTATTATGCTGACTACCTTTGACGATGAAGAGTTTATCGTTCAATCTCTGTTAGCCGGTGCCTGCGGCTACTTGATGAAAGACATTCCACCAAAAGATTTGGTACAGGCGATCAAGCTGGCTCACGCAGGTGTCTTTCAGCTAGCGCCTGATGCGGCAGGCAAACTCATCGGTGCCATCAAAAACAGGACACATACAGCAGCTGTGCAACAGCCTGTCGATACGCCGCTCACGGCCAGAGAGCTAGAGGTGATTAAGCTAATCGCGAAGGGCTTTACAAACAAGGATATTGCCCAGGCACTGCATGTCAGCGAAGGCACTGTTAAAAATCATGTGTCTAATATTCTGATGCGACTAGAGCTGAGAGATCGTACTCAAGCTGCGATTTACGCTGTCGAGAATGGATTAAGCTGAAAGCTGTTTTCGCCTATTCTGGTTTATCTGCTCTTTGCTCTGGTGTGTTGTGTGTATGGCGACAGGCTTCTGTCGTTTGACCGCTTTCTCCCGTGACTGCTTGATACTCAAATGTCCAACAACCCTCTGATGTCTGGCGATACAGAACAGAACTGGTCACGTCAGGAGATTCTAAAGACTCAAACGTAAGACGATACGCCCCCTCTCCGGTTTCCTCAAAACCCGTAATGAGTGTCGATGCGGGTTCACCATAGCGACCCCCTAGTGGGCTTGGCATACGCTGTGCTAATTCATCAAAAGGACGAGGTTCTATCTGTAGCTGAGGGTCAAAGAATCCGTGATGACAACCCACTACATAAGGGGGTGTTTTAGTTGTGAAATGTGCAAATCCGCCATCTGGAAACTGTATTGCATTGCACTTGTCTAGGGGCTCATCTGGCAGATAGCTTAGGTCGCTGTATCTGCCGCGTCCATAGTAGTCGTCACCGCCTTCTCCGAAATAAACAGGTGTACCATCGAGGCCAAAGGCAATCGGGAGTTCAGGATTATGTTCATCCATTAAACAAACGGGTGCGTAATGATAGTGATAGTCTTCTCCCTGCCCCGCATGGCCGCCACACTGGTCCAATTCCCCTTGAATGACGGTATCATTGCGCTGCTCGTAGTTATCTAGCGACGTGGAAACATCGGGTCTGCGCTCGTAGTGAAAAATGGGAACACCATCTACTGCGACTGCTATGGGGCCACGAGCGCTGGCTTCGACAGGTTCATCTTGCCAAGCAGGAGAAAGCGGAATCCGCCACTGATAATCGTATGGGACGGGCACTCTTTGAATCCACGATCGAATGCCGATCATCGGCGCATCTTCGATACTTTCAAAGTTCAAATCGGGCAGACCCGTGGCATTTACCTCAAGAAAGTCAGGGGTACAGTTAACGGCTTCAGAATTGAGAGATAGCTCAAAAGCCTCTTCGTATATAGTGCAGCCCGTAGGGGTTTCAGTCGCATCTTCCGTTTCTTGAGACGAGACATTTTCTGGCGTTTTTTCCTTAGCTGTTTCGACCTCAGTTTCTGTCGCAGTCTGGTTAGAGCCAACACAGGCTGTTAGCAACAAACTCGCAAGCACAGACAGTAACTGTATCCCTTTCATTGGCTTTCCTAATGTTTTTGACTGATAGATTGATCGAGTTAACGTGGCGGTGGGGCTGGCAGAGCTGCCTCTAGCGCTTCGACAGTAACGCCCAAAGTAACAGCAGCAGCATCAAGGTCAAACGGTGGCCGACCTAGTGCTGTCATTAGCTCGTCAGGAGTGACGCCCAGTTGCTCAGCCGCCTCAGAAAAGCCAGGAGGCACTGACGAGTTGCCCGATGGGCCTGCTGGTCGTTCGCCAGCTGGGTCATCAGGTCTACCTTCAGGACGGCCAGGTCTGTCACTTGTCGCTGCGGCATCACAGGTCTGCCCTTCACCCTCGCCATCAAACACACATCCTTGTTCACCTTTAAAGCAGCCAATAATTGAGTTGCTTCCCGGCTCTCCGGCGTGATAGTGATAGCCGCGCACGTCATCATATTCACCACGACACTGGTCTAAGGTGGTGGGGTCTTCTCCAGCATTGTTCATCAACGCATATATTGGAAACCCATCAAGTGCATACCCAATCATTGGAGCATGATTATCCGACTGTTCGATCTCTTTTGAACAGCCTGTATGCGCATGATAGTGATATCCACCGTTTAAATTGATATGTCCGCCACAGTCATCAAAAGGGGCTAGCGTATACGCGCTCAAAATCGCATCAGTCGGCGCTGACTGATCAAATGTGACACCGTTTAACGCAACGCCAAAGGGCTGTCTACGATTTGATGATTCAGTTGTTGATTGTTCAACAGGGGTTACTGGAATTAAATAGGTAAAGACGCCAATGCCTTCTTCTATATATTCAGGCAGACACTGTACACAATAGTTTTGGTAGGCTTCATCGACATCTGGGCGCGCAGCGGCCGCACATTGTTCTGCTGTACCCGTCACTCGAATAGTGCCGTCTTCTTCATATAGTTTCCAATTGTCATCACTATAAAAGACATCTAAATCTTCAACAAAAGACCCATCTACATCGTAGGTTTCTCCACCTTCTATCCAGATGCCACCTGCTTCGGCTGTATCCGTAATCGTTCCTGGGCACCAGGGACCAGTCTCATGATCGAGAGGCAGAGACCTTACTGTAATGCGATAGCAAGTCGTTTCGCTGCCGCCAGATAAGGTACAGGGTTCTTCTGTAATGCTTTCAACCAGGCTCTCTTCTAAAAACAACGAAACGGGTTCTGAAGTGGAATCTATTAGCGTCTGTGCAGAAGGCGTTTCTGAAGAAGATGATTGTGTGAGATTCTCGGAAGTAGAAGTCTGATTACCATCGCAGGCAGAGACAAGAAATATTACTGTAAAAAAGCCTACCAAGGAGAACGAAACTCTCTTTCCCACCAACATAAAGAAAACCTTTGAGACCATAATAGAGATTAAATAGGTTCTGATACGCTGTCATGTGCGCAATGGCTATACTATTTTGACCAGTTGGCACATTGACAAAAGCTAGCGATTGGTTAGTACCACTGACAGCAGCACTGAAAGGAAGATATGCTGACTTTGTTTCACTCCTCAGGTCTGGGGCCGCCTTCAGGTCTAGGACCACCGCCACGGCGTGAGCGAGTTGATGGATCAGGTGTGCCCTTTACACAGCGCTGTACAAAAGGATAGGCATCGGTCGTGTAGTAATGATAAACACCCTGCGGAAATTCTGGTGTTACCGCAAACCGACCATTGCATTCATCCAGGTCTCCAGAGCCCTCAACGTACTCATAGTCTTGAGAAAACGTACCCATTGGAACAAGATCAACACTCGGACGGTCCGGATCGGGCGTAGCTTTCAACTGGTAGCTCGGTTCCATAGTCCGTAGGTCACTTGTTTCAGCATCGGCACTGCTGTAGCCAACTCGCGCATATAGCGGAAATCCATCCACTGCCCAACCAATCAGCTGCATCGACTCTCCTGCCAAATTCTGTTCTGACAGCATCCCTTCGGGCACACCATGATAGTGATAGACTCCGCCCCGCTGTACATGGGCGTGATTGGCATCTTCACCGAAGTCAAAGATCGACTGGCCTAGCGCTTCCATCGTCCACTCTCCAGTGCTCCCGGGCCTCAAGCTGCACTCAGACACATCGGTAATATCGGAGGCACATCGCCCGCCCGTTCCAGGATTAAAATTCACCCCGTTTAGCGCATAGGCCGTTACTATCATTCGCTGACCAGCGCCCCTACGTGCAACAGGATTTAGCGGCATCACAACATCGACCTCGTGGGCCGTAATGGGGTTACGCGCCGTCGTGAATTGTTCGCCTGTGGAATGATTTGGTACGCCATTAGCGACTAGCCGCCGCTGCCCATCCTCACAAGACCACTGCACTTCACTTTCTAGCCCCAATTGGTCATTTACTGAACTGGCATTAAAATCACAAAGAACACCTGTTGTGTCAGCCTCAGTCGAGGCAATTGGCTCTCCTAAGTCTTCTTCTGGTCGCGCACCTTCTGGCCGTGCACCTTCTGGTGGTCCGCCTTCTGATGGGCCGTCTCCTAATGAACCGCGAGGCGGCGGTTCACTCTGTGACAGATCTTGTTCAGCACTTTCATAGTTTGGTTCAGCTGTCAAAGCACGTAAGCCAGCTATTAGTAATGCGATCGCAACGCCTGATGTAAGAATCGCTAATCCTGCTTTTTTCATAGAGATTGTTTTGAGTAAAAAATAATCCAACAAATCAAGAAACTGTAGCCAGGGCCGTCATAAGACAAGTGCCAAAAAGCAGCTATGGAGAACATTAGCCACTAGTCACCAGCGGCCCATGACTAAAGTCATAAAAACTACGGCTGCCAGTCACGGCAGCACTATTACAATCGAGCGTTCACGCCGTTACTGGCGAAGTGTTGGTAATCGATTTGGGCCAGGTCGAGCGGGTGCTGGAGGTTCAGGTCGAGGAGGGGTTGGTCGAGGAGGGGTTGGTCGAGCTGCGTCTGCTCGATTTGAAACAGATCGAGCGGGTGCTGAAGCGCGTACTGTTACTGCCGGTCGTCGAGGTGGCCCGCTATTTTCCGCTACCCGAGCAGTCAAAGGCTCGCGTGTTCGCGTTGGGTTTGCTGCGGCTGTGGTGGCTGTAGCCATCAAAAGAGCTACAGCTGAAGTACTCGCCACAGTTGTGGCTAGAAGAGTTTTTACTTTACGATTTAGAGTCATCTTACGACACCTAGTGAGTACAAAACAGCGATTGCAACAACATCTATTTGCAAGTATTTAGCACTTGTATTTGAGACTTAAAGCAATCTGTGAATGAACAAACAATAGGCAAGATATTTGTAGAAAAAATGCGCCATAAGTCACGATTACGCCATGAACAAAGTAACTATTAGATGAGATAGTTAGATGAGATACTTTTGAGCGGATGGCTAATGCATGGACAAACGCTACATAGTCGTCCCTGAAAAACCTCAAGGGTCTCCGAGATCGCCTACGGCGGGCTATGCCATCGCGGATACGTGAGTAGTCTCAACGAAACAGCAGTAGAGCTTACGGAGGTT
>JBCBKQ010000036.1:0-29841 GCA_038521595.1 Cyanobacteria bacterium J06627_28 | reverse complement strand
GAAGAATCGAATGCGTAAGCAGATGCAATCAGGGAAGCCTTTTCGAGAAGTGGTTGATGATGCTTTCAGAGCAATGCCGTAATCTTAGTGGGAATTGCTATACCTCCAAGTCTCTGATACGACCGAGGCCGTTGAGCTACTAAGAAGAAACAATGTTTTCCTTGCGAATGCAACAAATACATCATCTAACACAGCTAGCCTTGTTGGGCTTCTAGTTTCTACCGGGGCCCTCTTGGGCGCGTTCGCTTGGTTGGCCAAAGCAGGTGGCCCTGGCAGCATGGGAGACATCATAGGTACTGGCAAGAGCACTGCGCGCACGTACAATCCCAGCAGTAACCGAGCCAAGCGAAAAGGACAGTCAACGATTACCTTTGCTGATGTCGCTGGCGTAGACGAGGCAAAGCAAGAGCTCAAGGAAGTTGTTGACTTCCTCAAAAATAGTGAAAAGTATCGAAAGATTGGAGCCAAAATGCCCAAAGGTGTTTTGCTCGTTGGCCCTCCAGGGACAGGGAAAACACTCCTTGCAAAGGCAGTTGCTGGAGAAGCAGGCGTACCTTTTTTGAATGTTGCAGCCTCAGAGTTTGTTGAAATATATGTGGGTGTGGGCGCCTCACGGGTACGAGACTTATTCAACAAAGCAAAAAAGCAAGCACCTTGTATTGTCTTTATCGACGAGTTAGACGCTATTGGCAAGTCTCGCGGTGGCAGCAATCCCAACGGTGGAAACGATGAGCGAGAGCAAACGCTCAATCAGCTGCTAACAGAAATGGATGGCTTTGATGGCAATGCAGGCGTTATGCTAATTGCCGCCACCAATCGCCCTGAGATTTTAGACCCGGCGCTCAAGCGGCCCGGCAGGTTTGATCGGCAGGTGCTAGTTGACAGGCCCGATAAGCAAGGCAGATTGCAGATTTTGCAGGTGCACGCTCGGCCCGTTTTGATGAGTGAAGATGTGGATTTGGATGCGATCGCAACTCAAACAGCAGGCTTTGCAGGTGCAGACCTGGCGAACCTCATCAACGAAGCCGCTCTGCTTGCAGCTAGAAATGATCGACAGGCCGTGTTAATGGTGGACTTTAAAGAAGCCATCGAGAGAGTAGTTGCCGGTTTAGAGAAGCGATCGCGCATTCTCTCCCCTACCGAACGCAAAACAGTCGCTTACCACGAAGTCGGTCACGCCATCGTCGGCGCAGCTGTTAATGGATTGGTGCCCGGCGGCAACAAAGTCTCCAAAATCTCCATCGTTCCCCGTGGTCGCGGCGCCCTCGGCTACACCATGCAAACCCCCGAAGAAGACCGCTTCCTCATGCTAGAAGACGAGATACGCGGCCAAATCGCCACCCTACTCGGCGGTCGCTCCGCCGAAGAACTCATCTTTGGCAAAGTCTCCACCGGAGCCAGCGACGACATCCAAAAAGCAACAGACCTAGCCGAACGCGCCGTCACCCAATACGGCATGGGCAAAGGCCTCGGCCCCATCGCCTTTGAAAAAACAAACTCACAGTTCTTAGAAAATGGCAGCACCCGCCGTGCCATGAGTGGCGAAGTCGCCGCCGAAATTGATCGCCTGGTAAAACAATCTATCGATCATGCTCACAGCACCGCCAGAGCCATCCTAAAACTCAACCATGACCTACTAGAATCCATGACCAAAATCCTCCTAGAAAAAGAAGTCTTAGAAGGAAAACAACTAGAAGCGATGCTCTCCCAAGCCAAAACACCCGTTAATACACAAATCTGGCTAGCAACGGGACAAACTGCGTAAATGGGATTAAGCAGGTCGATTTACACGAACAAGGCGTCCACGTAAACTACCGACTTGTGAAATAACTGCATGTATACGCTCAGCTAACCCTTGCCGGTTCAGATCTTCACTGCAAACAATAATGCCAGCATGCTCACTGCTCTGCTTGTGCAACTTGATAAAATCAGCACGATTAACAGTGAGCACTGCTCGATTGTACTTCACGGCAAATGCTAGAACCGCATCGTCAGAAATACCCTGATTCGCATTCCCCGCAGCTTGAACTGTCAAAACATCATGACCTAGTTCACTTAGCAGCTCACTCACCTTAATCGGGAATCCTTCATCGGAATACAGAGCAGCCATGTCCTACGCGGCAGCTTGTCGGTAAATAGCGGCCTCTATTTCTTCAGAGTGAGCATCTGCATAAACCCAGGCATTAGCTAGGTCTGAAGCAGTTAATGTCGGATAGTCTTCAAGCAGGTAAGCCTCTGTTGCACCCTGCTGACGCAGGCTGACCAGCAGCCAAATTGGAATGCGCGTTTGACGAATGCAGGCATCGCCACCCATAACACCAGGCGTCTTTTCGATGCCAGCCCAAGCATTAGAAAGGCTAGAGACAAGCAGCTGAATAGCTTCAGCTTTTGCCTGAGGGGACAAAGCCAAAAGCTGTGACTGGAGTGCTTTAAGTTGTGGCGTGACCATAAATCGCTACTGGCCTAGGCATCGACTATAAAAACTTAACTTGAATACTGACAATTTCATTAAATTACTCAGATCCTCATCATGCTTGACATGAAAATCTCCAATCTCATCTTTGAAACATCATGACAACAGACTCCTTGAGCAAGAAACTCCAGGGAAGTTTGCCTGTAAGGGACTCGCAAACGGCAAGAGATAACTGTTCGCCTTACTCACCAGACATAATCTTAGGAACCTTGAAAAAGTCTTCTTCTCTATCGGGAGCGCTGTCTAAAATGGCTTCGCGGTCAGCAAAGACTTCTAGCTGATCGGGGCGGGTGATGTTGCTCACTTCGATGGCCCTAGTTGTGGGAAGGACATCGGCAGTGTCAAGTTCGTCTAGCTGCTTTACGTATTCTAAAATGCCGTTGAGCTGGCCAGTGAACTGTTGCTCTTCGGCCTCTGATAGCTTGAGCCGGGCAAGGTTAGCAACTTTGCGAACCTGATCAATATCAATCATGCCTTACAAAAAATTAGTAGAAAGGGACTAACGATGCCATCTCTCGCATCTGTCAGATAGTGTACGACACGAGAGATGGTAAGCACACACCAAGCCAAGCCGATGCTAGATCATATCCAGCTTCATGCGGCCTGTGACCTTGAGCCAGTTTTGCGCCTCGATGTAGTTATTGGGCGCGATGCGGATGGCTTCCATCCAGTAGCGGGCGGCCTCGTCATAGAGGGTGTCGGCTTCGCTTTTATCACCAGCGGCTTCTGCTTTCTCGCCTTGGTAGTGATAAATCACGGCTGTGTTGTTCAATGCCTGAATTAAGCGAGGATTTAGCTCGATGGCGGCTTCGTATAGGTCAAGGGCTTTGCGGTGTTCGCCATTGCTTGCCTCGATCAAGCCCATGTTGTAAAGGATGTAGCTCTTGTCGTAGGGATCTTCCTCTAGGGTGAGCGCTTCTTTGTAGTTATCTAGCGCTTCGGCGTATTCGCCGTCTGCCTGAGCAGACATGCCGTCGCGATAGTAGGCAAAGGCTTCTTTTGCCTGCTGCTTGGCCGGTAGCATTTTCAAGATCATGTCGGCCATGACCGTGAATGACTTGTCGATGAAGTTATCGTTCTTCTGAGTTCTTGGCATTGAAGTCCCTTATAATTCCTGACGTAAGCCCAACAAAAGGAGCTATCAACCACCTCTTTACCCTAGCAAAAAGCCGTGGGTATGATCGCCTAAACGTAAGAGAGTTTTAAGTAATACAAAAATACGTAACAGTGCCAGAAAAATGGGCCTATCGCACAGACCTACTCACCACAAGCCCATCACACAGAATCTACCGAACCGCGACAGGTACTCGCGCTGCCGTCAAAGCAGGCAATGCACCAGTAGTCACCACAGCAGAAGCGTTTCTCACCTGCTTCAGCAAGAACGCAACCATGTCGCCTATTGTTTCAAAGTCGTCTTCGTCGAAGCAATCACTTAGGTCAATGTCAAACTGCTGGAAAAAGTCTTCGCAAAAGGTCAGCACCCAGTCAAACCAGCACACTAGCGGTAGATGCAAATCTTTGACCAGGCGATCGCTAGGGCGAACCCGACCAAAAGACAGCCCAGAGTACTCAGCAAACTGATGATAGACAAACGCAAGCACGGGTCTATCGCCCGCCCGGTCAGAGTACAACCGACACCAGCTAGAAAGCTCCAGCTCATCACGCGAAGAAATCTTGAGACGCTGATTGACTTCACGGCGAATTGATAAATCAGGACTCATATCGGCATAAGCACTGATGCTGGCAAACAGGTTGTTGATTGGTTCCATCATAGAAATATGCGGTTCCGAAGAATCCGCCAGGGCGTTGTGTAATTAAGATGCCCACTCACCCTAGAGAAATTACGGTGCCTTTTGACACTTACTTACGGAAATAAATCGACGTTTTCTATAGTAATCATAGAAAATGCCGGAGTAATCTGCTCGGAATGTGCTCAGATATAACAAAGTAAGGATGCATTCTGACTTTGTTAATCGAGTTAGCTGTTGATACTAAACACTTTCAGCTTTGGCGTAGCCTCTCCGAGGAGAATCACTAGCATCCTAACTAGCTCGACAGAAGCTACAGAGCGCATACCTAAGACAAACCTGCTAGAGTCTCAGCCAAGTGGCCTATGCCGACGAGGTAGCCAAGTCCACATAGGTCGTTTTTTCACGATGCTTACTTCAGCGTAGTCGTAGCCGCACACCCCAAAAATACGCAACTTCGAGATGAAGCTTAGCTGTAAGAAGTGATGAATAAGAAGGGATGAATTGTTTGGACTACACCACAGATGCAAGCTGATCTGTGTAGCGATCTATCAACACCTTTTCGAGGTGGCTAGCGGGCATAGGACGACCCACCCAATACCCCTGCAAATAGTCGCATTGATACTGTGTTAGCAAGTTTTGCTCTGCCGGACTCTCGACGCCTTCTGCCACCACTTTTAACTCCAGACGGTGGGCCAGCTCTATGGTGGACTGCAAAATGGCCTGATTTTTGGGGTCGTGCATGGCACCTCTTACAAAGCAGTTATCGATTTTGAGCGTGTCGATGGGTAGCTGCTTTAGGTAGCTTAGCGACGAGTAACCCGTGCCAAAGTCGTCAATGGCCAGCCGAATGCCCAAGGCCTTTAGCTCATTCAAAATAGAGACCGCTGATTCAGCATCCTGCATGAGCGCCGTCTCAGTCACTTCTAGTTCTAAATTTTTGGGGGAGAGCCCTGTCGTTGTTAGCGTATTTTTGATGATGTCTAGCAGATTGGGCTGATTGAACTGCACGCTCGATAGGTTGATGGAAATATATTTCATCCCCAAGTCTTTGGTCAGCCAGTGCTTTACTTGAGCGCAGGCTGTTTTTAGCACCCATTCGCCAATATCAATGATGAGCCCGGTGTCTTCTGCCATGGGCACAAACTTAGCCGGGGAAATGTAGCCATGCTCAGGATGACGCCAGCGCACTAGGGCTTCGCTGCCCTCTACCCGACCCGTTTGTAGGTTTAGCTGGGGCTGATAATACACTTCGAACTCGCTGCGCTCTAGGGCGTAGCGGAGCCAGGTTTCCATCTTGATTTGATCGCTCAAAACAACAGGCATATCAGAGCGGTAAAACTGGCAGTAGTTGCTTTTTTGCTTTTTGGCGGCTTCTAGGGCCGCGTCGGCCTGGCGCAGCAGTGTGGAGAGGTCTTCACTTTGATGGAGCAAAAAGGCAATGCCAATGCTGGTCGTGACGAAAACTTCTTGCCCTGGTAATGAAAAGGAGCGGCTGAGGGCATCTATCAAGTCTTCAGCGGTTTCTCGGGCCTGCTGTGAACGATCTAAGTTGGGGAGTACGATGGCAAACTGATTGGCAGTGAGACGAGCTAGGGTCGCGTTAGGTGGTAAGCAGGTCTGCATTCGGCGAGTGGCGGCTTTGAGGAGTTCGTCTCCGGCGTCGTATCCCAATACGGTGTTGACGAGGCGCAGTCTATCTAGGCTAACGGACATGAAGGCAAGGGTTTTCTTGCTTTCGTGAGCAGTGTGAATGGCTTGATTTAGGCGCTGGGAAAGCAAACGATAGTTTGGTAGGTCTGTCAGGCTGTCGTAGCCTTCTAGCCGATTGATTCGCTCTGCGGTGTTGCGCAGGGTGGTGACGTAGAGTTCGCTGATGGCGATTTGGCGGTTTATGCGAGCGGCGATGGTGTTGGAGATTTCAGCGGGGGTGACAGGGCGTACGAGGCAGTCGTCTGCGCCTTGCTCCATGGCTCTGCGGGTGTGCGATCGCGTCCCATCATCCGTAATTAAAATGAAGGGCGTTAGCAGTAGCTCACTGTCTTGACGCATAGCTTCGAGCACCTGATGGCCATTGAGCCCTGAGCCATCTGGTCCTTGCAGCTCCCAGCTACACAGAATGACGTCTGGGCGGTGTTGGCGACCAGCCTCAATACCTGAGGCACCATCGTCGGCGGTATTAACTAGAAAATCCTCGGATTCTAAATAGGCAACTAGGTCAGCTCTCCTATGGCCGGGCGTTTCGATGACTAAGATTTTTTGCATGGACGGTTCTCAGTCCTAACGTCCTTGGGAATGCCAAGCGACGATTATAAAGGAAGCAAATAACGCAAGTACAAGTGCTAAGGCAGAGGGCTACAGGACTGAAACCCAGAGCGCTCATCCAGGACGCTTGCCCTAGACGCTCAGTAGGCTTGCCAGAGACTTAACTATGTGAACTTGAGTGGGAACTTGAGCTTAGAATGCCCTTGAATAAGAGTGGGTGCGCAGTAATCACCAGAGAACTGTCGTAGGAGACGGGGCAGAAAGTTGGGCTAGCTGGCGGCAGCTTCTAAGGTGCTCACAAAGGTGGGGTAAGACACGGCGGCGGCTTCGGCTCGCTGAATGATTGTTTTGCCGGTGGCGCGGGTGCCTGCGATCGCAAGGGCCATGGCGATTCGATGGTCGGTAAAGCTATCTAGGGTTGCGCCTGAGAGGGTGGCGTCTGCGCCCATCCCTTCTATTTCCATGCCGTCTGGATGCTCGACGACCTGCCCGCCTAGTTGGGTCAGGGCTTCTACCATCACAGCTAGGCGATCGCTTTCTTTGACCCGTAGTTCGGCGGCGTCTGTGATGGTTGTTTTGCCAGTGGCAAACAGAGCAGCGACGGCCAAAATGGGGACTTCGTCGATGAGGCGAGGGATGAGGTCACCGCCGATGGCACACCCCTTTAGCTGGCTATGGCGAATGCGCAAATCAGCGACGGGTTCGCCGGTAGCGTCGCGTTCGTTTTCTAGGGTGATGTCGGCGTTCATGGCGCGCAAGGCGTCTAAGATGCCGGTGCGGGTGGGGTTGATGCCGACGTTTTCGATGAGGAGGTTGGAGCCGGGGGTGATGGCGGCGGCGACTAGCCAAAAGGCGGCGGAGCTGATGTCGCCGGGGACGATGACGGTTTGGCCGGTGAGTGTGGCGGGGCCGTGGAGGGTGACGCTATTGGTGGCGGGGGCGATGGAGAGGTTGGCGCCGAAGGCTTTGAGCATGCGCTCGCTGTGATCGCGAGAGAGGCTGGGTTCGGTGACGGTGGTGTCGCCGTTGATGGCGAGGCCGGCGAGGAGGAGACAGGATTTTACCTGGGCGGAGGCGATGGGGGAGTGGTAGTGGGTGGGGGTGAGCTGTTGGCCGGTGACGCCGAGGGGGGCGAGGGTGTTGGTGGCTTTGCCGGAGATGGTAGCGCCCATGGTGGTGAGGGGGGCGATGACGCGTTTCATGGGGCGCGATCGCAATGAGCTATCGCCTGTGACGGCAAAAAACTTTCCGGGCTGGGAGGCGAGGAGGCCGAGCATTAGCCGCAGTGTGGTGCCGGAGTTACCGGCATCTAAGACATTGTCGGGCTCTTGGAGGTTGCCGCCGGTGCCTTCTACGGTGACCCATTCGGCTTCGAGAGCTGAGATTTTTGCGCCCATGGCACTGAAGCAGGCGGCGGTGCTGCGGGGGTCTTCGCCGAGGAGGAGGCCTTTGATACGGGTGGTGCCTCGGGCGATCGCGCCGAGCATGAGGGAGCGGTGGGAGATGGATTTGTCGCCGGGGATGGTGATGGTGCCGGTGAGGGGGCCGCTTTTGCTGCCATCAATCTCTAAAGTCTGATGAGGATGTTGATCGATGAGCTGCAAAAAAGTCATAGCTTTCAAAGAAAAATAACGCAAAGCTATAGGATTTTACCGTCAAATCTACTGAGCGTCGGCATTTGCAGAGGGATCGCAGTATGCGTTTATGCCTTCTATTAGGGTGGTTTCTTCGGTGGCGAGGGATTGGAGGACGCTGTAAGCGCCGTTGGTGCGCTGTTGGAATTGGTCGAAGTCTTGGGCGAAGGCGGCTTCGGATTCTACGGTGGCGAGGATGATCATGGAGTCTTGGGCGGTTTCTAGGGCGGCGGTTTGTTGGGTAATGAGGGTGGTGTAGCGGCTGCGATATTCGAGGAGCTGCTCGTCAACGATGTCTAGGGAGGCGAGGTCTTGGACGAGGTCGCTGGTTTGGTCGGTGACGGTTTCGACGGTGGTGATGTATTGTCTGGCGGCTTCTTGGGTTTGGGCAAGGTCTTGGGCGCCGGAGATTTGAGTGAGGGCGTCGCTCATGTTTTGCTCGTATTCGACGCGGAAGGGCTGGGCTTCGTTGAGGGTGCTAATGAGGCTATTGCACTGTGAGACTCTGCCGCTACAGCTGGCCATGCCAAGGAGTATTAAGCTGCTAAAGGTAAGGGTAAGCGTTCTATTTGGAGACATGACGCAAGGCTCTGAAACGGTCGCAGGCGAAAATCACTATAGCAACTCAGCGAGATTTCATGACGGAAAGCATGCAGATTAATCAAGCAGACAAAGAAAAACTGGTGCAGCATCGTCGGCAGTTTTCGTCTTTGGCGGGTAAGCAGTATTTCAACTACGGCGGGCAGGGGCCGATGTCAGATAGTGCGATCGCAGCTCTGAGCGAGGGGCAAAAAACAATTCAAACGAAGGGGCCGTTTTCAGCAGAGGTGTATGCGTGGATTACGGAGGAGGGGAGGCTGATTAGAGATGCGATCGCCAGCACGATTGGTGCCGCAGCAGAGACGATTACGCTCACTGAAAATGTGACGGTGGGCTGCAATATTCCACTGTGGGGACTGCCCTGGGAAGCGGGCGACCACATTTTGATGGGAGACTGTGAGCATCCGGGCATTGTCGCGGCGGTGCGCGAGCTGTGTCGGCGCTATGGGGTGAGCGTCAGTACTTGTCCGCTCTCGAAAATGCTAGAGGGTCAGGATCCAGTTGAGATTATTCAGCAGGGGCTGCAAGCTGAAACACGCCTGGTTGTGATTAGTCATGTGCTGTGGAATACGGGGCAGATACTGCCAATAGCAGACATTGCAACGCTCTGTCATAGCCATTCTCCAAACACTCGCTTGCTGGTGGACGCGGCGCAATCTGTCGGGTCGCTACCGCTGGATCAGCGGGGCTGGCGGCTAGATGAAACTGAGGTGGATTTCTACGCTTTTACTGGGCATAAGTGGCTGGGCGGCCCGGCGGGGCTAGGGGCGCTCTATACGCGGCCTGCCGTTTTTGAGGAGACGGTGCCGACTTATATTGGCTGGCGTGGAGTAGAGGTAGATGGTGCGGGGAATCCGACGGGGTGGGAGACTACTGGGCGGAAGTATGAGGTGGCGACGTCTGACTATAGTTTGTGGGGGTCGCTGCGATGTGCGATCGCGGTGCAAGCTGAGTGGGGAGATAGTCAAGCGAGGTATGACAGGATTTGTGCCTTGAGTCAGCGGCTATGGAAAGGCTTGCGCGGACTGTCTCACGTTCGCTGCTTGCTGCAAGATGGGCCACCGCCTTCGGGTCTTGTTTCTTTTCAGCTTTTGGGTGCTGACGGGCAGCCGGATTTTGAACAGCATGATGCTTTGGCGCAGCAGTTAGAGGCAGAGAAAATTTATGTGAGGACGTTGCGATCGCCCAACTGCCTGCGAGCCTGCCTGCACTACATCACACTCGAAACTGAGGTAGACACGTTAATCACACGTATTGCAGGTGAGTTTGGCTAGAAAAAGAGCCCTTCGAAATATATAGGTACAGTGCGGACTGCGGGCAGTCGAGAGATTGTATTAATCAGGAGAGCGATGCAGAAACAATGCTTCATAAGCGCTGTGGACAGGTGATGATGAGATCTGCTTTTTGAGCGTAGAATAGAAAAGGTCACAGCGTATAGACCTGCTCATGGCTCAGCAATCTCGCATCACTCTCAACCCAGATATCTCGGTCGGTAAACCCATTATCCGAGCCACTCGTCTTACGGTTGAGTTCATCATTGATCTCCTTGCTCAGGGCTGGAGTACCGATGAAATTCTTCGGAACTATCCTGGCATTAGCCTCGAAGATATCCAAGCCTGCCTTAGCTATGCCAGTGCGGCGCTGAAAGCTGAAAAAGTTTATGCTATTCCGGTCTAGCGGATGCGCTTTCTCGCCGACGAGAACTTCCCTCTCGATGCTGTCGAAGCATTGCGCCAACAAGGGCGTAACATAATTTGGATTCGTACAAAATCTCCTGGTATTTCCGATCCTGAAGTGTTGAGTCGTACCCAAAGAAAAAATCGCATTCTCCTCACTTTCGACAAAGATTTTGAGGAGCTTGCTTTTAGAACAAAGTTTCCTGCTGCCAGCGGTATAATTTTATCTCGGATTACAGCTCCTTCTCGTTCAATAGTGGCCTAGAAGGTCATAGCAGTGCTTAGCTTACGAGATGACTAGGCTGGACACTTCAGCGTCGTCGTCGACAAAGTTCGTATGAGACTTCTCTAGAAATTTTGTTTAATACAGAAAGTTATTCTGCATAGTAGCCAACAACAACAAAATGACATTGTTGTACTGGCATAGCAAAATTGCTAACGTCGTCGTGGTTTACGTGAATGCTGACCATCAAACGTGGCTGATATCAAGATGTGATCGCAGCAGTAAGCGCATCCATCCAAGCCTTTCGCCCATAAATATGATTTTGCAAATCTTCTATTTTAAAAATCTGCCCTAGGTCATCCCACAAAATAGAATCACCCCCAAATAACTCCACAGCAGACAGCTCATTATCGCTAGGACTTATGGGGATATATCCATCGTCAGTTCGCTCTGTCATCTCTAACAAATGAACTGGACAAGAAGACTGAGAGCCATCTGCAAACGACACCACTACAGTCTTGCTGTCTGCATTGTATTCAACTGATGCTGCACTATTCAGCTTCATAAAATAAACACGGATACTGAGCCATACGGCTTGACAGGTTTTCGTGAAAATCTCCCGTTTTACGCTGCAAAACACTCAAATGATCTGTATCAAGCAAATACTTCATCGCTAGTCTTCGATGTCTAGCGAGATTTTCTCTTCTTTCCGAATAGCTCTTCCATATGCTAAGGCTTCATCAAACGCAGGTTCATCTTCAAATGACCCTGTAATTTGATCTAGCCAGTTAGTTGGCTGCATCTTCTGCAACTGCTGTTGCATTGCTTCAACTGCCAGTTCTACACTGGCAAGCCGTTCTTCTAAAAGCGTATTAGTTGACATCTCGCCCTCTCAAACATCATCCAATCTAAGATTTAAACATTAGCTATACTCTCTACCTTCATATTCTATACAACCTTCACAAGGGCCAAAGGGATTCGCAGCGCAGCGGATAAACGGAGACCTGGCATTTAGCTGGCAAGTAATATCACCAATCACCAACCCCATCCCATCCACATAGTGCTCATCTGGATTGCGTGGTCGGCGGACGGTTTGGCGAAAGCGTTCATTCGCAGCAAACTCAGTAGCTAGCTGCAGATTTGCCCGAAAAGATTTGCGCGCATAAAAACCAACCACAAGAGACAGCAACAAAGGCAACAGACCAACGGCAATCACAAGCGCAATGAACATGAAAAACCAAACCAGGCTAACACAGGAGAATTGTCAAAATCCTAACGTGTCTATGGTTAAACAGGGCTGATTTTCGCTGCTTTATTTTAAGCTTTTCGACTCAGGCGTCAGAAGGCCATTGACCAACTCACCCTGCCCTACTCACAGCAGAAGGCCAACGGCCTACAGCTACGCTCAGGGCGCGGTTGATGCGCGGTTTATGATTGCTCAAGGCATAAACGCTGCAGCATGGACGCACTCGATGCTGCATCTATTAGACTAGAGAGCAGTATGAGCCTGTGGAGCGATGGTAGAGCAACAATACATTGACTATTGGCGAAACCAACAGGCTAAGCAAGATGCTCAGTGTGAGGCTTGGGCCCTTGAAGCATGGCAAGTGGCAAGGGAAGTCGCACTGCGGCTGAAGCAATCGTTTGGCGTGACAGAGGTTATTGTTTTTGGCTCGCTCGCTAAGGGGCAATTTGGAGAAGATTCAGATATTGACTTGGCGATAGCTGGACTAAAGACAGCTGATTTCTTTACTGCTTTAGCGTTGGCTAACACGAATAGTCGGTGGTGGATTGACCTCAAGCCAATGGAGGCGCTGGAACCCAGATTTAGGGATAGAGTACTGTCTACAGGCATCGCTATTGAGCTGGAGCAGCCTCATGAAAGCATGTAGTTCTGACCGCTTACGCGCGAGGAACAGAAAAGTGGCCTAGAAAAAAGACTATCTATCCCCCACGCCCCATTATCTTCACTCCAAAATTCAGCTGGGACAGGTTCAGATTGGGCAAATTCAGCTTGGACAGGGCACTAGGGTTTTATTTGCCAGCGTCTTTGTCGCTGTCCTTTGCTTTGGGCTTGTAGGTAGAGGCCACACTGAGTTCTGTGAGCTGCTTTTTGTCCACGGTCGAGGGGGCATTGGTAAGCAGATCGCGGGCCTGCTGAGTTTTAGGAAATGCGATCGCCCGACTCAGGCCTAAAAAATTTAGAGACATTTCTGAACGCTATGTCGTCAATCCAAGAACTTGGTATCCAGCTACTGTCTTACCGCATAGCCCCAGGTAAACATACGTAATGAGTACTACGCCCGCCACCTTGTCTTTCTATCAATCCCTTGTCTGTCATCTCCTTCAATATCCGTCTCGCTCTAGCCTCTTTCACACCGACTAGCCTTTCAACCGTTTTAGACGTAATCGACTGCTGAGCTTTCAGATAATCTAAAATTCGCTGCTCATTTTCCGATACTTTTCCGATACTTTCCGATACTTTTCCGATACTTTTAGCTTTATCTTCATTTCCCTCAACTCCAGGCCGATAAAACTCCACATCCACAAAATCTCCCTTCTCTCGGATCCTCGGCTCCGCCAACCCCCAAGCCAAACAAGCCGTCCGAATCCGCTGAATCCCACTCCCCCACTGCTCGATATACCCCAACTCCTTAAACACTCGCGCCACCACCCGATTCCGAATCTCCGAACGCCCATCCAGCAGCGTCTCAGCCGTCAGCGTACTTGGCAACCCACCCGGCGACACCACATTCACCACGTCGTCATACACACCCACCTTGATATCTCGTCCCTGGTTCGTGTAGTCCCGATGCACCAGCGCATTCACCAAGGCCTCCCGCAGCGCCGCCTCTGGCAACTCATACGTATCTGTCCGCTGCAACCCGTTAATCTCACCTCGCAGGTGAATATGATTTTTAATAAACCCTTCCGCCTGCTCCAACTGCCCCAGCAGCTCACCGCCATACTTCTTCCGATCTAAAAAGACACTCATATCTGTCCCCTTAAACCGTGCACACTTCAACACCACATGCGGCATCGCACCGAGCAAAATCATCAGCCCCTGCGTCGGACATAGCCTCCCTTGAGTCAGCGCAATCAGCTTCAGATTCTTCAACTTCTGCTCATCTAGCGGCTTCCCTCTCGCAGCAAACCGTTTCACCAGCGGCGTCAAATCTAACTCATCTAGCGCCTGCTCCCGGCAAATCTCCTCATCAAAACTCTGGTTCCGCTTTTGCCGCTCCAGCTCCAAAATATGCTCGAAATCTGCCTTGCGATTCGTCGCCCCCACCCGCAGATATGTTCCCTCGTTTTTACCCGCTGACTTCAAGTAGTAAGGCAGCAAGTTTCCCCGAAATACTTCTACCACAAGCACCAAACTGCCTTGCACATTCGCACTGTAAATCTCAGGCAGTATCGCCGGATAGCAGCGGTCAAACACAATCGACGCCACCCGATCCTGCAAGTCCAAAACATCACCTTCACCCAGCCCCAACACCTGCCGGTCATCGTCCACGCCAATCACTAGCTTTCCGCCGCTCGTATTGGCAAACGCTACCACTGTCTTCGCAATTTGATCGTGCTGGAGCAGCTGCGCCTTTAGCTCCAGCGTCTTACTCTCGCCCTGCTGAATTTTCTCTAACAGCGTCATGACAACTTTATCCCCGCCGAGTCTTGTGCGATCGCGCATTGTTCGACAATAGCCCCGCAAGCAAATTCACGATGCAGTCGCCTACCAAACAAGCGGAATGAACACATAAGGCAAACATTACACAATCGTAAGACTCCTAACGTTATCAGCCGTAATTATGACTTTTCCTTCTCTTTATCTTTCTGGGGCTTGTAGGTAGAAGCAACGCTGAGCTCTGTCAGCTGCTTCTTATCAACCGTCGAAGGGGCATTAGTGAGCAGATCGCGGGCCTGCTGAGTTTTAGGAAATGCGATCGCCTCACGAATCGAATTCTCCCCAGCCAACAACATCACCAACCGATCTAGCCCATAGGCGATGCCCCCATGGGGCGGCGTGCCAAATTCAAAGGCTTCGAGCAAAAAGCCAAACTTATCGTTGGCGTCCTCTTCAGATAGGCCAATGGTTTCAAAGACTTTTGCCTGTACGTCTGGCTGATAGATCCTCAGGCTACCACCACCGATTTCATAGCCGTTGTAAACGATGTCATAGGCAACGGCGCGGGCAGTGGTGAGGTCTTCTACATCGTCTGGATGAGGGGCCGTAAAGGGATGGTGCAGCGCTTCATAGCGATTTTCATCGGCATTCCACTCAAACATGGGGAAATCGGTAACCCACAGCAGATTCGTTTTGGTTTCGTCGATCAGATTCAGCTCTTTTGCGATCGCCTGACGCAACTTATCTAAGGTGGCATTCACCGTCGCCACATCCCCCGCACCAAATAAGAGGAGGTGTCCTGGCTGAGCACCCGTACGCTCTAGCAACGTTTTCTTTTGCTCAGGCGTGAGGTTGTCTTTGATCGCGCCAATGGTGTCAATTTCGCCGCCTTCACGCACGCGAATGTAAGCCACACCACGGGCACCTGCATCGGTAGCAACTTTAAACAGATCACCCTTCGGCTTGATGCGCACGTTAGAAATCGCGTCGTTCCCACCCGGAATCGGCAGTACCTTTACCTGACCGCCGCTCTTCACCGCACCCGAAAACACCTTGAAGCCAGAGTCTTGCACAATGTCTGAGACATCGACGAGTTCCATGCCGTAGCGGGTGTCGGGCTTGTCACTGCCGTAGCGATCCATGGCTTCTTTGTAGGTGAGCCGAGGGAAGGGCGTAGGAATATCGACGCCTTTGACCGCTTTGAAAATGTGGGCAACCAGGCGCTCGTTTAGGGCGAGAATTTCTTCTTCGTCCATGAAGCTCATTTCCATGTCGAGCTGGGTGAACTCGGGCTGGCGGTCGGCGCGCAAATCTTCATCCCGGAAGCAGCGAGCGATTTGATAGTAGCGATCCATGCCTGCCACCATCAAAATTTGCTTGAACAGCTGAGGGGATTGGGGTAGGGCAAACCAGTCGCCCTCGTTGACGCGGGACGGCAGGATGAAGTCGCGGGCACCTTCGGGGGTGGAGCGCGTGAGGATGGGGGTTTCGACTTCGAGGAAGTCTTCGGTGTCTTCGAGGAAGCGGCGGATGGCTTTAATGACGTCGTGGCGTAGGCGCATGTTTTTGGCCATGCGATCGCGCCGTAAATCCAAATACCGATACTTCAACCGCAAATCTTCGCGAACGTTTTCCTCCTCTGCCGTAGACACCTGGAACGGCATTTGCTTGCGCACCGCATTGAGAATCGTTAGCTCATCGGCATAGATTTCGACCTGCCCGGTTGGTAGCTTATCGTTTAATGACTCTGGGGGACGCTGGGTGACGCGGCCCACCACCTTGACTACGTACTCATTGCGGGCGTCTTCGGCAACGGGATATGAGGCTGGCGTTCGCTCTGGGTCGCTGACGATTTGTACAGTGCCGGTGCGATCGCGCAAATCTAAAAACACCACGCCGCCATGGTCACGGCGACGATCAACCCAGCCATAGAGAGTGACTGTTTTTTCGATGTGCTCAGCTCGAAGTTGACCGCAATAAAGGCTACGCATGGCGACAGGGCGATAAAGAATGCCAAAAATAAAACCTTTTCATTATGAAGGATGAAGGGCATCCCGGAGCACAAGATTTGATAGATCCTGTTTTTTAGGTGTTTACACAGGAAATTCCCTTTTCCAAAAGCACGCCTACCAGGAAGCTGTGAGCTTCGTCAGCCGAGGCGCTAGAAAAGGGAATGACAGACATAGACATCGTCATAGGAGCAGATTCACAACAATCTGATTAAACAAGGCTATTCGTCCATTTTCAAAAACCGTTCGGCAGGGGTAATATTGCGAACTCGCTGAACGCGCTCAATCTGTTGAATCTGAGCGAAACGAGGCGATGACGCTAGCTCGCGAATGATACGTGGATCAATCGGCGACGAATCGCAAAAGCGAGGATCGCACTCTGGCAGCTCTGGAATCTCTAAACGTGGCTTCCAGTGACAAACAACAGTATTTTCGTTGCAGTGTGGAATGATGCGATTGTTGGGAATAACAATCCTAGGCATTGTGATAGAAGCGCCAGAGCCTGCAGATTGAGCGATCGCAGCACCATTAAAAAAGAGCGGTGCAGCCATGGCAATACCAGCGATGCCAAACAGTTTCAGCTTGGTTTTTCATGATTGTTCTTTTGGGGAGTGAGTAGGATTAAACAGATTGTTTGCAGCTGCTATTCAACAATATCCAGCGAAACTTTTGATGAGATCACTCACAGGGGTACTCATCGACGTATCCGTCTGATATATCTATCTGTAGATGAGCAAAAAGGGCAGGAAATCGCTCTCTTGAATGACAAATCCGGCGGCCAGAGTTTGTACGCTTGATAATGATCTTTAATTCAATAACCCTATGGGAACACAAGTGGGAACACAAGCGCTAGACATCGGGGAACAGGCCATTAGCCAGGCCGCTGAAACCCTCATTAAATCTCAGCTAGACCATGTTGACATGCTTGAAGTAGAGGTACGTACCGATCCGCTCAAACTCACTCAGGGCCAGATCGATAGCCTTTTGGTTAGAGCGCAAGGTCTTGTTGTTCAAAACGATCTGCGCACAGAAAAGCTCACGTTAGAAACAGGCGCTGTCGATGTCAGCATGTTGAAAATCATGGCTGGGGAATTTGAGCTAGACGAACCTGCCAGCGCCGAGGCAAAAATTGCACTCACCCCAAACGACATTCAAGCCGCTTTTAATGGCGACTTTGTGAAACAAAAGATGCGAGGAAGCAAAGTAACACTGGCCTCTGGAGAAACCGTCACAACAGATGCTAGTAATGTTCGCTTTACGATTCCGACTGCGGGCCGCATTGCCGTCGAAGCCGATGTGATGCTGATAGAAAAGGTAGAAACCCACTATGTTGCTTTTTCGGCAAGCCCACAGCTAATCAAGGGTGGGGCAGGCATTACGCTAGAAGCCGTTGAGTATGACGAGGCCACAAATGGCATGCCTGAGTTGACGCGATCGCTCATCGACAGCACACAAGACCTTCTAGACTTCCGCACCTTTGATCTAGGAGACATCACTTTTCAATTCACTCAGCTAGACGTGCAGCCCGGTGAGTTATTGTTCCACGCCAACGCAAACATTGTGTCCTTTGGATAAGGCCGTTTTACCACGAGACGAACAAACTATCTCGCAGCCAAATCATCTCGCAGCCAAATCATCTCGCAGCCAAATCATCTCGCGGCCAAATAGCCCCACACATAGGCCGTATCCACCATGTGGTCGACCGTGAATTCTGCGCCCATAGGATAGCTATAAATATCAAAATAGTTCTCAACGCTGGGCCAGCGTTCGGGCGTAGGGAAGGTGCTATCTCTGATAGCCTCTATAATCCAATAGTCTTTATAAAAGGTATAGTCGGCAGGGCCAAAAACAGTA
Organism: Cyanobacteria bacterium J06627_28; assembly: GCA_038521595.1. Lineage (GTDB taxonomy): Bacteria > Cyanobacteriota > Cyanobacteriia > Phormidesmidales > Phormidesmidaceae > Phormidesmis. The sequence goes on along the minus strand of JBCBKQ010000036.1, from coordinate 11,734 downwards.
ATCCCCGGCGGCGGCGCTTGCCCAGTGATGCGATGATCGACCACCAGGGGATGCTGCGGACTGCGATCGCCTACCCCAGTTGTAAACACCATATTGTCTGGATTGGCCCCAGCAGAAAACTGCACCGCGCGCATCGCCGCCTGCAAATATTTCTCATCCTCACTGAGCGTATAGGCCCGCAACAGATTGACAGCCGCAGGCGCACCCAGTCCATTTCGCCAGCCCAGTGCGGCATAGATTCTACGCTTAGTCCAGCCGAATGCGGTGGTTTCTGTCAGCCTTATCTGCTGGTCACCCCGCCGTAAAAAAGCGGCTTTGGCATTGGCTTGCACAGCAGCCTGCACAGGCAGATTGCCCCTCACATCATTACTCAAAGCAGAGAAAGGCTCATTTAGGTGCTCATTTAGGTGCTCATTTAGGTGCTCATTTAGGTGCTCATTTAAGTGCTCATTTAAGTGTGCATACAAGAAAGCAGCTTCGATTTGATCATGTTGGGTGTGGACTCTCGCATCCATATCCGCAGCTTGGAACACCGTCGTCGCCAGGAACAACTCATGCCAGGCCTGCTCGCCCGTGAGCCGATACAGCTCTAACGCGGCTAGGTTGCGCTCATCAGCGACTCGGTGCAGCCGTGGACCTTCGGTGTAGTCACTGGCCACATAGTTAGCCTCAGCGTAGGCCATCGCTCGCAGTGCGCTATCGGCATAGCCTTCCGCCAGCTCAGCATCATAGGGCCGGAGAACATAGGCCGCCTTTGCTGCGACCCCCGCATACAGATAGCTCGTCCACACATCTGGCGCGTAGGCCATCACAGTTAAAGACTCTTGCCAGCTGGTCTCACCACGATTGGGATGGGCCGCAGACTCTACGCCACCACGAATGCCGCCATCTTCCATTTGCAGCCGCCGGAAAAAGTCAATAGACCACAGCGCCTCGTCCAAAATATCTGGTAAGTCGTTGTTGGATTCGGGGAGGTTTAGCGCGATCGCATCAAAATACGCAGGAAATAAGCTGTGCAGCTCCAGCAGCCGACGAGGCACCATCAAATGATTGGTGCGGCGATCCCAATCGCCCGCATCAAAGTAGCCGCCCCACGCATTTGGCACAACCTCATTGGTCTTACCGGCCAGCAGCGCCTCAAACGCATCTAGCTCGCCGATGCCCATCTTTGTATTCAACACCGCCGCCGTCGATTGATAAACCACCACCCCATCGTCTGGATGAAACGCACGGGGCCGCGCATACTCGCTAAAGGGCGGGCCAATCTCAATGCCACTGCGCTGATGATAAAAGCCCCGTGCCGCCGTCTTGAAAGGCGCTTGCCAGACCCCATCTCCGATCTCAAAATCAAACGAGCAGCCCACCCCCTCGACACAAAGCCGGTAGGTTCCAGGCCGAGTCACTGAGCCAAACTCTAGCTGATGCACCTCGCTCAGCGTATAGTCGCGCTGCCGATTATCTTCTGTCTGCGATTGCCCCCGGCGTCTCACAGCAACCCCATCAAACACAGCGCGATCTGTTTGTGTATCCATCACGCTAAAGCGCAAACCATCTAGATAATCAAACCCGCCGCCGTTGCCCATCCAGGTTGAAAGGTAGCCCACCTTTACCGCATCATCCGGGCGAAAGCCCAAATGAGAAACATGCACGGCTTCGCTGCGGGCCACCATGGGCTGATAGGCAAAGGTGGCGTCTTCTAATCCCAAACCTGGAAAGCTCAGCTGGTAGGTGCTTCCAGGCCGCATTGGGCTTGGCAAGGTGAGATACAGCGTCGTTAGTGCTGGCCACTGACGTTCGCCATTGGCTTTGCGGGCGAAAGCGACAGGTTTGGTTTTGCGAAAGATACGGGTGGGAGATTGTGCGATCGCATAGGTCTCATCATCACGAGAGCGGACCTCGTACCGAGCGGGCGTATCTGCCTGCGACAACACAAAAGGCGACTCCGCCACCACATCACTAGAGTACAAAATGTCTCTGTTTTCCCCTACCAAAAGGCCCAGCACCTCATCACCTCGGCGCACCCACCGCCGACCGTTTCGCTGTCTAACAATGTCTTGGGGCTCAGCCACGTAAGGCCGCTGCTTGCCCAGCGTGACAGCTGGCGGCGCAACCTCTACCGCCAAAACCTCCGAGCTCACCGCATAGACCTGCGAGGGAATCTGCACGCCTTCCGGGGAAAGCATCGCGGTGCTCCTCGTAGCTGGGACCGCCGCCTGGGAGTTGTTCAAATCCAGTGGCCGATCACCTAGCCCCAGCTTGGCAGAGAGCACTAGCAAGCAGCCAACCAGGGCATAGCCGACAAAGCGGAAGGCGTGACTTTTCCGAATTTTCATGACTTACTGGTGAATTTTCGAAAATGGCCCGAAAAATGACTTAAAACCTGTTTAAGCCCTTACATACCTTACAGCGTTTTACTAGGTACGTTCTAGCTGTTTTGATACCGTAGCCATCTGGAGACAAACAACAACTGTCACAAAATAAGAATCAAAACTCAAAGAATTTCAACGCTCTCTAACGAATTCCAAAGCATCGCTAGAGAACGTCATCGATAGCCGAGACAATAAGAACCTGAAGTCATCACGTCTCAAACTCATCACGTCTCAAATCATTTCATCTCAAATCATTTCACCTCAAATCATTTCACAGTAAATCGCTAGGGGTGCCCATGGCTACGCGCCAGTAGGGCTGAGAACATACCCTCTGAACCTGAGTCTGGGTCATGCCAGCGGAGGAAAGCTTGCAATATTTTTTCAATCTAAGCTGTGGTCTCTCCTGTGAACCCGGTATCTATTTCGTCTTTGACAGGGTCAAATTTGACGCTGTCGAAGGCGATGCCGACAACAAGGAGAACTCAACATGGGCTTGAGCGCAGTAGTTATGCTAGTGGCGGCAGCCACGTTTACACTGGTTGGCATTGCCAAGGTAGGCAGACGCACCGTCGATCTTGAAGATTATGTGGTGAGTCGCAATCAAGTTGGCGGACCCATGGCGCTGGCTACGGTGACAGCCTCAGCGCTGGGCGCCTGGATTTTATTTGGCCCAGTAGAAGCCGGCTCAGCAATGGGTGGCGTGACCGCGCTCCTAGGCTATTGCCTGGGCTCGGCGGGGGCCATTTTTATGTTTGTGTTTGTGGGGCCACGGCTGCGGCAGATTATGCCGTGGGGTCACTCACTCAACGAATATGTGCGCCATCGCTTTGACCAAGGGCCATTTGCACAGCCGATGTACTGGCTGACGGTGCTGGTGATGCTGCTGTATATGTTTGTGTATTTGGCAGCAGAGCTGACTGCGATCGCCAAAACCCTCAACCTCGTCGCAGGCGTCCCGCTGCTAGCCACGTCCCTAGTCGTCATCATTGCCGTCTTTATATACACCACCTACGGCGGGCTCAAGGTCACCATCCTCACAGATGCTCTGCAGTTTGTGGTCATTGTGCCGCTGCTGCTCATTTGCTTTATCGCCACCCTCGTCATGCTGGGGGGCTTGGGTAATGCGTTTGCACCTGTCGCCGAAAAAGCGCCTGAGCTGCTGTCGCTAGGGAATATTGGCGGCATTCGCTTTGGCGCAACGCTGGTGATTGCCGTGGTGGCAGCGGAGCTATTTAACCAAGGGAACTGGCAGCGAGTCTATGCCTGCCGCGACGATCAAACTGTGCGAGGCTCGTTTTTGGGCTCGTCGCTGGTGATTTTGCCGTTGCTGTTGATTGCAGGATTGCTGGGTCTAATTGCGGCAGGCTCAGACTTGACTGGGGAGACCGCATTCTTTGATTTGCTACAAAATTTGGAGATTCCTAGCTGGCTGTTGGGGGCAGTGGTGTTGCTTGCGATCGCACTCGTCATGAGCAGCCTAGACACCCTGCTAAACGGCATTAGCGCCGTTTTCACCATCGACTTGTTGCGACTATCCAACCGCCCCGAACAAGTCTTGCAGTTTTCTCGCATTTTGACTGTCGTGGTCGGCATTCCCGCCGTTGTCATCGCAGCCCAAGGCTACAGCGTACTGTACTTGTTCTTTATCGCTGACCTCATCTGCGCCGCGCTGCTCTTCCCGATTATCTTCAGTCTTTACAGCCGCTATCACACCGCTGCCAACGCATTTGTCAGCTCTCTAATTGGCATTGCCATTGGCACGCTGTTTTTCCCCACACCCAGCTTTGCCCCTCTTTTTGGCGTGCCCGGCGGCGGCGATTTGCTCAATAGCTTTGCCGCTGCGCTGGTCACCTCCACAGTGATCACCTTGGCCTGGCACGCCATCGATAAAAGTTTCAACAACCAAAAAATAACCCCCTTTAACTACAGTAGCCTGAGCCGTGTAAAGCCCTACCGCTGAGCGCTCAGTGCAATTTAAATAGCGAGTTTAGACCTTTAGTAGGAATGTTGACTGATGCAATCTCACACCACACCCTCTTCCCATTCGACCAAAGCAACCGGCAGCGCAAACCAGTCACCTGAGCAATCTAATAACGCAAACAAAAAAGTCACAGACACCCACGCAGCAGCAACGAATAACAACACATCGACAACACCGGCCCTGCGCACGAGCTGGATTGCCAAGCGCATAGGCCAGCCAAACGTGACGCAGATGTACTACGCTCGCCAGGGCATCGTCACCGAAGAGATGGAATACGTTGCCCGCCGCGAGAATCTCTCGGTAGAACTCATCAAAGACGAAGTGGCCCGAGGTCGCATGATTATTCCCGCGAATATCAACCATCCAAATTTGGAACCCATGGCCATTGGCATTGCCAGCAAGTGCAAAGTCAACGCCAACATCGGTGCCTCTCCCAACTCATCTGACATTAACGAAGAGGTTGCCAAGCTGCACCTTGCGGTCAAGTACGGCGCAGATACGCTCATGGACTTATCCACAGGCGGCGGCAACCTCGATGAGATTCGTACGGCAGTCATCAACAACTCGCCCATTCCCATTGGCACTGTGCCCATTTACCAAGCGCTAGAAAGCGTCCATGGCAGCATCGAAAACCTGGACGCCCAAGATTTTTTGCACATCATTGAAAAGCACGCTCAGCAGGGCGTGGACTACATGACCATCCATGCGGGCATTTTGATTGAGCATTTGCCCCTGGTGAAAAATCGCCTGACGGGCATCGTCTCTCGTGGGGGCGGCATTATGGCCCAGTGGATGCTGCACCACCACAAGCAAAATCCACTCTTTAGCCACTACGACGACATCATCGAAATCTTCAAGCGCTACGATGTGTCCTTTAGCCTGGGCGATTCCCTGCGCCCCGGCTGCCAGCACGACGCCTCCGACGAAGCTCAGTTTGCCGAGCTAAAAACCCTCGGCGACCTCACCCGCCGCGCCTGGAAGCACGACGTACAGGTGATGGTCGAAGGCCCTGGCCACGTGCCCCTAGACCAGATTGAAATGAATGTGAAAAAGCAGATGGAAGAGTGTTCCGAAGCGCCCTTTTATGTGCTGGGCCCCTTGGTTACAGACATTGCCCCTGGCTATGACCACATTACCTCTGCCATTGGCGCGGCGATGGCTGGCTGGCACGGCACGGCGATGCTTTGCTATGTGACGCCAAAAGAGCACTTGGGCCTGCCCGATGCAGAAGATGTTCGCAATGGTTTGATTGCCTACAAGATTGCGGCCCATGCGGCCGATATTGCCAGACATAGACCGGGTGCGCGCGATCGCGATGACGAACTCTCCCGCGCTCGCTACAACTTCGACTGGAATAAACAGTTTGAGCTATCCCTAGACCCCGAGCGTGCCCGTGAGTATCATGACGAAACGCTGCCAGCAGATATCTATAAAACCGCTGAGTTCTGTTCTATGTGTGGGCCCAAGTTCTGCCCTATGCAGACCAAAATCGATGCCGATAAGCTAAGCGAACTCGAAAAGTTCTTGGCCACAGCCCCCTCAGCAGAGAGCTAGCGAATCTTTTCGAACTTTTATCAGCCGGCGACGGCTGATCACTTAACGCTGTACATGTCCAGCAGGTAAAACCCTTGTTGCATGTAGAGCCATAGTAAAGTGCGGAATGCATTCCGCACTTTGCTATGCACTTAGCTATGCACTTAGCTTTGTATAACAAGGATTATGGCTATTCGTAGTGGCGTAAACTAAGTGCGAATAGCCATAAGTGGCGAAGGCCATAAGTGCGAATGACTGTATGTGACCAAGTGTAGATGAACTTTCACCTGGTCACATTCTTGAATTTAGACGGGACTTATTGCACTACAGAAAGATTTTGTTTATGCGCTCTGCCTAATGGCTTCTCGATAGTCCATGACAGCGTCAAACTGTTCTTTGGGTTTTACATATTGAGCTAGCTGATCAATATCGCACTTTGGCAGAAGCTCACTGCGAGAGATTGTTTCATAGCCATTGGTTTGCAGCTGATAAAGGGTAAAGCGTCCTGACTCCCAAACCCAAATTTCCTTAATGCCTAGGCCTTGGTAAATATCTAGCTTGTCGACGATACCGCTAGTCAGCACAATCTCGACAGCAATATCAGGAATTTCCTTTCGTTCTCCAATGCAGTAGCACTCGTCAGGTTCGAGCCCACGCTGTCGAGATTGCCTACGGAAAGTAGCTGAGCCAATGCCATGAAATCTCGTACGTGTCTCCTGAAGATAGGCTTCGAGTAACATACCAATAATTTTTTTAAGCTCTTCATGCAGAGGAGAAGTCGTCATAATTTCCAACGTGCCGTCGAGGTAGCTCAGTCTCAGCGCCGGAAAGTCATCGCCAAGTGTGGATAGCAGTGCCTCGTACTGTTGCCAGCTAACACCTTCGAGATAAACTCGCGGCTCTTCTACTGATGAATTAAGCGCTGGAAGCGTTGCTTGAGCCGTCATGAGTGAGCCTGCCAGATCATGAAACTATTCTAGACGACCGCCACTGCACCCAATCACCGCAGTTTGGGAATAGCAACAGACCCGTCAGTCCTAAAGCAAATCTCTTACAGCCGTCCAGTCATCTGTTTTCACTAGCCAGGGCGCAACGGCGACTTTCTTCGTAATGCCGTTATCGTCAATGTAAATTCGCTTGCTGTCCGCTTTTACGTACTCCCAAGACTCAAAGGTGTAGCGCTTGGCCTCCATGCCTAGCAGGTTATACACCGTAATTTGCCGAGGCTCTAGCAAAAAGTAAGGGCGGTTGAGGCAAAAAATGCCAAAGACCAAAGTGATTAGGCCCAGCAGTGCCAGGGCAGAAAAGGCCTGAGATTGCACAGCCATCCAAATGCTGAACGCAAGTGCGATCGCGCCAACTATCAGAAAGGAAATCCCTAACGTTGTCTTGTAATAGATCAGCAAAGACTGCTGTGGACGGTTGGGTTGCATGAAGGATGAAAAGGTAACGCAGACCGCTGCGATTTCTTTATATCTAAACTATTTAATGAATGTATGCATGGAGAATATCACTGAACTATTAATTTTGGTGGATGGAGACACGAACCTCACGGAGAAGCAGGCTCCGAAACAGGCTCTGAAACAGGCTCTGCTTCCTGCTCGCTGCCATAAGTGGGATAGGAGGAATAGGAGGACGAATAGGATGGCACCGAACTCAACGCATTTGGCTTGAATACTTTTTGGCTGTGCTCGTTGTCTACGTAGCGCCAATGCCAGGGCTCAGTAGCCGCATCGGCAGCCTCGCCATCGCCAGAGCGAGACAGCTCAAAGCCGTAGGATTGGGCATTGCTATCTAGCCAGCGGTAGGCGTCGGTCTGAGCAAATTCAAAGGACCAGTCTGTGCGCGCTTCGGCGCCGCCAATGTCTAGGGCATAGCCGGTAGCGTAGTCATTTTGCAGCGTTGCTACAGAGGTCTCAAACTCGGCAGATGCACCCACACCGTCTTTATCTTTGGCATCGGCCTCCAAATCGGAGAGGCTGCGATAGCCCGCCAGCGGATGCAGCGTCACACCATCATCACTGGCCGCTAGCACCATATTCCAAAAGGCTGTCGCCGCCGCCGGGCGCAGCAAAATACTGCCGTCGTCTAGCACCTCTGTTAGGTCTGAGCGTTTTGCCTCTTCGTAGGTAGATTCTGGCGTCTTCCAATCTTCCCAAGACTGGGGAATCTGAGTGAGGCGATGCTGGCCCCACTGATAGGCTTTGACGCCAACGCCTAAGGCAATGATGACCGCTAGACTGCCAATGAAAATTTTAAGCAGATAGGGGTTAGTAGGCGTTGCGGCCCTCGACTGCCGAGGATAGGCAGTTGAGGAGCGAGTGATGTGCGGCCTCGCAAAGCTAGTGCGAAAACCACTAGAGCCGCCTGAGTGCGATCGCACCTGAACACGCCCCCCCGGCGCGGCCAGCATCGTTGGAATGCGGCTATTGTGAGCCACCTGAAAGCGATCGCTCACCAGCCTGATCATGTCCAATGCGGCTTGCGCATCTGAGAAGCGATCGCGCCAGTCCTGCCGCACCAGACGATCTATAAATTCGGCCAGCGGCAAGCTAACGTCAATATCTTCTCGCCAGCGCAGGCCCAGGTGCGGATCGTAGGAGAAATGATAGTGGGGCTGACCCGTCAGCGCTTCAATGGCAATTAGCCCCAGGGCATAGAGATCACTCGCGGGCTGTGGAGTACGCTCGTAGTCTGGCTTGAGCTGCTCAGGAGCAAGGTAAGGATGCGGAATCACGGGCTGCACGATATGCAGATTGCCCGATTCATCAATTTCACTTCTAGCAAGGCGAGAGAGTGAGCCAAACTGCGTTAAAAAAACCTGTCCGTCAAAGTCTTGGCGGATGAGGTGCTCCGGGTGCAGATTTTGGTGGACAATGCCCTGGTTGTGAATAAAAGAGAGCGCCACTAGCACATCCTGCAAAAGCTTATTGACGTAGCTTTCGCTGAGGTGCTTACCCTGAGCGATCTCGTGACTGATAGGATGACCAATTAGGTGCTCTTGCACCACATAAAATACGTTCTTAGGCCGATTGTCTGGGGGCTGCCCATCGAGCGAGGCGCTCTGCTCTGCTGTTTCGCGGGGCGTTTCGTGGGGCGTTTCACCGGGCGCTTCATCGGGCGTTTCGTGGAGTGCTTCGTGAGAATAGGCCAGCAGCCGAGGCACCTGGGGTGAGCGTCCGAGGCGCTCTAGTACTTGGGCCTCACGCTCTAGGCGATGGCGCATGGTGGCCTGGCGATAGTGAATGCCCGTGACCACACATTGCGGCCGATCAAAGTGCTGGCGATCGCAGCCTAAATACACCGTTGTGACGTCGGTCCGACTGAGTTCTTCTTTGAGTTCAAAGCGATCTTCTAGTATCCGAATGCTCATGCGATGGACGTAGGGAAGAGACGACGGGTCACATAAATGGCCAGGATATCCACCTATGTTAATGACTAAATATATGGGTAAGTATTGTCACGTAGTTACCGGCATAAAGCGAGTTAACCAAAGTTGCGCAGATGCGTGAACAGAGTGTGAACAAAAGGCGCTGTTCACGGACTGCCCAATCGCTCATGTATGGACATTCAAAATAAAATCGCTCAAATTCGCAAATCTAAGTGATACTTTACGATATGTCGTCAATGACAGACAACAATCTTAGTGACAGATTTGCAGTAGCGACGCCCAACTTCACAGTGGCTTTGCTTTCGACAAATGCGGTCTTAAAGCCTGCCTCATGGGGCAGAGAAGGGTCAAAATCCGTAAAAACACAGGGCTGAGCCGAAAAACAGGACTGAAAACCTGAGCCAAAAAAAGCAGGATCGAAAACCTGAGCCAAAAACCTGAGCTAAAAACATACAGGACAGGCTAATGACAGCCTGTCCTGATACCTATGACTATGCTTTAGCTTCTAAGGTTTCCAAACGACTTTTTAAGTCCTTATTTACCTTTTTCACGTCCTCTAAGCTCTGGCGTAAATCTGCGATCGCCTGATCGGATTTCAGCTTGTTTTGCACCTTTTGAGCAGCCTCATCCGCCCGACGCTTCACTCGGCCATCGGGACTGTGGGTCGCCAGGCCTTTGAGAATGGCGATCGCACCCATCCCTTCCATCTGTGCCAGCGCGGCCACCGTGGCTACCTGGGTAAGGAAAAAATCTTCGCGAGAGAGCGCCTCTAACCGCTCTAAAATACGGTCAATCGCCTGCTTTTCTTGGCCGGTAGAAATGGCCCCTAATGAGCGAATAGCCGCTAGCCTCAACGGCTGAGGAACGCCGAGTTCGGTGTAGGGCAAGAGCAAATCTAGCGCTGCTTCAGAAGATTTGAACTGGCTAAGACCTGCGATCGCACCGCTCCTGACCACTTCATTCCACCCGGCCCGCTCCTTGAGCACGGTATCGATCAGCTTCAGCGTCTTTTTCTCTTTGTCTTTGCCATCGAACTGAGTAGTGCCAAGTTTGCCCAGCGATCGCACCGCCGCCGACTCCACGTTGTAGCTCGCATCCCCTTTTTCCACAATGCTCTTTAGCGCCTTATAACTATTGGCACTCTTCACCTTACCGAGGGCGGTCACCACAGCCCGACGCACCTTAGGATGCTTGTCTTTAGTCGCACGAATTAATGACTCTTCCGCTTGGACCAGCTGTATAGATCCCAGCTGCTCAGCAATTTCAGCCCGCACTGCCCAGAAGGCCTCTGTCTTGAGCGCATCATCTAACGCAGACACCGCTTCTAAACTGCCTTTCTTCGCCAGTGCTTCAGCCGCAAACAAACGAGAAATCGGATCAGGATCGTTCACCAGCTGTGCCTTTAGCTCAGCCACCGGATACGCCAGCTCCACCGTTTTGAGGAAGTGATTGCCCACGTCAAAGCTAATGAAGTCTGGCTTGTGCTCCAGCGGGAAATACAGTGCCTGCTCGCGCTCGTGGATGCGAACTTTGAATGTTTTAACCTCAGCCTTACCAGCCTTGGTCTTCGCTTTGTAGCCAAAGCCGATAGGAATTTTGAGATCAAACAAGCCCTCTTGCACCTGAGACTTCCCGTCTTCTACCTGGGTTTGCGTGATGGTGAGCTTGGCCAAATTGCTATCGCTATCCCAGCTATAGCCAATCTTGTAATCTGGATGGCCACCGCGATACACATACTGATCAAACAGATAGCGCAAGTTGCGCCCCGTAGCCTTGTCTATTGCGCGCAGCAGATCAATCGTTTCTACAGTGGTGTGGGCGTTATCGGTGAGCAGCGTACTCAGCGAGCGAGTAAACAACTCATCCCCCAGCGCCATACGAATCATGTGATACACACACGATCCCTTTTCATAAATATGCCGGTCATACAGCTCAATCGCTTCCCGGTAAATATGCGTCACCAAAGGCCGACGATACCGACTCTTGTCTTCACTCAGGTATGCCCGCGCATGGTTCAGATGGTAATAAAAAGCCTCATCCTGGCCCAGCGTTTCCTCAACCCACAGCACCTCAGAATAGGTCGCGGCCCCTTCCTTGACCCACGCCTGAGACCAGTGATTGATCACCACCAAATCACCAAACCACTGATGAGCTAGCTCATGGGCCACCAGAGTCTCTGCCCGCTGGTTGTCTATGGCCGCTCGCTTATCGATCATGCAGCGGTCGGTCAACAGCGTCGTGGTGGTATTCTCCATGCCACCAAAAATGAAGTCGCTGACGCATACCTGGTCGTAGTTAGAAAAAGCGTAGTCGTAGCCAAACCACTTGCTCAGAGCGTCCATCATTTGGGGCGTTTTACCCATGGTGAGCTTGGCTACGACTACGCTTTTTCTAACTACGACCAGGTATGCGTCAGCGACTTCATTTTTGGTGGCATGGAGAATACCACCACGACGCTGT
>JBCBKQ010000035.1:0-30127 GCA_038521595.1 Cyanobacteria bacterium J06627_28 | reverse complement strand
TTTGCGAGCAACGGTGTGAATCCTGAGCAGGCGTTTTCTGAGCTGATTTATGCGGGTAGCCACGAAGCAACCGCCCAGGCAGTTGCCAACAATCAAGTAGATGTGGCCACTAATAACAGTGAGTCTATGGTCGATGTACAAAAGAGTGACCCAGCGGCCTTTGAAAATATTCAAATCATTTGGACCTCTCCTGTTATTCCTAGCGATCCGCTGGCCTATCGCAAAGATTTACCTGATTGCCTAAAAGACGAGCTCAAGGATTTCTTCTACAACTACAAAGATGCAGAAGTTTTGGGAGCGCTAGAGTGGCAGGGCTTTGACGAGGCCGGTGACGAAGACTGGAATACCGTGCGCGAGTTGAACATCGGCAAAGAGATTTTAGAAGTCGAAAACGATGCCTCTCTCGACGACGCGGCCAAGCAACAGAAGCTAGATGAGCTAAATGCTGAGCTAGAAGCGCTGTAAGCGAGTCTCTTAAGCACTTGGAAAGCGGAGATTAAATAAATTGGCTCATTTCGGCTCATTTTCCAATTGCTAGAGGCCCTCATCCCTCGGGCTCTCATACTAGAGTCATAAAGTGTTGAACCTCAAGCAGGGTAGAAGGCGTTAGGTGCAGCCCAATCGTTTTCTACCCTTTTCTCATTGCGGCAGTTGTTTTGTGTCAATGGTTGCTAAGGAACAGGAATTTAATAAGTTCCAATTTGTCGCAGGCCCTCACCCCAACCCTCTCCCGAGGGGATGAGAGCGACGATGTTTGGATATTATTCGATCTTCGTTCCTAACCCAGCTTTAAGTGCCTCTTTTTTGCAGCATAGTTTCTCGCACTTGTGTGTACGCGGTAACCCCAGAAAGAGGAACTTTGAATCTCACCCCTTCTCCATCCCTTTGTCATGGTTCCAAATACAACGACGAATACAACAACAAACACAACGGTTGATAGGCCAGCTTCTGACATCTCTCCTGCCGTAAGAGAGATGTTGGCGAAAGAACAAAAGCGGATAACAGTGCTGAGGATTGTGTATGTGATGATTGCGATCGCAGTCCTGATCTACTCAGCCATCATCAGCGACATTGACCTACGAGAGCTCTTTGAAGGCAGCTCCAACAGCGCAGAATATGCTACCCGCTACTTTCCACCAGACTTTACCGACTGGCGCTTTTATCTGGCAGACATCATTGAAACGGTGTGTATGGGCGTTTGGGGTACGCTGCTTGCAGCCGTTGTGGCCGCACCGCTCTCCGTACTCGCTGCCGAAAATATCTCTCCGCCATGGGTAGTACAGCCTGTCCGTCGCATTTTCGACACCATGCGTGCGATTAACGAAGTTGTCTTTGCGCTGATGTTTGTGGTGGCCGTAGGGCTTGGCCCGTTTGCTGGGGTGCTAGCACTGTTTGTGCATACCACTGGTACGCTCGGAAAGCTCTTCTCAGAAGCTATCGAAAACATTGATTTGGGGCCAATAGAAGGCGTCAGAGCTAGCGGCGCTAGCAAGGTGCAGGAAATTCTCTTTGGCGTAATTCCGCAGGTGATGCCGCCGTGGATTTCTTTTACGCTGTACCGATTTGAGGCCAACGTTCGCTCTGCTTCGGTCTTGGGCATTGTGGGCGCAGGCGGCATTGGTGTTTCGCTCTATCAGAGCTTTCGCTCCTTTAAATATCCGAAAGTCTGCGCCATTTTGATTATCCTAATCGTGGCGGTTAGCTTGCTAGATGTCATATCCGCAAAGCTTCGCCGTCATTTTATTTAACCGACTCATTGAGAGTAATGACACCTTCAGCTCTATGGAGATTTTACTTTTTCTAGCGTTAGGACTACTCGTGGGTACGCTCAGTGGCCTAATCGGCATTGGAGGTGGTGTACTGGTGACGCCAGCGCTGGTCTTCTTACTTGGGTTTTCGCAGCATCAGGCCCAGGGAACAACCCTAGCTATGTTAGTACCACCCATTGGCATACTGGGTGCCTGGACTTATTACCAGCAGGGCTATGTCAATGTTTCAGCTGCCGGGTTGATTTGTTTAGGCTTCGTGCTGGGTGGGCTAGCAGGTGCAAAGCTGGCCATTATTATGCCCGCGCTCTTGCTAAAGCGACTATTTGGCATGGCAATGCTAGGCGTCTCTATGAGAATGCTATTCTTTTGACCTTTCCTGGCAGCGTTCCTTTTAGGAGACTTCTTCGAGCCACAAAATAGAATCGTCAAGGTTGTGAATCAGCTCTTCTGTGTTGTCTGCGGTTTCAATAAACATTAGCTCGTTGCTCACGCTGATGTCTTGTACTTCGCGCCAGGTTTGTTCCTTTTTGACCAGTAGCTTAGATCCTTTGACCATTCTGTCGGAGAGTAACTTGATAGCGCGCCAGTTTTTCCACAGCGTTTTGGCGCTGTTGCAGTTAAACTCGTAGCCCTGCGTAATGGAGTAGTAAGCGTAGGTATCGAAATAGTCGCCTTCGTTGGTGCTCGACTTTAGAAATTGATATTTGTTGAGTGCTTCGCGTAGCAGCAGCTGCTGAGAAGAGTTGCGCCGAACGCTGAACTGTACTTGTGGGTGGAGAGTGACCTTGATCAGAATGCCTTCTTGTTTACTGATGAGCTGGTTCATTCCGCAGACGGTTTCAGCTTTGAAGAGCTTGTTTGCCATCAGTACCTCCTGACGACGCACAGAGGCTTGAACAAACGCTTCGAGAAGTTCCTTATTAGAAATCATGGATGGTAGTGCTGTATCGTTGTCCCGTTTTCTGATATGGCAAGTACAAACCGGAAAACAAACAAAAGTTCAGTAGATATACATAACTGACAGAGATACGTTCTGTAATATTTACGTTTCAGCACTCACTTCAGCGCTTACTTCGGCACTCACTTCGGCACTCACTTCGGCACTCACTTCGGCACTCGACGGTTCGTTTTCAAAGACCATCTCCATGAGGTCCCCGCGAAACTTAGTGACGCCATATTCGATAGTGTTTTTGTGCTGATCGATATTAATCGACTGGGCCAACAAAATGGGTTGTCCCATGGTCATGGCGAGTAGCTTGGCATCTTGGGGTTCTATCATGCTGGCCGAGACAGTGGTTTTTAGGCGAATGTGGTCTGTGTCGTAGTAGGTGCGTAGCCACTTTGAAATAGAGCCGAGGGTGACTAATTGCTCGATGCGCTCGGGGGCTAGTAAATCTGGAAATAGCGCCAGTGGAAAGTAGCTGTTGCTGACGCTGACTGGAATATCGTCGGCGTAGCTAACGCGCTCTAATAGGGCAACTGGGTCATTTTCAGGGATTTTTAAGGCCTGACTGACCGCCTCACTGGCAAATAGCTGAACTGAGCGCACCATTTCAAATCGCACCGAGCGACCCTGTGCCCTGAGCGACTCGTTGTAGCGCACCCGTTTACCAATGGCATAGCGAATAGGACTGGCCGCAACGAAAGTGCCTCGGCCCCGCTCTATTCGCAACGTGCCTTCTTGGCGTAGCAGTGCGATGGCTTGGCGCAGCGTATGCCGATTTACGCCGAACTGTTCTGCCAGCTGTGATTCGGCAGGTAAGCGATCGCCCACTTTGTAGTGCCCTGCACGTACACTTGTACGAAGCTGGTCAGAAATTTGAATGTATAGCGGCGAGTCAGGCTTGGGCATGAGGCAGAGAACTTTGGATGGCTTCAATCAACGAAAATAGCGGTCGATAACATTACTTGTATCCAAGAACACTTGAAATGCTCATTGGCTAGCTTTATTATCTCGATATAGCGAAAAAAGTCTAGACGTCTAGACATCTAGATGGCTAGACTTTAAAGAGCTTGTTCTGAGCTGATTTCGAGCTAATTCTACAAATGCCGAAATCAAGACCGAAGTCAAGACCGAAGTCAATGCCGAAGGATACGTGAGCATCGTAATGAATGGATTAGCCCCCCAGCAAAATGACCGAAAGCGGTGGATGGCAACTTTGGCCAAAGCGCCTGTCGGGCAGTTGGAGGCTTTGGTGTGTCAGCTAGAGGGCTTGCCGGCGTATCAGTTTTTGCGATCGCCTGAAACCGGACTCACGATGGTACGTGGGAGAGCAGGCGGCGTGGGTCAAGTGTTTAACCTGGGTGAAATGACGATCACGCGCTGTGTGGTGCAGCTGGCGGCAGCGCCCTCTGGGGACTCTTTTGATGCTGAGCCGATTGCTGGATTTGGCTATGTGGGTGGGCGATCGCATCGTCATGCAGAGTTGGCCGCCCTGTGTGACGGGCTATTGCAACATGGGGACTGGCAGGCCGTGGTGCAGGAAAAGGTAATTGAGCCATTGAGTGCGATCGCCCAACAAAAAAGAACTCAAGTCCAAAAACAAACCGCCGCCACCAAAGTAGACTTTTTTACCCTGCTCAGAGGCGAGTAACCATGGCGATGCTCACCCCTACAATTCCTGGCTTTGCCGACATCACCCAAGAGAGTCAGCAAACTTTTCGCGCCTTGTTAACAGCGCTTTCCGAACCTGGAAAGATAAAAGAAGTGCAGTGCCCACTGTCTACACCTGCTGACCTATCACTGGCTTTTGGTGCGGCCTGTCTCACGCTGATTGACTTTGAAACCTTGGTTTGGCTACAGCCAGCTTTTTCTGAAGAGACAAAGGGCTGGCTGCGATTTCATACGGGCTGTCAGTTTACACACCATCAAAAACAGGCTGACTTTGCACTGATAAAGGAAATAGATGCAAAAGAAATAGATGCAAAAGAACCAGACGCATTAAACCTGAGCGCATTTAATTGGGGGAGTGCAGAAACACCAGAGGACTCTACAACTTTGTTGCTTCAGCTCGATAGTTTGAGCGGCGGCGAGCCAGTGACGCTTCATGGCCCAGGCATTCAAACGCAGCGTGTTATTTCTCCCGTGCTACCACAACAGTTTTGGCAACAGTGGGCGCTCAATCACGATAGCTATCCAACGGGGGTTGACTGCTTTTTGTTTCAGAAGCGGCAGGTGATGGGCTTACCCCGTAGCGTGCAAGCAGGTGCGGTATCTGATGCATCATCTAAGCAGCTAATGGCGACACAAACTGCGACACAAACTATGGAGCAAGGAGGATAAGCGCCATGTCTTATGTTGCGGTAAAAGGCGGCGAAAAAGCAATCTGTCAGGCTGAGCAGCTTTTGCAGGCCCAGCGGCGAGGTGACTTGGCGGTCCCTGAGCTGAGCTTAGAACAGATTAAGCAACAGATGAAACTAGCTGTCGCTAGAGTCATGGCCGAAGGCAGCCTGTACGATCCTGACTTGGCAGCGCTGGCGATTAAGCAATCCTGGGGAGATTTGGTGGAGGCGGCCTTTTTGCTGCGGGCCTATCGTACAACGCTGCCACGCTTCTACTACGCTCAGCCTATCGACACCAGTGATATGTTGGTGAGTCGGCGGATTTCTTCTATTTTCAAAGACGTCCCCGGTGGACAGCAGCTTGGACCTACGTTTGACTATATTCACCGATTGCTAGATTTTAAGCTGGCTGCAGAAGGAAATCAGCCTGAGTGCCCTACGGAAAAAGCGACGAATGACGCTGTGCCTAGAGCAATTGATGCGCTCAACCACGAAGGGCTTATTCAGGCAGAAAAAGAAACGCTTCAAGCCGCAGATGAAAGCCAAACGGCGGCGGACGAGATTTTTGATCTTACCCGGCAGCCGCTAGAGCTTCCCGCTGGGCGAGATGCTAGGCTGCAAAATTTGGCACGGGCCGATGAGGGATATTTGCTTGGGCTGGCTTATTCTACGCAGCGTGGCTATGGCAATAGTCACCCCTTTGCAGGAGAGATTCGCATGGGTGAGGTGGAGGTGTGCATTTTTCCAGAAGAGCTGGGGTTCGAAGTTGTGATCGCAGACATCACCGTTACCGAAGTGCAAATGGTGAATCAATTCAAAGGCAACAAAACCCTGCCACCTCAGTTCACCCGAGGCTATGGTCTCACCTTTGGCTACAACGAACGAAAGGCCATGGCCATGGCGCTAGTAGATCGCTCACTGCGCGCAAAAGAGTTTGGAGAAGAACAGCAAGGCCCAGCGCAGGATGAAGAGTTTGTGCTCTACCACTCAGACAATGTAGAAGCCCAGGGCTTTGTGCAGCACCTAAAGCTGCCTCACTACATTGATTTTCAGGCAGAGCTGACCTTAGTCAGAAAAATGCGAGAGGACTATAGCGCATCTCATCAGGAGGTTGACCATGACAGCTAGCATCGACCATGCCGACCGTTCAACGGTTGAACCGGGCTTTAACTTTGCCTACTTAGATGAGCAGACCAAACGCTCTATTCGTCGCGGGCTGTTGAAAGCCGTCGCCATTCCTGGACACCAAATTCCCTTTAGCTCAAGGGAAATGCCCATGTCCTATGGCTGGGGCACGGGCGGCATTCAGGTGACTGCCTCAGTCATTGGCAAAGACGATACGCTCAAAGTGATTGATCAGGGCGCAGACGATACTACCAACGCGGTGAATATTCGTCGCTTCTTTGGCAAGGTATGCGGCGTAAAAACAACAGAAAATACAGCGGCTGCTAGCCTAATTCAAACCCGACACCGCATTCCAGAAACGCCGCTCAGCGAAGGCCAGATCATGGTGTATCAGGTGCCGATTCCTGAGCCGCTACGCTGGCTAGAGCCTTCCGAGCCTGAGACGCGGAAAATGCACGCCCTAGAAGAATACGGTGCCATGTACGTGAAGCTTTACGAAGACATCACTCGCTATGGCCATATTGCCACCGCCTACGACTATCCGGTAATGGTGAATGACCGCTATATGATGCGCCCTAGCCCGATTCCCCGATTTGATAATCCAAAGCTAGATATGAGCCCCGCATTGCAGCTGTTTGGGGCGGGCCGAGAGAAACGGCTTTATGCTTTGCCGCCCTATACCAAGGTAAAAAGTCTCGACTTTGAAGATCATCCTTTTACGGTTGAAACTTGGGAGCAGCCCTGTGAATTTTGCGGTGCCACCGATAGCTACTTAGACGAGGTAGTCATTGACAACGACGGTGGGCGGATGTGGATTTGTTCTGATACGGATTATTGTCAACAAAATCAGCTGAGCGCCCAGCAACCTGAGGAACGGAGTTAAAAATGATCTCTCCTTTATTGACTATTGACAATCTCAATAAGACCTTCGGGGCTATTCAAGCATGCGATCGCATTTCTCTGTCCCTCTACCCTGGCCAAATTCTCGGCATCATTGGTGAATCAGGCTCTGGAAAAACGACATTGTTGAATGCGATCGCCCATCGCCTACCCATTGACAGCGGCCAAATCCTTTACCATCCAGGGCAACAACCCACCATCGATCTTGCTCAGCTCCCCGAGCCTAGCCGTCGCCGCCTCATGCGCACCGAATGGGGCTTTGTTCAACAAAACCCTCGCGACGGCCTCAGGATGAATGTTACTGCTGGTGCCAATATTGGTGAGCGTCTGATGGATGTGGGCAAGCGTCACTATGGGGACATTCGACAGGAAGCTATCCGCTGGCTGGCTCAGGTAGAAATTCCCACTGAGCGAATAGATTCTCTGCCGAGTACCTTTTCTGGTGGAATGCAGCAGCGCCTACAGCTGGCCCGTGTTTTGGTGACAGAGCCCAAGCTACTGCTGATGGATGAGCCCACTGGCGGACTGGATGTTTCGGTACAGGCAAAACTGTTGGATTTATTGCGGCAGCTGGTACGTAGGCTGCATCTCAGCGTTATTTTAGTCACCCACGATATTGGTGTGGTGCGATTGCTATCCCATCGGCTGATGGTGATGCAAGGCGGCCAAATTGTAGAGCAGGGGCTGACGGATCAGGTCCTAGACGATCCACAGCACCCTTACACGCAGCAGCTCGTGAGTGCGACGTTGATGCCGTGAGTTCCTCTCAACACTTCTCAAAAACAAACTATCATGATGACCTCTGCCGCCCCTGCTCCAATACGCATCGAGTCAACGGCTCGACCACCAGCGCTGGACACTGCCGTGCTAAAAGCTGAAAAGCTCAATAAAGGCTTTACCCTCCACGGGCAAGGTGGCCTGCACTTGCCCGTGCTCAAAGACGTTTCTCTCACTGTAAATCCAGGAGAATGCGTTGCCCTCCAAGGCCCGTCTGGCTCAGGCAAATCTACCTTTATGCGATCGCTCTATGCAAACTACAGGGTAGAGCGCGGCACTATCTGGATAAAACATCGCGACAGCTGGCGCGACCTCACCCAGGCCCAACCCCACGAACTCATCGATATTCGCCAGCATACTATCGGCTATGTCAGCCAATTTTTGCGCGTTATTCCTCGGGTGCCTGCGCTGCAAGTGGCCGCAGAACCGCTGATGGAAACGGGCGTATCCGAAACAGAGGCGCTAGATAAGGTGCGATCGCTCTTTACCCACCTAAATCTACCCGAGCGACTGTGGTCACTGTCTCCCACGACCTTCTCCGGCGGAGAAAAACAGCGGGTCAATATTGCCCGTGCCTTTGCGGTGGATCGGCCGCTGCTGCTGTTAGACGAGCCCACAGCCGCGCTAGATGCCAAAAACAGTGCTGCCGTTGTTCAGCTTATCGAAGCCAAAAAAGCAAAGGGCTGTGCGCTAGTCGGCATATTTCACGATCAGGGCATCATTACTCAAATCTGTAACCAAATCTTAACCTTTGGATCGCATATTTAACCTCTATTGGGAAATACTACTGGGCATTCATCCCCGACGCCTTTAGGAGAGAACGGAAGGAAAGAACGGAAGGAAAGAACAGAATGAAAGAACAGATCTACACAAATTATCGCCTGCAGCTGCCCTCCCAAGAAGTCACCGGAACGCTTGTGGTTCGAGATGGCGTCATTGCAGATATCCAGCCCGATACGGTCACTACCGGACAAGACGGCAATGGAGAGTATCTGTTGCCGGGGTTGGTTGAGCTACATACCGACAATTTAGAAAGATGTCTTTCGCCCCGGCCTGGTGTCCGCTGGCCCATCGAGGCTGCCGCTACCCACCACGATAGAGACATTGCCGCCGCCGGTATCACCACCGTTTGTGATGCCGTTGCCGTCGGCGATGTCACGCCCACGTCTTTGCGCATGACTGAGTTTGACCCGATGATCAACGCCATTGCTGATCGCCAGGCCGCAGGCACCTTTTCAATCGATCATCGCCTGCATTTGCGCTGCGAGCTAGCCTACGAAGGCGTTGCTGATGTGATTAGCCGCCATGCAGAGCATCCTTTACTCTCTCTTATTTCGCTGATGGATCATACGCCAGGGCAGCGGCAGTTTAGCAAGCTAGATAAGTTTCGTGAGTACTACATGGGCAAGCATGGTGTGAGCGAGGCAGAGATTGATGACTTTATCCGCGATCGCATCGCCGCCCAAAAGGCCAATGCCAACACCAGCCGTCAAGCTCTCGTTGAGATTGCCAGTCAGCACGCCATTGCCATGGCCAGCCACGACGATGCCACCGCAGAGCATGTACAGCAGGCCGTTGCCGAAGGGGCCGTCATTTCAGAATTTCCAACTACGCTAGAAGCTGCAAAGGAGGCCCGCACCCACGGCCTAAAGAATCTGATGGGTGCGCCCAATCTGGTATTAGGAAAGTCTCACTCAGGGAATGTCTCTGCCAGAGAACTTGCCGAGCGAGATCTTGTTGATTTGATTTCGTCAGACTATGTGCCCCACAGTTTGCTGCTCTCTATTTTTATTATCGCGAGCAGTACTGGCAAGCCAGTGCACGAAGCCATGCGACCTGTCACCATAAACCCGGCGACGGCTATTGGTTTGGAGGGCGATCGCGGCAGTCTAGAAGTTAGCAAGCGTGCTGATTTTCTCACCGTTCATCTAGATAGTCATACCCCAAGGCTTACTTCTGTTGTCAGCCAAGGGCAGCGTGTTGCCTAACGTGCGTTACAGCTAATGTTTCGTTTATTATATGTTCCACTTATTAACAGTTCTCCTTTAAAGCGCTCACTTTAAAACTTCAATAACCACTCTCTCTCATTTCCTCACCATGGTTACTATTCAAGGCATTTTAAATACCCTAGCGACCCACGGCCATGCTCAATACGGCCGAGAAGCTGTCACTCAAAAGCAGCACGCCCTCCAGTGCGCTACCCTAGCTGCGAGCGCACAGTCCTCCCATTCGCTGATTACAGCCTGTTTGCTCCACGACTTTGGTCATTTAGTCCATACCCTAGGCGAAGACGCCGCCGAGCGAGGCATCAACGACCGCCACGAAGACAGAGCCATTCCCTATCTAAAAGGTCTCTTTCCTCGCGCCGTCACCGAACCCATTCGCCTACATGTCAATGCCAAGCGCTACCTATGCGCTATCGATGAAGAGTATTGGGATTCTCTTTCTCCGGCATCGAAGCTAAGCCTAGAGCTACAAGGCGGCATCTTCTCAGAACGTGAGGCCCGAGTCTTTATTGAACAGCCCCATGCCAAAGATGCCGTGCAGCTGCGTATTTGGGATGACTTGGCAAAAGAGCCCAGCATAGACACCTTGGACTTAGAGAATTTTCTTCCGGTACTCAAAGCTTGTCAGCGCGTGCCCTCTCTTTCAACCGTCGTGCAAACCGCCGTATAAACCAAAGAAAAGATATTAACGCGCCCATAAGCTTCCCTTTACTTACGTCAAAAGATTATTTGATAGCGTACAAACCTAGCCATACAGCAGTCCGCTGATGCATTAGTGGACTGCTGTGCACTTAGCGCCTTATAGAACAAGGGTTGTATTCGTTCGCAGTGGCCAAAGCTAAGTGCGGAAAGCTACAGAACGGTAAGAGTGCCTGAGTGAAGGCATTCTTGCTAGCAACTCAAAGCCATAAAACATACAAGCGTGGGCTTTTTTCTAGGGTGTGCTTAGCGATAATCTTATGGAGTAATCAGAATCCGTGGCGCTTACCAATCTCATCATTTCAGAATACGTAGAAGGCAGCAGCAACAACAAAGCTATTGAACTCTTTAACGGCACAGATGCTGTCATTGACCTAACCAATTACACAATAGAAATTTACTTCAACGGCAACGCTACCGCAGGTACAACGATCAATCTAGAAGGTAGTGTCAACCCAGGAGAAACCTTTGTTGTCGCAGACAATGATGCCGATCCGGCCATATTGGCAGTCACCGACTTAACCACAACCGCTAGCTTGTTTAACGGTGACGATGCCATTGTCCTAGTGCAAACAGTAGGAAATGCTTCCAATGTGGTTGACTCCATCGGACAAGTTGGCACCGATCCGGGCAGTCAGTGGGGCAGTGGCGATATCTCCACCCAAAACAACACCCTGCGTCGCAGCACAGAGACCATGCTAGGCGACACAGACCCCAGTGACGCCGTTGATCTCGCAGCCGAGTGGACAGGCTTTGCCCAAGATACCTTCGATGATCTAGGCACTTACGCCGGCAGTAACGGGGGTGGCGGCCCAAGTGCCTCTATCGTTATTAACGAAGTCGATGCCGATACAGACGGCACAGATGATGCCGAATTTATCGAGCTGTTTGACGGTGGCACAGGCAATACATCATTAGATGGGCTAACGCTGGTGTTCTACAACGGCAATGGTGACACTTCTTATAGAACCATTGACCTCACCGGGGAAACCACCAACGCAGATGGTTTCTTTGTCATTGGTAGCGCCAATGTTCCTAACGTTGACTTGAGCGCATTCACGACCAATGGCCTACAAAATGGTGCCGATGCCGTTGCCCTCTACGCTGCCGATGCTGCTAGCTTCCCAAATGGCACCGCACTCACCACAGAAAACTTAATTGATGCCGTTGTCTATGACACCAACGATGCAGACGATAATGAACTGCTTACAGGCTTGAACCAGACGGTCCAAATCAACGAAGACGCCAACGGCAATAAAGACATTGAGTCTATTAGCCGCGTGCCCGATGGTACAGGAAACTTTGTTGCCCAAGCACCCACACCTGGCGAAGCGAATGAAACAGAGGTGGATCCACCCACGGGTGACATTACTCTCATTAGTACCGTTCAAGGCAGCAACGCCGAGAGTGCGTTGGTCGGTAGTACGGTGACTGTTGAAGCCATCGTCGTCGGAGACTATCAAGACGCTACAGGTGCCAATGGTGACCTCAATGGCTTTTACCTACAGGAAGAAGACGCCGACGCCGACGGTAACGCGGCCACCTCTGAAGGATTGTTCATCTTTGATGGCAATTCACCTAGCGTCGATGTTCAAGTGGGCGACAAGGTACAGGTTACGGGCACCGTCGGTGAGCAGTTTGGACAAACTCAGCTCTCAGCCACAAACGTCACGGTAGTCTCTTCAAATGAATCCTTACCAACGGCAGCGACTGTTAACTTCCCAGTTGCCAGCGTCGACGATTTAGAAGCTTTTGAAGGGATGCAGGTCACCATTCCAGACACGCTTTTCGTCACCGAATATTTCAACCTAGATCGCTTCGGTGAAATTGTTCTCTCTTCAAATGGTGCCAGCAACGCACCGGGAACCGATGGGCGATTGGATCAATACACACAGTTCAATACGCCTGATGTTGTGGGCTTTGCTGCGTACGAAGCAGAAATTGCCAAGCGTCGCATTGTGCTAGACGACGGGCAAACTGGGCAAAATCCCGACCCCATCGTTTTAGGACGTGGCGGCAACCCACTCAGCGCCAACAACACCCTGCGCGGGGGCGATACTATTAACAACCTGTCGGGCGTGCTGGGCTTCGGGTTTGGCGAATACCGCATTCAGCCAGTGGTACCGATTGACTTTCAGGCGACTAACCCCCGGCCAAATACACCTGAAGATGTGGGCGGCGATCTTAAAGTTGTCAGCTTTAATGTGCTCAACTTTTTCACGACCCTAGACACCAGTGGTAATCCTGGTAGCGGGCCCAATGATCTTAGCCCCCGTGGCGCAGATAGCCCGGCCGAGTTTGACCGCCAGCTAGAGAAGCTGGTCACCGCATTGGAGTCCATCGATGGTGATATTGTTGGGCTCATTGAGCTAGAAAACGAGTTTGGCGGCGACCAAAACGGCGACGGTCAGTTTGCCATCGATTCGCTGGTTACTGCGCTCAATGACAGAGTGGGTGCGGGCACATATGCATTTGTCTCGCCACCGGGCAACTCTGTAGATATCGGTGATGCCATTTCTGTTGGCGCTATCTACAAGACGTCAACCGTCAAGCTAGCAGACGAGACAACCGTTGAAGTTTTGAGAGATTCTAACTTACCAAGCCTGGGAATGAGCGGCCCTATCTTTGATGGGCAAAGCACAAACCGCGCCCCGCTCGCCGCGACTTTTGAAGAGATTGCAACGGGTGAAAAGCTCACGGTCGCGGTTAATCACTTCAAGTCAAAAGGGGGGAATGGCAGTGGTGACGATGCCGACATTGGTGATGGCCAAGGGAACTTTAACGGCATCCGTACGCGAGCTGCTGAAGCGCTGGATAAATGGCTAGAAACAGACCCTACCAAAAGCGGCGACGAAGACTTTTTGATTATCGGCGACCTTAATGCCTACGCCAAAGAAGAGCCAATTACCTTCCTAGAAAGCAACGGATATACAAACGTTGTTGAAAATCCAGAGTCTGCTTATTCCTTTGTCTTTAGCGGACAGTTTGGCACCTTGGATTATGGTCTTGCTAGCACTACGCTCATCTCTCAGGTGACCGGCGCAACGGAGTGGCACGTCAATGCAGACGAGCCAGATGCCCTAGACTACAACCTGGACTTTGGCCGCAATCCCAACTTGTTTGATGGTACAGTCCCCTTTCGCAACTCTGACCATGACCCACTCATTATTGGTCTTGATTTGCAAAGCGATAACAGCACTAACACCATTACAGGCACAGACGGAAACGATAGACTTTTTGGAACAGACGCTGTCGATATTATTCAAGGTCTAGGTGGCAATGACAAACTCTTTGGCAGAGAAGACAATGACCAGCTACTCGGTGGCGACGGTGATGACAAACTCTTTGGGCAGGGTGGCAATGACCTGCTTGAGGGCAACGCCGGAAGAGATCGGCTCTTTGGCGGAGAGGGGGATGATACCCTTGCTGGTGGCGCAGACAAAGACTCTCTTTATGGTGCAACGGGTGACGATATCCTCATTGGCGGCGGCGGTAACGACAATCTCTTTGGCAGCGCCGGTGACGACAATCTGTCTGGCGGCGATGGGGCCGATAGGCTCTTTGGCGGCAACGGGAATGACCTCCTCACAGGAGGTGCCGGCAATGACAAGCTACTGGGCGGTGATGGTGATGACGAATTGACGGGCGGCGCCGGTCGAGATCGGCTCTTTGGCGGCAATGGAGCTGATATATTCAATGGCGGCGAAGGCAACGACCTCTTACAGGGTGGCTCAGGCATCGACGTTGCCCTGCTCGAAGGGATACAGTCTGACTATCAGTTCTCAGGTTCAAGCGCTAGCCTCATTGTGACTAGTGAGCTATTTGGCCGAGACAAGCTATTTGGGATTGAAACGCTACGCTTTAGCGATGGCACTGAAGTTGCAACAAATAGCCTGTAAGACTAGTTTGTAAGACAGATTATCGACAGTGCTTTGTTCGAAGCCCGTCAGTTTCTATGGCCTAGGTAGAGAAGAGACTCTCTGCCTGGGTCATTTTTATCGTTAAGATGGGTTGAGCTTTTGAATAATGTGCTAACTTACTTACCGACAGACGCTCTGATGTCAAGTGTATTTACGCAGTTTAAGCGTTCGTCTTTTTACCTCAAAATATTAGGTGCATAGCTTTGTTTGATTTAATCTTGATGGGTCTAATGGCTAGGTCGCTGGTCAATGGCACAGCAAATATGACCGCGCTCTACCCAATCAATACCCTTTTAGAAAAGTCTTCTGTTACGTTGATTAGTACTATCCAAGGCGATGGCAATAACAGCGAACTAAGCGGTGAACGGGTTCATGTGGAGGCTGTTGTCGTTGGAGACTTTCAAGGTGAAAACGGACTAAATGGATTTTATGTTCAGGAGGAAGATGCGGACGCCGATAGTGATACGACAACCTCTGAAGGCATTTTTGTCTTTGATGAAGATTTTGGGGTGGCGGTGTCAGTGGGTGACACTGTAAGGGTGAGTGGCACTGTAGAAGAGCGATTTGATGCGTTGACATCGCTAGTAGATATCTCTGCTGTAGAGATTGTTGCGCGCAATACGCCTTTGCCAACTGCGGCTGTCTTAAATATGCCTTGGACGTCGGCGGTAGACTTTGAACAAATCGAAGGTATGCGGGTAACGATTCCTGAAACCTTGTTTGTTGCTGAATATTTTAATCTCGACCGCTTTGGTGAGATTGGCTTGGCGGCAGAGGGGCCGGGCAATGCAGAAGGGACGGACGGACGCGTAGAACAGTTTACGCAGTTTAATGCGCCGGATGTACAGGGGTTTGCTGACTATCAGCGTGAGGTATCTCGTCGCCAAATCATGCTTGACGATGGCAACATGCAACAGAATCCGCCGTCGTTTTTTGGTCGTGGTGGGCAGCCGCTGGGTGCGAGAAATCCACTGCGAGGGGGCGACACGGTGACAAATCTGACGGGCGTTGTTAGCTTCGATTTTGGTCAATATCGCATTCATAACAACACAGGCGTTGACTTCCAGCCGACAAATCCACGCCCAGACATGCCCAGTGAGGTGGGTGGCTCTCTCAAGGTGGTGAGTCTAAATGTGTTGAACTTTTTTACCACCTTAGATGAGGAGGGTAATCCGGGTGCGGGCCCTAGCGGACTGCCGCCACGCGGCGCGGATAATGCAGCGGAGTTTGAGCGTCAGCTAGAAAAGCTCGTCACTGTGTTGGCGATGATGGATGCAGACATTGTTGGATTGGTTGAGCTAGAAAATGAGTTTGGCGATACCAATGGTGATGGACAATTTGCAACAGGGGTACTGATTGAAGCACTCAATGAAAGACTCAGTGAAAGGCTCAGTGAAAGAGTAGGCCGCGATCGCACCTATGCTTTTGTCAACCCAGGCCAGTCGTTTGTCGATACCGGCGATGCCATTTCCGTTGGGGCAATCTATAAAACAGATACTGTTCGCATTGCAGAAGGGACGACGGTAGAAACATTCACAGACGATGATCTACCCACGCTAGATATAGAAGGGCCGCTGTTTGACGGCCCGAGTACAAACAGAGCTTCGTTGGCTGTGACATTTGAAGAGATTGTTAGCGGTGAAACGTTTACGCTCTCAGTCAATCACTTTAAGTCTAAAGGGGGCAATGGCTCTGGAGACGATGCAGACATTAGCGATGGGCAGGGCAATTTTAATGGGATGCGGACGCGGGGGGCGCAGGCGATCGCAGCTTGGCTAGCCACAGATCCTACCGGCAGTAACGACAGCGACATCCTCATCGTCGGCGACCTCAATGCCTATGCCAAAGAAGACCCGATTACCGCGCTAGAGGCCGCAGGCTACACCGATTTGGCCGCGCAGTTTTTGGGAAACAGCGCCTATTCTTTCGTTTTTAGCGGGCAGCTAGGCACCTTAGACTATGCCATGGCCAATGAAACGCTGCGCACCCAGGTGACAGGAACGACCGAATGGCACATAAATGCCGATGAGCCCGATGCCATTGACTACAACTTAGACTTCAACAGAGATGAAACACTCTTTGATGGGCAATCGCCTTTCCGCACCTCAGATCACGATCCGATTGTGATTGGATTGGCGCTAGGAACCGCTTCAGATTAGGGCCTATGGGGCGGAGTGGATTTGACAGTGCTGCGCTGAGGTCGATTGAAGTCTTTACCAGGCTCGACCTCACGCGGTACTAAACTTCGCTTTTGAGCACTAGCGGCCCCGCAGAGGTAATCGGGTCTTCTGGCGCATCTAACGTGATCAACAGCTGCGAATCTGCTTGGGTGCAGCTGGCAGCTGGCACACGCCAACGAGCGGTGCCGCTCTCATTTTGCCTAAACTCGCCGCAGTAGGTCGGCGTAGCGGCTCCCTCAGAGACAGACCACAGTCTATATATTTGCTCAGGTGGCAGCCGGGGGAGATCTTGCGTTAGCAAAACAATATTTTGGTTGCCTGCCTGGGCCAGTAGCCGCGCTTTGGGGATATTTAAATCAGCTGTATCTGTTGTATCTGCCGGCTCGACACCGACTAACGCCCGAACTTGAGTATCGCTTTCGCCTAAAAATTCGCCCAAAAATGCCGTGACCTCTTGGCTAGATTGAAACTGCCTACGCAAATTAGTCAGCGCTGTGTTTGTGGCCTCTAGCTGCTGGCGCATTGCCAAGTTTTGTTGGGTCTGTTGATGGAGTTGGTGCTGTGTCATGCCAAAGGCGGCGATCGCAACTGCTGCGATGCTAGTACTCATAGCCATCATCCAAGTCGGCCACCTTCTCTTATTTTTCTGTCGAATATTGTTCTGCCGAATGACATTATTGTCTGCCGCTTCGGTGCGCTGAGCGGCTGTTAGTATTTTTTGCTTTAGGCCAGTAGGTGGCTCAACAGCTGGCAAATCGTAGGGTAAGAGGGATAGCGCCAGCTGAAAGTCTGAGGCCTCTTTGGCAGCCTGTGCGGCCAGTTCAGGATGCGCCTTAAGAGACTTTTGTAGCTGGGCGGCCTCTTCTGGGCTCAGGTTTTCTAGCGCGTAACCTGCGAGCAAGTCTGTTAAGTTGTTGTCGTCGGCAGGTCGGGTCATAGTCATGAAATCAGCAGAAGAGCAAGGTGATAAAAAGAGTAAAGAGAACGGTCTAAAGCTTGTGTTGAAGGGCTAGCCGTAGTTTTCGTAGGGCTTGGCGCGATCGCGATTTTACGGTACCCAAGGGCAGATTACTTTGCTTAGCAATTTCTGACTGACTCAGTCCTCCGTAGTAAGCGGTTTCTAAAACTTGCCTTTCGGCGTCAGAGAGCTGGGATAGGGCTGTGCGTACCAGCTGCTTTCTTTCTTTTATGGTGGCGGCTTCTAAAGGATGATTTTGCGCGCAGGCCATCGTTAAAGCGCCCTGCCATTTTTGCAATCGCTGCCGGGCAGACTGGCGCGATCGCACTTTGTCTATGGCACGCGATCGCGCCATCACAACCAAAAAGTTAGACAGTGACCCCCGATGAGGCTGATAGCGATCGCACTGCTGCCACAGCTTTAAAAATATCTCTTGAGTCACATCTTCTGCCTCTTCTACACTGCTAAGGATGCGAAACGCCACGCTGTATATCAGCCTTCCATAGCGCTCATACAAAATGTCTAGTGCCCTCATCTGTCTTTGCTGAATAGCAGAAAACACCGCTAAATCTGTTGAGTCGTAATCAACTGATAGGGGCACTTGTGGCTTTGAATCCATAACTCTGAGGCATCTTGAGGCATTAATCAGGCGTCAAATAAGCGCTTGAATTACGGCTTACATCCTACACTGCCTCGCCGGCTCGCCATATAGCAATCTGCACTAAGCTTTTTACACCTGGTACAGCTACAGCCTTTGTTCTACATAGCTTAGTGCTTAGCCAGCTGCTCAAGGCATTAAGCAGCCGGCTATATTTTGGCTGATTAATCTGCTGATTAATATAATTACGAATTGCCTGACCCATTGGATTTAAAATCCATCTATTCTCAAGGCCGGTATTTCTCAAGGCCGATACCTGTTGTTTTAGGCTTTAGGTGCTTTGGGTAGCTCAATCGTATTGATTTTTTTATATGCTTATAGGCTGCTTTTTTCAATTGGTAGGTTGGCCCGTCGCCAAGCACGCATGTGCCCCTCTAGAAATAGCACCGTAGTAGAAAATTCGTCCTCTTCTGCTTCTCCTTTGGCTGTTTCTCTGGCTATTTTTTCGGCCGTCTCTAGGGTTGCGATCGCACGATTGGCCCTAAACCCACGTTCGCAATATATGACGATCTCTTCTGCTTCATAGGACCGTAGCGTTTCTATCTGCTCAGAAAGCTGACTGTATTCTATGTTGATGGCCCCAGGGATGTGGCCCGCTGCGTATTCTTCAGGCGATCGCACATCCAAAATCAACGGCGGCATTTCCTGCGATAGCTGCGCTGCTAGCACAGCTGTTGTTATTCTGTCGGCTGTGCTTGTTTCACCTGTGCTTATTTCACCTGTGCTTATTTCACCTGTGCTTATTTCACCACAAGCTAACAGTTGAAAACATGTAACAATGCATAGCAAGCTATTTAAGACAGGTTTCATCGAAAAGGCTCTAATATCTCTTCTAAAGCTTTAAGGTACGCCCAAACTGATAGTTTGAGGCGGCATAGCAAGCTATCATCAAAACATGTTAGTTCCTGATCTTGCCGTCGCATGACTTCTTTATTTAAGCTACCGCAGTGGCGAGTACTGATTGTAGAAGACGACCCGCTGGTGCAGCTGGGCCTAGAGCAGGTACTGGCAAAATACACACAGCTCACCATCTTAGAGACGATAGATGATGGTTATTTAGCAGTAGAAGCCGCCCTCAGACATCAGCCAAACCTCGTGCTGATGGACATCGGTCTGCTTGGCATCGATGGCATTGAAACGACTCAGCAAATAAAGGCAAAGCTGCCAAAAACAAAAGTTGTCATGCTGACCTCCCATACGACAGAAACAGAAGTGATAGCGGCTTTTTCGAGCGGGGCAGAGGCCTACTGTATTAAAGGCGGCAGTCTAGATGGATTGGTCAGTGCGATCGCAACTGTCAGCCAAGACGGCATATATCTAGATGCAAAAGTTGCCCACATTGCGCTAAAAAGCCTGCAAAAGCAGGGCGAAACCTCGAATCTAGAAGCCCTGCCCAATCCGCTCTCTGAACGCGAACAAGACGTTTTGGAGCTACTGGTTGAAGGGCTCAGCAATCCAGAAATTGCCAAACGGCTCTTTATCAGTACCAATACGGTAAAAGCCCACATGCGCGGGCTAATGACCAAGCTATCGGCGAGCGATCGCGTACAGGTCGCTGTAAAGGCCCTGAGAGCAGGATTGGTCTAAAATTACGGCAAAGTTAGGAACGAGGATTAAAGACATTGGCTAATAATCAAAAGACGCTGTAGCGCTTAACCCCCTCCTCCTCCTGCTCCCTTTCAAGGCAACACTTATCTATGGCTTTTGTCTATGGCCTTTGACCAGCCTGCATCTTCTGACTCTAGTGACCGCCTAATTTTTTCTGAGGAGTTAGCGCCTGCCCGCAGTGCAGCCTCATCGGAGACTAATGCCAATGTCGGCTCACCCTGGAAAATCCTGCTGGTAGACGACGAGCCGGCCATTCATCAGGCAACCAAAGTTGCCCTCAAGTTTTTCACCTTTGAAGGTCGGCCACTGCGTTTTTTATCCGCCTATTCTGCAAAAGAGGCCGAGCAGCATATTCAGAACCATCCTGACGTGGTTCTGATTTTGCTAGATGTGATCATGGAGACCCACGATGCTGGACTGCGAGTGGCTCAGTACATTCGTCAAACCCTAGAAAATAAGACGGTTCGAATTGTGCTCTGCACTGGCCAGCCGGGGCAGGTGCCCGAAGAGTCTGTTGTCCTTGACTACGATATTAACGACTACAAAACAAAGCTAGAACTCACCCAAAAAAAGCTGTTTACCACCCTCGTCTCTAGCCTAAGAGCCTACCGAGATTTGCTCGCACTAGAGCAGAGTAAAACGGCCCTCAGCCAGCTAAATACTCGGCTAAAACAGCTCAATCAATCCCTGGAAAAAAGGGTTGCTGCCCGCACCCAAACCCTTACCCAGGAAGTCAAAGAAAGAGAAAAAGCCCAAGAAGCCCTAAAGCTACATATCCACGCGCTAACCCATGACCTGCGCAATCCTGTCACGGGTATGACTAGCGTGCTGCAGAGTCTGATAGAAAAAGACGCCATTGGCAATCCACCCACCATAGAGATTCCTGAAAGGGTGCTCACCAGAATGAAAAAGGGGTGCGATCGCCAGTTGAGCATGATCAACGCGCTCTTAGAGACCTATGACATTGAAATTTGGGGTGTCAAATTACGTCAAGAGCCCTTTGACTTCGAGCCTTTTATGGCAGAAATTCTAGAAACCTGGCAGCCAAATTTTGAAAAAAAACGGGTCAGCCTCAACCTGCATATGCCATCCTCTTTGCCGCTGGTTAATGGCGATCGCACGCATCTGTGGCGCGTCTTCGAAAACCTCTTTGACAACGCCATCAAATACAATCCACCAGAAATTACCCTCAGCCTCTACATCGATCAGGCCTCCCAGCCAGATAGCCATCAAACCGATGACGACAGTCAACCGTCTCGACCGTCACAAGCCTTCATTCACTGCACCCTCTGCGATGACGGCATTGGCATTCCAGCCGCCCAAAGCGCCGTCATCTTTCAACGCTACCAGCGCGGCCAATCTACCAGCCCAACGAGAGGTTTAGGCCTAGGGCTGTATGTCTGTCGCCGCATTATAGAAGCCCACGGCGGAACCATTGGACTCAACAGCCCCATCAAAAACCATCCCGATGCCCTCACGCCCCAGGGCGACCATGCTCGTCAGGGCAGTGAATTTTGGTTCACGCTACCTGCGGCCCCGGCGCCTTGAGTTTCAAAGGGCTTGAGTTTCCAACGCTTAAGTTTCAAAGGGCTTGAGTTTCAAAGGTCTTGATTTTCAAGGGCCTGAATTTCAAGGGCCTGAATTTCAAAGAGCCTGAATTTCAAAGACAGTCAGCCCTGGTAAAATTACCTGATTTATCCAACCGGGTAGGGGGCAAAGCTATCCTTTCGCAGGAGGCGAGTATGGCCATTGGCAGCATTTTTTCTGCTTTGGGCTTTTGCATAATGACGAAAAACTCTGCACTACCGGCCACCTCACTACTGGCCACCTCACTACTGGCCACCTCACTATCATGACGCATTCTATTGATCAGGCGATCGCCCATACGCTCCAAAAAGGAACCGTTTGCCATATCGTTGAATCGCAACCAAGCCAGCCTTCGCTCTGCAAAAAGGTGCAAACACAAATGTGCCGCAGAGGCTATCGCAACATTGTGATTAAAACGTGTGAGATTACAGATCGTCTGCAAATAGAACAACTCTGGGAGACCTGCCTGATCAAGATCCTTTGGGAGCATCTGAATACTCACGATCAGTCTGATCACCGCGATAGAAAGCATGATAAAAGTTACGCCAGTAGTCACTCTGGCAGACTTGAGTGGCTCTCTCGTTGGCTTGCTACGACTCAGCAGCTTTCTCCCACCCAAAGACTGGCTCGCTTTGCTAGCGAACTACTGTTGAACGAACTATGTGAACAGCCCGTTATTATCTTTATCGAACAGATTGAGCAGCTGTTGTCTGTACCCAATGCCATAGAGACACTCTTTCACTGGATTGACTATTGCACCGAGCTGAGAGAGACCTACTTGACCTATCACCACATTAATTTTGCTCTGTTTAGTAGAGATCCGCTTACAAAGCTAGCGTTTCGACCACTCCGGCTAAATAGCGATCGCAGAATATTTCCCCAACAGTACTGCACCTTAGCTCATGCTGCAGATCGCTCCGTAAATCGCCCTGTAGATCACCCTGCAAATCACCCTGCAAATCACCGTGTAGATCAGTTAGCTACGCTCCCTTTAAAGCTCCCCTCAATCTGGCCATTTCCCCGCTGTGCACAGCCGCCAGAAACCCGCTCAAAGGCACGGCCATATGCCCAGCACATACAGCACAAAAGACAGCCAAACATCCTTTCTCTCGAAATGCTATGTCACGCAGTTTCGGCCCATAGCTCACTAATACCCTGCACGGCAGTACCTGTGGCCTAACGCGCCCTACCCGATTGGGTAGGGTGAAAACTATCCAATCGGATGCCTTTTTTCTCCAGTAGCAGGTCGCATAGGCTATGGCCTCTACGCCATGCTTTAAGGGCTGCTTGAGAGCAGCTGGCACAATCAATGCCGCAAGGCTCTACGACAATGACTAGCTCACATACTTACAAAGTTGGCGGTAGCCTACCCTACGACCATCCCACCTATGTGGAAAGGTCGGCAGATATTGAGCTTTACAGCGCTATCCGGCAACAACAGTTTTGCGGCGTACTGGGCCCGGCGCAAACAGGCAAGTCGTCTTTGCGCGTGCAGGCAAGGCGAAAGCTGGAGCATGCAGGCTATTGCTGTGCAAGCCTGTATGCGACCCAGCTGCTAGATTCGCCTAAAGACTATTACCGCTGGGATAAGCAGCTCACTTTCTCCTTGTGGGACAGCCTATTTCCAGAAGATATTTCGCGCTTTAAACAATGGTCAGCGCAGTTAGAAAAAACAGAAAAATTGCTGCCAAATCAGCGCTTAGAGCATTTTTCTAGAGATTTGTTATTCAACAAACTAGGCCAAACGCCCATCGTCATTTTCTTTGATGACGTTGAGGCCCTGCTCGATATTCCCTTTTTAATCAAAGACCTTTTGAACTGGATTCGGCATTGTTACCTGCTGCGCAAGATTTATCCCGTTTATGAAAATCTCAATTTTGTGATGTTAGGCAACTTCTCTAAAACGGTGCTAAACAAAAGCCAGCCCTTTACTCAAATCATCACGCCTGATCGCTTTGAGCTGACTAGCTGTGCGCCTTTATTTGCCGGATTGGAGCCCTATGTTGAGGAGCCCAGTCTGTGGGTAGAGGCTATCTTTCGGTGGACAACTGGACAGCCGTTACTCACCCAAAAGCTATGTCAAACGATAATTCGATACTTAGGCGAACAGACAGGTAGCGATCGCTCGCCTTTGGCCCCTTTTCCAGAAGCGCTCAATAGCTGGATCGATGACCTTGTCCAATCGGACATTATCGAAACCTGGCATCAGCAAGACCAGCTCAACTATCTGTGGGATATGTACCATCAGCTCACAAGCTCGCCGTATAAAAAACAACACCTAGCGCTCTCTCAGCGCATTTTGCTCGCAGAGCCTGTAAAGTTAGACGGCACACCTGCTCAAGAAACGCTGTTACTGAGCGGACTGGCCGTCGAAAAGGAGGGCCATCTGCAGATTGCCAATGAAGTCTATCGACAAATCTTTCAGCAGCTACTCTAGCTTTCTAGATCATTTCTAGATCATCAGTCATCTTGCCAAGACTAGATTAGCTTGCCAAAACTAGACCAGCTTGCCAAGACTAGACCAGCTCTCGCTTCCCCGAAAAGCCCTTTAGCCCTTTAGCCCTTTATTTAGAGGGTGCTTCATCAGGCTTTTATCAAAGTTACGTATTTAAGGCGTCTACTAAAGCTTATATTGATGACTTAATTTGAACCCTTCAGCGCCATAGCTCTCAAAGCATCGCTTTGTTTGGCCCACTTTTTATCTCGCCATTGTCTATGACGTTTACATCTATTTTGCCAAAGCTGCCTACCCGGCTGGATAAAAGTCAAATTACCCTATCGACCCACATAACTCTCTGCAATCGAAGGATGCGAACAACCGCTGACGTTTTACATACTGACAGGTGTAAACAACCCATGACTAGCGACGGATTGCTCGCTCGGTCTTGGTTACAGTCAGCATGTCCGATGACAGAGCAATTCTCAACAGCCTCTTTTTCCTATCAGTATGGCGGCAGCCTTGCCTGGAATGACCCAACGTATATTCAGCGCGGTACCGATAAAACGCTGGCAGCGCTGATACAGCAGGGGAAATTTGCTGCGGTTTTAGCCCCTCGCCAAATGGGCAAGTCTTCTCTGCGCATCCGAACGCGCCATCAGTTTGCGTCGGCAGGCTATCAGTGTGTGAGTCTTCAGGCAAACCAGCTAATTGATTATCAGCCGACAGCGCCATCTATTTCTGATGCTACGGCTTCTGGTCAGCAGTGGATTTTAGGATTTATTGCGACTATTTGGGAAGGGCTGACGTCCACAGGTGCTGTGCCGTTTTTGCAGTGGGTACATGAGACGTCAGAGCTCTGCGCCTCAGAACGATTAGAGCGCTTTGTTGAGACTTTTTTATCAGATGCGTTGCAGCAGGGCCCCGTGCTTTTGTTAATTGATGAGGTGGATGCCCTATTGCAAGGGCCCTGCGCGACAGAGTTGTTTGAATGGATAGCGCGGTGCTACCACAGACGAACAACAGAACCACTTTTTAGTCGCCTGAACTTTGTTATTTTTGGCACTGCGCTTCCCAGTGATATCCCCTATCATGAGGCATTATTTTCTCACGGATCTCAGGTAACGCTGTTGTCTTTTAGCCGAGCCGAAGTCACTCATCTGCGGCCCGGCTTTAACAATAAGCTCACAGATGTAACAACGCTGATCGATGCTGTTTTTAACTGGACGAAAGGGCAGCCTTTTCTCACACAAAAACTGTGCGGTCTGCTCAGCGGGTTGATTGATAGCTTTATGAAGCCAATTTACGGACCCGTGGCGCTCTCTAGCCGCGCTGTCCATCAATGGGTCGAACAAGCGGTGCGATCGCACATCATTGAAGACTGGCCCACTAAAGACGACCCTGTTCATCTCAGAGCCATTAGCGATCGCATCAATGCATCGCCCAATGCCAAAGCCCTGCTCATGCTGTACAAACAAGTGTTGTCGGGAAAAGCCGTCGTGAGAACGGCTCAAAAATCTCAGGCAGAGCTACTGCTCAGCGGCATTGTTGTTGTTGAGGCTGGTCACCTGCAGGTTGCAAACGACATTTATCGCCAAACCTTTAAGCTGCACTAATCTAACCGAGATAATCCAACTGCTGTAGGATAGACACGGCTGTCAGTGTAACAAGGAAAAATATGGCCGCAGAACTAGGCTTTACCTATGATCTAATGTTGGTTTTAGGGGCCGCAGCCATAGGCGGATACACAGTCAGCAGGCTTGCTCAGCCTGTTTTGCTGGGCTACTTGGCCAGTGGTTTGGTCATTGGCCCACTGGGGCTCAAGCTCATTAGCGACACTGGCAATATTCAAGAGCTGGCCGAAATTGGCGTGGCTTTTCTGTTGTTTGCCCTAGGCGTACAGTTTTCTCTCGAAGAGTTAAACCGCGTGCGAAATATTGCTCTGCAGGGCAGCTTGTTTCAGATAGGGCTCACCACAGGACTGGTGGCCGCCATTACCCTGAGCTTTGGATGGGTTTCTGGCGTACCTCAAGGGATTTTTTGGGGGGCGATGCTATCGCTCTCCTCCACGGCAGTTGTTCTAAAGACACTGAGCGAACGAGGAGAGATCAACACCCGCCATGGACAAATTATGCTGGCCGTTTTGATCGCGCAAGACTTGGCGCTGGGGCTAATGTTGGCGATTGTACCAGCGATTAATCAGCCGGGGCCGCTGTGGCAGGTGGTTGGCTTTGTGTTGCTTAAGGTGACGAGCTTTTTGCTGGTGGCAGTTATGGCCGGGCGCTATGTGGTGCCGGTCATTATTCGTCAGGTGGCGCTCACTGAGAGTAGCGAGCTATTTTTACTGACGCTCATAGCCCTGTGTTTGGGCGTAGCGCTGGTGACGGCAAAGCTGGGTCTCTCCATTGAGATTGGCGCATTTGTCGCTGGGCTAATGATTGCAGAAATTCACTACGCCGATCAGGCACTGGCCAAGGTGCTGCCCCTGCGCGATACGTTTGCAAGCTTGTTTTTTGTCTCCATTGGGATGCTGATCGATCCGGGGATTTTGTTGGATAATGCCGGACGAATTTTAGGCTTAGTCACATTGGTCATGGTGGGTAAGGCGCTGATTGTTTTGCCGATTGTGCTGTGGTTTGGCTATTCCATCAAGACCGCGATTCGCACGAGCTGCGGCATTAACCAAATCGGCGAGTTCTCTTTTGTGCTGGCGGTTGTAGGCCTAGAAAACAACCTGATTTCTCAAGATACCTATTTGCTCCTACTCGGTACGACGGCCATTACTCTGGTGCTAACGCCCCTCTCTTTTGAACTGGCCGCGCCGCTGACGAAATGGGTGCAGCAGCAGCCAGCGCTGATGCGCTTTTTGCAAAAGCTAGAGTCTACGCAGCCCTCTGAAAATTCCCATGGGTTAAAAGACCATGTCGTTATTGCGGGCTATGGCCGCGTCGGTCGCGTGATTGTAAATCTCATGCGCCAGCAAGGCTTTCCGGTGATGGTGCTCGAAAATAGCGAGGCGGCGGTAACGAGCCTGCGCCGTGAGCATATTCCGTTTGTGATGGGCGATGCTGACTCTGAGCTGATTTTAGAAAAAGCCTCGCTGCCCAATGCCAAGGCGCTGGTGATTGCCTTGCCAGATCCGATGAGTACTCGGCTGCTGCTGCAACGGGCCAGGGCGATCGCGCCTAAGTTGGACATCATTGCCCGCGCCCACACCACCAAAGAACTCGATCAGCTCAGTCAGCTCGGTGCCCAGGAAGTTGTCCAGCCCGAATTTGAGGCGGCCCTTGCCCTATGCACTCATTTGCTGGGCACCTTGGGCGCTATTGACGATCAGCTCGACGCCACCATCAATAAAATTCGCACCGACCACTATCGCAGCGTTCGCGCCGACCTCTCGCCACCCGTTACTTAACGTTCAGTTTCTTGACTCGTTTCTTAGCCAGTTTCTTGAATTGTTGAAAAGATAGGCGTTCTGTCCGGTTTGCATAGGATACTGTTACCGGCGAAATGAACGGCGACATTGAAGGGCATTCCATGCATATTCTCATTACGGGTGGCGCAGGTTTTCTAGGACAGCGTTTGGCAAAGCAGCTACTGCTTAATCCTGAGGTGACACGTCTGACCTTGGCGGATGTCTATCTACCGCCTACGCCAGAAAATGATGGCCGCGTTCACCCAGTCCAGGCCGATCTCACTGTGCCAGCAGCGGTAAAATCGCTTATTTCATCAGAGATATCCTTGGTTTATCATTTGGCCGCCGTCGTCAGCGGACAGGCCGAGGCCGACTTTGATCTGGGTATGCGCGTAAACTGCGACGGTACCCGCCACCTGCTTGAAGCCGTACGTCATCAGGCCCCGGGTGCGATGTTTATCTTTGCTAGCTCTCTAGCTGTGTTTGGGGGTGAGCTACCCGCTGTCATTACGCCCGATACAGTGGTCAAGCCCCAGTCTTCCTACGGTACACAAAAGGCCATTTCCGAGCTTTGGGTCAACGACTACACCCGTAAGGGCTTTATCGACGGACGAGTTTTGCGTCTGCCGACGGTATGCGTGCGGCCTGGCAAGCCAAATGCAGCGGCTTCTTCGTTTGCCAGCGGCATTATTCGCGAGCCCCTAGCCGGTGAAAAGGCCCTCTGTCCGGTTGATCTAAGTTTGCCGCTCTGGCTATCTAGTCTGAGTACCGTCATTGCTAATTTGATCCATGCGCAAACGCTCACGCCAGAGCAGTTTAGCGATACTCGAACGCTTAATTTACCGGGTCTGACCATTACTGTGCAGGCCATGATTGACGCGCTCGGTGAGGTCGCTGGTGGGCAAACGCTGAAGCAGATTCAATACGAGCCAGATGAGAAAATTTCGCAGATTGTCGCGAGCTGGCCGAGTGAGTTTGAGGTGGCACGGGCGATCGCACTCGGGTTTAAGCGCGATCGCACCTTTCAAGACATCATTCGCGCCCACATTTACGAGACCCAGTCGTCTTAACCTCTTTATTAAGCCTTAATATCCATATCAAACCTCAAGCTCTTACCAAACCTCAAGCTCTTACCAAACTAGGCGCACTGCATCAAGCTGTATTAAATTAAATTTTTTAAAGTAATACAGAGAAACTTTCCGTAGAATCACCCGAAATCAGTTGTTTTTTCTTGTAGCCGCTATTGTGGGTTGTGTAGCAGCCTGCTCGATACACTGAGCAGACTGCTATAAGTGTATTAACTGTTTAAAGTATCCGCGCCCGAGGAAGACGTACTACTGAGGTCTCTTATGCTGAAGCCGGTTCTCCAGGCCGTTCAACTCTTTATAAAGGGAGCCACTGGCAAAGATCGTCAGGACAAAAATAATCTATCCGGGCACCTCCTCAAAATTCAGGTCGCCTACGACCAGCTCCAGCAGCAGTACGACGAGCTAGAGCAAGACAATAACCGCCTGCAACAGCGCACCGCAGAGCTTTCTCGGCGGCTAAAGCGCAGCAAAGCCGACCTAGACGAACTGGTCAATGTTGCCGATGGTGATGCCCAGCTTCTCACCGCCGAAAATCAAGACCTCCAGCAGCGCCTGCGAACCAGCGAAGCCGAAAAAGTTCGTCTTAGCGACGCTAACAACGAACTCATGTGTGAACTTGCCGTCATCAAGCAACAGCTAGAGTTGCGCAACTATAAAGAAGAAGACGAAGAGATTCGAAGCGAACCCACCCTCCCCCCTTTCCAAAGCGACTCTCATCCCATTGCCACCCTCTCCGGCACTGCCAACGCTCAACACTTAGATAGCATCGATCTCACGGGCCTTTCCGTCGCGCTTATTGGCGGCCACGAAACCACCTACCGCGAAGTAAAAGCCGAACTCAAACGACAGCACGGCCTCAAGCGCTGCGTACATATTCCACCCCACAGCATCGCCAGCCACAGCCGCAACCAAATCAAAGAAAAAATCGACAAGTGCGATCTCAGCGTGGTCATCACCAGCTATGTCGATCACTCCGTGTCTAAATGCGTCAAGCGGCTCAACGACACCAAAATGCTCGCAGGTGACTGCATCCGCGTCAGCTGCCATGGCAAAAGCGGCATCATCAGAGAAGTGTTGCAGTACTTTGGCAACGGCTTCCAGTCCTCAGAAGCGGTTTGAGCTTTAGGTATTAAAGCTTTCGTAGAATTTGTCGGAAGTCAGAAGTCAGAAGTCAGAAGTCAGAAGTCAGAAGTCAAATTGCATTGAAGCTCTCGCAACGTTAGTCGACGGGCAGTGTGGGCAATCCATGACTAGTCGGTGGGATGAGCTGATCGCTCCTAGCCTATCAGCTAGCTAGCCGATGCTATATTTTGGCTAATCAGACCTGACGGATTTGTTGGGATCACGTGCCTAAGGGCTAGTCATCAAGTTATCGATGAGTTGTGAATTTCGAATGGGACGAAGCATATGAACAGTGAAGATACCCTTAGACCTGAATATTCAGCCGATCTAATTAGCTCGGGCGTGCGCAGGAAATATGCGAGTCGTTATAAAGAAGAGACGAATGTAGTCGTCATAGCCCCTGACTTGCGCAAAATTTTTCCCGATTCAGAATCTGTTAACCGTGCGCTTCGTCAGTATGCCGAGGGGCATAGAATCTCACAGGCATAGACAGAGCTACAGCCGTTTGCACTTAGCTTTATAGAACAACGATTATGGCTATTCGCAGTGGTGCAAGCTAAGTGCGAACGGCTATAGGTTACCGTGATGCTCCGAGC
>JBCBKQ010000034.1:0-30282 GCA_038521595.1 Cyanobacteria bacterium J06627_28 | reverse complement strand
GTATTGGTCTGGCAAATCCCAGACGCACATGGATTTAGAAAATGAATTTCTAAATTTAATCACTTGCTTAGAAGTCTTCTTCACTCCACCTGGTGGAGATCCTATTAGCAGTACTATTGCTGAAAGTGTTGCTCTCTGGCTTGGGAGTAATTTAGAAGAACGTATCAAAATAAGAAAGCGAATTAAGAAACTATACACTCGGCGAAGTGAGGTTTCCCACGGCAGTACTGATCCTATAAAGACAGAGGATCTTGCCTATTTACAGACAATAACGATAAATGTAATGAAAAAAATGATTGAACGCCGAAGCGAAATTTCAGAGAAAGAAGATATAGGTCGCTTAATCGATAATCAAAAATTGGGATAGCAATAGGACACACTGTCATATGCTGACGCGGTTTTCCGATGCCTCTGCATAGATGGGAAAGGTGTTTTTCAGTCCCTGCATTGATAGTTAAGGCCATTAACCTACGACTTTCTGCCGATAGATTATGAGTGATGGCTATCACTACAGCTGTCGAATTTCAGCGGACAAAGATGCGGTTGACTGCTGAATCTGTTCGAATTGCTTAATCAGCGGTGTGATGTTAGCCCGTTCTTCGTCCACGTATTTATACAATTCACCAAAGCTGACGGAGATTTCGTCGTAGATGCCGCGCAGGCGGTCGTTGAGCTGTTGAGAGACGGTGAATTCAAAGGTGTCGCGGTTTCTGTCTAGCTCGTCACTGAGATTTTTGATCAGGCTGCGGCGCTTGGAGACGAGGGTGCCCCCGGCCCAAATGACGCCCAGGCCTAGGAAAGCAGTGGCGATGACGTCGATGATGAAAATAGAGGCGACTCTGACAACAATGCCGCTGATGACGGCGATAATGCTGCCGCTGGCCACCCCTGGCCCCACGCTTTCGGCATTGTCGGCCAGGCAGTTGATGAAGGTTTTGTCGTTGAGTAAATCGACGACTTTGGCCTTTACCCCTTCAATGACTTCGTAGCGATATTCCAGCAGCGGCAGAGAGATTTCGGTATTTTTCAGTTTGTTGCTTTGTCCGCTGTTTTGCAGCAGCGTTAGCTCGGCCAGCAGCTCTTTGATCAGTAGCTGAATGCCGTCTAAAAAGCGTTTTGCACCTTCTTTGGAGGTGGCATCTAATGAAGTTTCAAGGTCGGACTGGGCCCGCTGCTTGAGTTCGTCAATCCAGGTTTCTATGCGCTGCTGACGGCTAAACATAGAGAGAAAAGAGCGCTTGGCCAGCACAAAGAGAGAGAGTCCGTCGCGAAATTCGGTTTTGATTTGGTAGGTGGTGCGCTCGTACTGGGCCATGAGCCGTTCGACCAGGGTTTCGATTTCGTAGAGCGATTGGGTTTCGCCTTGGCCTAGGCGATCGCGTATTTTTGCCACGACGGCTTCATCGGCTTCTAGCTGCTGCTGTATCAGCTGCATGTCACTGCCCAAGCGCGTCACAATCTGCTCGGCAGCGCCAATGTTGCTAGTGAGTTTGAGCCGATAGCCCTGGCCGCCGGTAATGGTATTGCGTACAAAGTCTTGAATAGGCTCAAATCC
Source organism: Cyanobacteria bacterium J06627_28 (assembly GCA_038521595.1). GTDB lineage: Bacteria > Cyanobacteriota > Cyanobacteriia > Phormidesmidales > Phormidesmidaceae > Phormidesmis. The sequence continues at coordinate 28,727 of JBCBKQ010000034.1, read as the reverse complement.
GCCGTCACCGCTACCGTCAATGGCTAGTTTCGCAGAGGTGGCAAATACCTGGGGTGAGGCAATCTGTCGCTGTTGCGCTTCCTGTGCAATGTATTGTTTAGAGGTGCTCAGTTCTCGCTCATCGGCTAGGTCAGCCTGCTGCAGGACAAAGATAACGGGCTTTTTCCATTCTTTGTGAGTGAAATCTACCAGTGACCAAGCGGTATTGGTATATGGATTTTTAGAAAAGAACACAAAAACAACAAGATCGCTGTTGGGGATGAATTCTTTTGTAATGTCTTCGTGCTGCTGAAAGGGACTGTTGGTGCCAGGGGTATCAACAATGGCAATCTGTTCCAAAATGGGCACCGGGCGGCCAATTTCTCGCAGTTCGCCGGGTTTACTTTCTCGGCTGTAGCCTTCGCCATCGGTGTAGACAATTTTGGCCACCATGTTGGTGCGCGGATCTGCGCCCACTTCGCAAATTTCACCGCTGCCCAGGAGTGCGTTGATAAAGCTGCTTTTGCCCGCTTTTACTTCACCAATGACGACAAAGAGAAAGGGCTGGTTGATATTCTCTTGTAAATTTTGGACGGTTTTGGTGAGGGCCGTGTTGTCTATGGCGATGGCAAATGTGCCGAGCTGTTCTAACAGCTGTGCGATCGCGCTCTTATACTCCTGCAATTTAGGATCGACAATTGCACTATCCATAACACCATTCCACACCAGAAAAGTCGCTGATGCGTATCAAAACATCAACAATAGGGCAATCATACCGAATTACAGCAGCGTCGCCGCACGGGCTGCCAAATCTGACCGTTCACCCTGATACAGCGTCACATGCCCTGCCAGCGGCTCATTGCGAAACCGCTCAATGACATAAGTGAGTCCATTACTCGCCGCATCCACGTAGGGATTATCAATCTGTGCCGTATCGCCCGTCAGCACAATCTTTGTTCCTTCACCTGCTCGGGTCAAAATCGTCTTTACCTCGTGGGGGGTCAGGTTTTGCGCTTCATCAATGACAAAAAACTGTTTGGGAATGGTACGCCCGCGAATGTATGTGAGCGCTTCGATTTGCAACAGGCCCATGTCCATTAGGTCTTCGTGGCCACGCCGCCAGTGGGCTGGTTTGTCGTTGGTATCTTGCGTATTGAAAATCAGATCAAAGTTGTCATACAGTGGCTGCATCCAGGGCGTTAGCTTTTCGGTCATGTCCCCAGGCAGATAGCCAATGTCTTTGCCCATGGGCACGACTGGACGAGAGATAAGCAGACGAGTGTAGCGTTTCTCTTCGGTGACCTTGTGCAGGCCAGCGGCAATCGCTAGTAATGTTTTGCCCGTCCCCGCTTTGCCCACTAGTGTGACTAGCGAAATGCTGTCATCCATCAGCAGTGAAAAAGCAAAGCGCTGCTCTCGGTTTCGCGCTTGAATGCGAGAAATGCCGTTGTAGGGCATTTTGGGCAGGGGCGTCAGGCGGCCATCTTCTCGCATGATGGCGAGCGCGGTATGACTAGGATTGTTGATATCGACCAGCGTTAGCGCCTGATTGGCAAAAAACTTGCCCTTGAGTTCTGCCCCGGCTGCAAACTCTGTGCCTCCGGGCTGAAAAAGTTCGCTCATTTGCTCAGCGCTCATCAGCACTTCGCCCATGCCCGTGTACAGATCGCCAACATCTATTTTATCGGTTTCATAGTCTTCTGCGGTGAGGCCGAGGGCATCTGCTTTGATGCGCATGTTGGTGTCTTTACTCACCATCACCACGGGGCACTCGCATTGCTGCTTGACCTCTAGGGCCACTGCCAAAATGGCATTGTCGCCGCCGTCGCCCGTAAGCTCGGGAGGGAGTGCTTTTAGGGTTTCCCGCTGACATAGCGCCACCCGAATAGAGCCGCCCTTTTTGGTTTGGATGCCTTCTGTTACGCTGCCCTGCTGACGTAGGCGGTCTAGCATTCGTGAGGTTTGCCGAGCATTGCGCCCGGTTTCTTCGGGTCGTTTTTTAAAGCGATCAAGTTCTTCAATGACGGTGATGGGCAGTACCACCTCGTTGTCTTCGAACCGAAGCATTGCATTGGGGTCGTGCAGCAATACATTGGTATCGAGGACGTAGATTTTTCTCATAGTATAGATGGCTTAGATATAAGAGACGGTCTGTATGGGCTTATGCTTGTGGGCTTTTTGCTTGTGGGCTTACTCTAGCAGCTACGTTGGTTTTCATCAGCGTAGGCCATGACAATTAAAATATGAATGGCCGATACTAAATGATGGACACTGGAAGGCGAATGATTCTCTTTTAGTTTTTGTCTTGTGTGTCTTGAGGGCATTCGGGAACGGGGTCGTAACCGCCTGGATGAAAAGGATGGCAGCGGGTAATGCGTCGGGCGGCGAGCCAAGAGCCTTGCAACGGGCCAAATCTGTCAATGGCTTCTAGGGCATAGCGAGAGCAGGTGGGCTCAAATCGACACGTCGGTGGAAACAAGGGCGAAATGAATTGCCGGTAGCCTTTTATCAGGAGCAACAGCGTAATTTTCATAGAGGAGAAAGCAGAGGAGAAAGCAGAGAAGAAAACAGAGGAGAAAGCAGAAGAAAAAATCCAGAGGGAAAAACTAAAGAGGAAGCCTGAAAGGTTTGTTCTGTTGAAGCCATATTAAACCTAACAGACTTGTTAAGATTGCTTTGCAGATCGAAGCTACTCTGCCTCAAGAGGGTTGAAAAAGGCTGGGCTGACGTCCTACTTTGCACCTATGACTTTAAAGACAAAAAGCATAAAGACAAGAAATATGGCTGTAGTACAGGGCAAGTATCTGAAGGCGATTATCTCCGATAAAGGTAATCTGAAGGCTCTGAAGCTAAAAACAAAAGCGGGAAAGGTAACGGTGCAGCTCCCAAAGGCACTGCAGGCGATCGCACAAACAGAACTTACTCCTGGCACCACACTCAGAGTCTGGACAGATGGCAAGCAAGCCATACAGCTGATTCCCCTCGCGCCAAAGTCAAAAATTGCCGATATGGACAGCAACGCTATGGCTAAGAAGTCCGCCAAGAAATCCAAGAAATCCAAAAAATCAAAGCCGCTGACCGTTCAGCTCTGTCAGAAGAAAAACTGCTGTAAGCGTGGCGGCGATCGCCTGTGGGAAGCCTTTGAAACCAGGGCTAAACAAGGTAAGGCTACGCAGCAGAGAACACTAAAAGTGCAGGCAGTTGGCTGCCTAGGCGGCTGCAAAAAAGGCCCAAACTTAAGAGTGCTGCCTGACAACGTCAAGCATTATCACGTTCAGCCGGATGAGATCGATAAACTGCTGGCTCGACACAATGCAGGGTTAGATAGCAGTAGATAGTAAATATTAGACAGCAAATATTAGACAGCAAATATTAGACAGCAAATATTAAGGCCTTACTTTGCTCGTTTGCCCCAGCCGTGCAGCACCCAGCTAAAGGTGTCATCGCACATAGGCGCTAGCCAGTTTGGCCGCGCCCAGCTGTGTTGCTCACTGAGCCTATCTAAATTCAATGGTGTTGGCGCTGTATCAATGAGCTTTAGGTGCTCAATTAGCGGTGACTCTGCCAGCACCTGAGCCCGTAGAGCATTGAGTGCCTGCGTCCGGGAATGATCTTCTCCCAGTGCCTGGGACAAAATAGTCAGCGCCCTTTGGTAGCACTGGTCTGCTTCTATGTGTCGGTGCTGATAGCGATAGGTACTGGCCAGCTGGGCAATGACATCGGCTACGTCTGGATGGTAGGCAGACTGATGGTGCGATCGCAACTCAATCAGCTGCTGCAATAGTGGCTCTGCTTCAAAATATCGCCGCCGCCCGCAGAAAAAATTAGCCAAGTCACCCAGGGGTGCAATCAGCTCAGCGTGGTTATCTCCGAAACGTTGAATGCTGAGCTTCAAAACGTCTTGATACAGCCGTTCTGCCTCGCTGTAACGGCCTTGGCAATGACACACATAGGCCGCATCTGTCAGCGATTTAATCAGGTCAGGATGATCGCTGTAGCTATTGTTCGCGTCATTGGTGTTTGCGTCATTAGTGTTTACGTCATTGGTGTTTGCGTCATTGGTGTTTGCGTCATTGGCGCCTATATATTTGCTATCTAACTGAAAAGATAGCTGCGCAGAAGGTGAACGCCCTAGAGGTTTGCGATTTAGGCTCTGCTGTTTTGCTTTATGCGCTTTGGCCAGCTGAATTTTTAGCTTACGGCCAAATTTGGAGTTGCCAAAGAGTAGCGAGCGGCTAAATAAAGAGGGTGCGCTTGCCTTTATGGCCCAGTCTGGGATGACGGCGGGCTGCTGGTACGTCTTATTTAGGGTCTTGATGAGGTCTTCGCGGGGGACTGATGGGTGAGTGCGATCGCGTGGCCGTTTTTGTTTATGACCCCGTCGCCATGCCGATTGGTTACGGGGCAACCCTCTAGACCAGGGGCGAAAAAGAATTTGAAGTAATCGCTTAATCACAGGCACAATGGCGATAACGAAAAACCTTGGGTTTCAGCGTCCATTAATAGACATTAATAGACATGACTTAGAACAGTGCGTATTAGAACAACACAGAAGCGCTGCAAATCAGAGCACTATAAAAAAGGCTGCTAACGCTGCTAGCAGTACACATGCTTACCCTTCCCGAAACACGTCTCCCGTAATACACCTAGAAATTTAGCCAAGCTTTATCTGGATTGCCTGGTCTGTCTTTTGTGCTTTGTGTGGCTGCGTACTTACCGTGAAAAATGTGTTTTAAACAACGTTTTCGCAAGCGAGATTTCATCATTTAAAACCGTGAAATCAACCTTCCTAGATAAAGGTTTTGTGCGGATGTACCGACAGGTTTCTGTATAAGGAGCAAGGTATGTAACTATGGATTTTGGTAAGGGTGTCAAGTTTTGAGATTAATTAAACATGCTTGATACAACGGTTGATACACAGAAACAGGGTATGTCCGCAGTCATTCAAATTGGTCAAACGGTGCTCGATGCGCCGTCGCTAATCTCGCGTTTACAGCAGTATCAGCTGTTGCCGCAGCTTGTGCAGGAACTGATTGTCGATGAGGCCATTGCCAATATCGATGTCGATTCGCAGCAGGCGGTAGAAACCTTTTGTGCCAAGCGAGGCATTTTTTCGGAAGAGCAGCGGCAGGCTTGGTGCAAGCAGCAAAACCAATCATTGGAGGCGCTGACCGCTGCGGCGCTGCGAGAGCATAAGATCGCGTTATTTCAGGAGCAGACCTGGGGCGCACAAATCGAATCCTATTTTTTGCAGCGCAAAACTCAGTTAGACCGGGTGTGCTACTCGCTAATCCGCACCAAAAATGCCAGCCTCGCTCAGGAAATATACTTTCGACTCAATGACGACGGGGCATCTTTTTCAGACTTAGCGCGTCAATATTCTGAAGGGCAGGAGTCCAAGACAGGTGGCTTGATCGGGCCGGTGGAGCTAAACGTGCCTCACCCGGTGCTGAGCAGAATGCTGTCGGTGAGTCAGCCAGGGCAGCTATGGGCACCTACTCAAATTGGCGAATGGCTGGTCATTGCTCGCTTAGAGCAATTTGAACCGGCACAGTTTAATGACACCATGCGCCAGCGAATGCTCACCGAAAAGTTTCAAGAGTGGGTTAGAGGGCAAATGCAGCAGACCCAGGTACGCGCCATGCAGGCTAACGGGCAGCCTGCCTGAGTGCTGTCGTTGCTGCTGCTGTCGCAGCCCAGGTGACGAGCCCAGATGTTGAGCACATAAGCACAGAATCTTACTTTTCTTACTTAAATGTACGTGTGCCTAAAAGCGCCTTACTTTTGACAGAAAATACCGTTTGTTTCAGTCCTGAAACCATCTAACCTTCGAAAATGTATGCTAGTGTCTACTGCGCTTCAGTCTTCTTTATCACTTCTGGGTTGTTTGCTTACTTGCGGCCGTCAGTGATTCCTTAATCTGATGTTTATCGATTCATAAGTATTTTCGTCTACTTTTAGCAATGCGCCCCGCCATTGTTCTGCTATGACCTACACAGAAATTCCACTCGCACAAAGCATCGGAGCGGTGTATCCCTTCGATCAGCTGCCCCCCGAGGCGTTGGAGCAACTGGCTCGTGACAGTCAGGCTTTGCGCTATCGGATTGGTCAGCCTGTTTTGCGCCGCGAATCGATGCCCCATCAGCTGGTGCTGATTGTGAGCGGTTGCTGTCGGCTGCTGGGCTACGACCCCTATAAAAAAGCGCCCATGACGCTGGGTCTGCTCGGGCCAAAGTCGGTGCTGGGTTTGGCCGGATTGGTAAGGGGTGTGCCCTGTGAAGGTGCGATCGCCTCTTCAGAAGTAGAAGCCATCACCCTGCCCGTAACCTTAGTTCGTCAGCTCATTGGTCAGCACGAATCCTTTGCCCAGGCAGTCACTGGCAATTGCTACATCGCAGAAGTTTTTGACCTGGCAAGTCAATATTTCCAGACCCAGGCTCGCAGCGTGAGTGACCTAGCCGGGACGGCGAGAACACTACAGGAAACGGCCAGGGCCATTACCCTACGAGCTGGGGCCATTACAGTGCCCAACGCCGATCCGAACCATTTGTGGTTTGTCAGCTCAGAAAGCGTAGATACCCATCCAGCGGGTAACTGGCTGCTGCCCGAAATGCTAGATGGCCGGATTGTCAGTCAGCGCAATACGCGATTGATTGGGCTGGACATGCGCCAGCTGGCAACTCAGTCACCGCAGATGAATGGGCTAGCCGTTGCAGATACGGCTGGCGGCATCGCTAGTAATGGTGCCAGTAATGGCATGAGTAACGGCAATGGCGCAGTTGTCAATGGCAATGGTTTCAGTCCTGAGGTTGCAAGTACCCTTCCCTACGCGCCCGACCTAACCTACGATTCAAATCTAGTCGAAGAAGGCTCAGAAAGAGCGCGCAATCTTAAGTATCCGGTGATGCGCGGCCGCGAAGATGTGGGCTCCTCGCTGGCCTGCTTCGCGATGATTGCTCAGCATTTGGGGATGCCCTTCAAGCGGGACGTGGTGAAGCGCGTCTTGACTAATCAGCGGGAGCGCCTGGGGCATTTGTCTTTGACGGCCTGCGGTGCGGTGGCAGACTTGGTGGGGTTAAAACCTCAATTGGCTAAGGTGCCTGCCAGTGCGATCGCCAGGATGCCTCGCCTTGCTCTAATCAACTGGCGCGATGGCTTTGCCGTCATCTATGAAACCTCTTCTAAGGAATACGTTCTCGGCGTCCCAGCCGAAAACAAAATCGTTCGCCATTCGCCCCAGGCCTTTGAAGAAATCTGGGGGCCAGAAGGTGAGATTTTGCTGGTCGAAACTACTGAGCAAACGCCGCAGCAAAAGTTTGGCCTGAGCTGGTTTACGCCCTCCCTGAAAAAGTATCGTGGCGTCCTGAGTCTGGTACTCATCGCTTCGCTGTTTGTGCAGATTTTTGGCTTGGCCAATCCGCTGATGGTGCAGGTCATTATTGACCGCGTCATCATGCAAAACAGCGTCGATACGCTGCATGTGCTGGGTATTTTCCTGGTAATTGTGGCGATTTTTGAGGCGATTTTAACCAGCCTGCGAACCTACCTCTTTGTCGATACCACTAACCGGATTGACATGGCGCTGGGCGCGGAAATTATTGACCATTTGCTGCGCCTGCCGCTGCGCTACTTTGACCGTCGCCCCGTAGGTGAGCTGTCTAGCCGAGTCAATGAGCTAGAAAATATTCGACAGTTCCTCACCGGCACTGCCCTGACGGTCGTGCTCGATGCGGTTTTCTCTGTGGTGTACATCCTGGTGATGTTTGTTTACAGCGTGAAACTCACGGTTGTTTCCCTGGCAACTATTCCACTGTTTATGATTCTCACATTCTTTGTATCGCCCATTGTGCGCCGTCAGCTGCGGGCAAAGGCTGAGCGAAATGCAGAAACGCAGTCGTTCTTAGTCGAAGCGCTGTCTGGCATTCAGACGGTTAAGGCTCAGAACATGGAGCTGAAAACCCGCTGGAAATGGCAGGAAAAGTATGCTCGCTACGTTAGCGATGGTTTTAAGACTGTTCTGACCTCTACAACGGCTGGCTCAGCCAGTGGCTTTTTGAATAAGCTCTCTGGTTTACTCGTGCTGTGGGTGGGTGCCACGCTGGTGCTCGAAGGGCAGCTGACCCTAGGCGGACTCATCGCCTTCCGAATCATTTCGGGCTATGTAACGCAGCCGCTGCTACGCTTAACGCAGCTCTGGCAAAACTTCCAAGAGACGGCCCTGTCTCTGGAGCGCTTGAGCGACATTATCGACAATCCTCAGGAGCAGGCCGAAGAAGACCGTGCCCAAATTCCAATGCCCGAAATTCAGGGCAACGTGAAGTACGAAAACTTGTCTTTCCGCTTTGCCCCTTCTGGCCCCTTGCAGCTGGTCAATGTAAATCTAGAGTTTCATGCTGGTGAGTTCATTGGCATTGTTGGGCAGAGTGGCTCGGGTAAGAGTACGCTCATGAAGCTGCTACCGCGTTTGTACAATGCCGAATCGGGCCGCATCCTCATCGATAATTACGACATTCGTAAGGTGGAGATGTATTCCCTGCGTCAGCAGGTGGGTATTGTGCCTCAAGACAGTTTGTTGTTTGAGGGGAGTATTCAGGACAACATTGCCCTGACGAATCCGCAGGCAGATACGGAGAGCATTATTCAAGCGGCCAAAATCGCCAATGCCCACGACTTCATTATGGATTTGTCGGGCGGTTATAACTCTCGGGTGGGTGAGCGCGGCTCGTCTCTATCGGGTGGTCAGCGGCAAAGAATTGCGATCGCCCGCACCGTCCTCCAAAACCCTCGTCTCTTAATCTTGGACGAGGCCACCAGCGCCCTCGACTACGATACCGAAGCGCAGGTTTGCTACAACCTCAAACAGTGGTCAGAAGATCGCACCGTCTTCTTTATCACCCACAGACTGAGCACTATCCGACAGGCCGATAGAATCTTGGTGATGGACAAAGGCTCTGTAGTAGAGCTAGGCACGCACGAAGAACTCATGGCCCTGAAAGGGCGCTATTACTGCCTATACGAGCAGCAGGGAGAATAACTACCAACCATGACAAGTACCTCTAATCGACCTTCATATACGGCAAACGGTAACGGCTCTGCGGCGAATGGCAACGGCAGCACTAACGGTAATGGCGCAATGCCAGTAGATCGCATGGGCGGCGGTATGCCGCCAAATGGTAATGATGGCCCACCGATGGGGTCTTACGTGCCGCCCTCTTTTGATAAGCCAGTGATTTTGCGACAGTCACCGATGTGGGCCAAAAGCATCGCGATCGCAATTATGGGAGTCACCGTAGCGACCGTCGCCTGGGCGTCTATTGCCAAGGTTGAAGAAACTGTGCAGGCCCAAGGCAAGCTAGAGCCAGAGGGCGTCGTGCAGTTGGTTCAGGCACCTGTTGGCGGCGTGGTTGAAGAGATTTTGGTAGAAGAAGGTGAAGCGGTAGAAAAGGGTCAAATAGTAGCCACCTTAGATGAGACCTCAACGGAGGCTCAAATTGACTCAAATAAAGAGATTTCGGCGCGGCTGCGAGCAGAAAATGAGTATTACCGGGCGCAGCTGTCAGGCGAGGTAAATGCGATCGCACCGGAAGGCGTGTCGGCAGATTTGGTTCAGAGAGGGCGCGATCGCGCCGAACTGCTCGCCAGCAATCAGCTGTTTCGCGCTCAGCTCACAGGCGACACCTCCGGGCTCAACGGCGAACAGCTAGACCGTTTTCAGACCTCACAGTCTAGACTCAACTCCCAGCAGAGCATTAACCGACTCCAATCTTCACAGTTCAGCGAGCAATTGCAGCAAACCCGCGCTCAGCTTCGCAACGCTGAAAGTGATTTGGCGACAAACGAAGAGATCCTGAGTCGGCTGGAGATTCTAAACGAGCAGGGCGCAGTGGCTGAGCTGTCCTATCTACAGCAGGAGCAAGAAGTCAACAACAAGCGCACTGAAGTCAACACGCTGCAGCAAGAAGTAGACCGCCTTACTTTCCAAATCTCTCAGGCCAATCAAGAAGTAGATCGCACCGGCTTTGAATCTCGCGAGACGTTGCAAGACCGCATTTCTGTGAACTCTCAACGAATTGCCGAAATTGATAGTCAGCTCACCCAGCGGATTTTAGAAAATGACCGGCAGCTCTCCGAATTGCAGAGTCAGCGAGCCCAGCTAGAGCAGAGTATTCGCTATCAGGCGCTGACTGCCCCAGTAGATGGAACGGTGTTCAATCTAAAAGCAAACCGTCCTGGATATGTGGCCAACTCCACCGAGCCCATGATGGAAATTGTTCCGCAAGATTCTTTGGTGGCCCGCGTTTTCATTTCTAACCGAGACATCGGCTTTGTCAAAGTGGGTCAAAAGGTGGACGTTCGTATCGATGCCTACTCCTTTAGCGAATTTAGCGATATGGAAGGCACCATCACGGCTATCGGTACCGACTCTCTACCGCCTGATGAAATCTATCAGTTTCAGCGCTACCCCGCCGAAGTCACCTTAGATAGCCAATATTTCCCCGTCAGGGACGAAGAGGGCAACCCATTTTCGCTGCGCTCTGGTATGTCCCTAAACGCAAATATCAAGCTGCGCAAGCGCCGGGTCATCACCTTCTTGACCGATCTCTTTGAGCGCAAGCTAGACGCAGTCACCTCCGGCAGCTAATCGGAACAACGTGCTCGATGATTTGCCAACAAGCCTTTCTCAGGTGAGAAGGGCTTGTTGTGTTTCTTGAGGCAAGGGCTAACAGTTTCGGTGATTGTGCCCACAAGAGTTTCAGTTTTCGCATTTTATAAATGCAGAAACTGCATAATTTGCTGCTTCTTTATTACAAACGGTAAAGCGGGCTACAAAAGCAAGCCTACAGAATTGAGACCCTAAGTTAGTTGCTCAAACGACATACTTATGAATTACTTGGCATCCTTGATTATTCCTGCTGCGCTAGGGCTTGTTGCAGGTATGACCCATGGATACGTTTCTCATACGCTTGAGCTGCCGGTTTCGCTCACCGAGCAAATGAGCATTCCGCTCGAGTCTGCTGGACCTATGAAGTACTAATATCCGTCAAGAAATATAAACGGTATCACCAGATACCAAAAAAGCCTGAGAGAATTGATGAGTCATTTTTGAAAAAGGCTCACCAACTCATGAGTTATAACGTTCCTAACCGTACAAGCGCGACTCAATCTACTGGTGTTGACAGAGCGATCGCGAGTCTCCTCGTTGCTGGCGTCACTTTCGTTCTGGGCTACACCGTTGTTCGAGCTAGCCTCGCATACGAAGCGCAACAAGCACCTGACTTTGTTGCCGAAGATGTTCAAACTGTCGTCGGTCACCAGGGTGCGCTCTGGAGCGACGTTGCTGGCTTCTAATCAATATCTGTGTACATATAGATTTGCTCGGCTAGCCTTGTATTGTTGACTTTAGCTGCATAAATCTTGCCCGAAAGGAAAGCGTCGTTTGCGATTGTTAGCAAGCGGCGCTTTTGCATGGTCTGAGATTTACATGGTCTGAGAAATGAAGATTAAACAACAGTTAACCTTACGAGGCGTTACTACAACCTTCGCCACAGCAGCAGAGCAAACGCATACTCACTTGACCCATCTCAAATGCCTGTCAATAGGACATTACGGCTATACAAGAAAAAGTTATTATTGATACTATTCTCAATAACACATCACTGAGGCTGGGTCGAGGGGAGCTATTATACGCCGCCCCTCGACCCAACCCGTTACGAGCGCAAAAGGTATTATGTGAGCAGCTCTTTTTATTAGCCGTTTGACTTATGATTGCTAGTCAGCAGGGCGAGCGTTTTACGCCAGAAGAATATTTGGAATGGGAAGCTCAACAGCCTTTACGGTATGAGTTTTTTGAAGGCGAGGTGTTTGCGATGGCGGGTGGAAGTTTGCCACATGCAGATATTGCGCTCAATATTGCGACCGCACTGCGAAGTGCCCTGCGAGGAACGTCACATGATCGCTGTAAGGTTAGAAACTCAGATGCTAAGGTCGGCATTACTGAAGCAGGGCCATTTGTTTATCCTGATGTGACGGTGACGTGTCATGAGCAAGATCTGACTGCACAGAAATTTTCTCTTCATCCTTGTGTTGTGATTGAGGTGCTCTCTGAGAGTACAGAGGCCTATGATCGGGGTGGAAAATTCTCGCTTTATCGCCAGATAGAAAGCTTAAAAGAATATATTTTAGTGAGTTCTGAGCGTAGGGCTGTAGAGATTTTTCGTCGAGATAAAGCAGGGATATGGACGTTTACTCCTTATGGTGATGTCACAGGAGGGAATGCTGACATAAATGATGAGGTGACGTTGACGAGTTTAGGCGTCACGCTGACGGTAGACGCTATTTATGAAAGTGTTGTGTTTCCTAATGATGAAACGTGAGGATAGCGAAAGTATCAGCGTTGAGTAGCCAAATTATCTTCAATGGCTATCGGGTTGATAGTGACGGCAACGTGCTCAATCACATCACCTATGACAGCTTTGGACAGGTGACGAGTGAGACCAATCCTACTGTTACCTTGACCCAATTTTGTTTCGGCTTAAGTTGGTACCCTCTTCTCGGGTTAGGTCTTCTTTGATGCGGCTTTTTTAGAGACGGCAGTGGACTTTGTTAGATACCATCGCCATGGAATATCAACCCCTTTAGAGAGCCCGATGCGTGTGGTTTGCGTAATATCTAAATCAGTCGGGTGGTGAGCGGCGCGAGGTTCTACCCATAGGCCAGAGTCGGGATGAATGGCTAAGCCTTTTAATGACGTGTCAATTTGCAGGACTCGGCATAGTTTTCCTGGCCCGGCGGCAACTCTCGTAAGTTTTTCCGGCTTTGTTGCCGTTTCTTTTTCAACTAGCCAGCTAGGGCGCTGCTGTAAATCAACAGCTCGAATCAAAATCGTGCTAGCAATGCCCTCTTTATCAGTAACGATGTTAAAGCAGTGGTACTGCCGATAGATGCGATACACGTAGGCAACGCCCGCTGGCCCAAAGACAACCGCGTTTCGTTCTGTCTTGCGCTGGTAGGCATACATGGCCGGATCGCCTGCTTCGTAGGCTTCGGTTTCTACAATGGTTCCTTGGATGGTTTCGTCGTTTATTTTTCGACAAAAGGTGCAGCCCAGCAAATCGACTGCGACCTCAGTGGCAGGACGATTGAACCAATCAGCCGTCAAAAAACTTGTACGCATGTAGATGATGTTTCCGTCAATATGCCTAAGGGGATGTAACTAAGTGTAAAGAATCATGAGAAGCTAGAGACAGGGATTGTCAACAACTGCAGTCACAATCTTTTTGTTAGTAGGCCGTCTGCCATGTCTAGCGCATATAAAATAACCAATCGAATCAACTTTAGAAATCTGCGGGGAGACCTATTTGGTGGACTTACCGCCGCAGTCATCGCCCTCCCAATGGCACTTGCCTTCGGCTTTGCCTCGGGGGCGGGGCCCGTCGCCGGACTCTACGGCGCAATTTTAGTTGGCTTTTTTGCAGCCTTGTTTGGCGGCACGCCGTCATTAATCTCGGAGCCTACTGGCCCCATGACAGTCGTCATTACCGGCGTGATTGCCACACTGGTGGCCGCTGATCCTGAGAATGGCCTGGCAATGGCTTTTACGGTCGTGATGATGGCTGGCATCTTCCAAATTATTTTGGGTGTGCTGAAGCTGGGTAAGTATGTCACCCTCATGCCTTACAACGTGGTGTCGGGCTTTATGTCTGGTATCGGCATTATTCTGATCTTGCTACAGATTGGGCCGATGCTGGGTCAGAGTAGTCCTCCCGGGGGCGTGCTAGGCACCGTTACTGAGCTACCAAGGCTAATTGCAGAAATTCAGCCGAGTGAGACAATCTTGGCGCTGATCACGGTTGCGATTATTGTCTTTTTTCCTAAGGGGCTCAGAAAGTTTGCGCCGCCGCAGCTAGTGGCCATGGTTATTGGTACGGTGCTGTCGCTGACGGTGTTTGGCAGTGTAGAAACCATTGACCGCATTGGCGAAATTCCGCTGGCGCTCCCTAGGATTACTGTTCCGACCTTTAGCGCCGCTCAGCTGCAAATTATGACGATTGATGCGGGCGTACTGGGGATGCTTGGCAGCATCGATGCGTTGCTGACCTCTGTGGTAGCAGATAGCTTGACTCGTACAGAGCACGATTCTAATAAAGAGCTGGTGGGCCAAGGGATTGGCAATATTGTCTCTGGTTTGTTTGGTGGTCTGCCCGGTGCAGGGGCCACGATGGGTACGGTGGTCAATATCAAAGCGGGGGGTAAAACTGCGCTATCGGGTTTGATACGCGCTGTTATTTTACTGGTGGTTGTGCTGGGTGCTAGTACGCTAACGCGGCCCATTCCGCTGGCGGTGCTGGCTGGCATTATTATCAAAGTCGGCATCGATATTATCGACTGGGGCTTTCTGAAGCGGGCTCACTATATTTCTCGCAAGTCAGCGATGATTATGTATGGCGTGATTGTGCTGACAGTGTTTGTTGACTTGGTCGTGGCTGTGGGTGTGGGTGTGTTTGTGGCCAATATGCTGACAATTGAAAAGCTCAGCGACTTGCGCTCTGACAAGGGCGTCACGGCGATCACCGATGATGACGACACTATTTTGCTGAGCGAAAAAGAAAAGGAACTGCTTGATCAGGGTAATGACAAAATCTTGCTGTTTCGTTTGAGCGGTCCCATGATTTTTGGTGTGGCCAAGGCGATCGCCCGCGAAAGAGATGCTATTCGCAACTGCGATGCCCTGGTTTTGGACATTAGCGAAGTGCCTCATCTGGGCGTTACGACGTCTCTCTCATTGGAAAACGCAATTCAAGATGCGGTGGACAGTGGCTGTGTTGTTTATATTGTGGGTGCCAAGGGGCAAACCTATAAGCGCCTGACTCGGCTAGGGCTGCTAGATATTGTGCCGACCGAGCGGTTTGTAAGTGATCGCGCCTCTGCTCTTCAACAGGCATTAATTGCGCTCAATGGCGGTGCTAACTCACCCCTATCAGCGCCTGCCCAACCAACGGCGTTCTAAGAAGTCCAATCCTCTATGGAAATCTGTGCGCTTTCACAAACCCATTGAGCCTATCCATGCCCTGTTCAATGGTGGCTAAATCTGTTGCGTAGGAGAGTCGCATTGTTCCTTCTGCGCCAAAGGCGACGCCTGGAATGGCCGCGACATACTTCTCTTCGAGGAGCTTTTGGCAGAACGTGACGGAGTCTAAGCCCACCTGGCTAATATCAACAAAGAGATAAAAGGCTCCTTTGGGTTCGATGCAGCTGAGGCCGTCGATGCTGTTTACCATGTCCATGATGGCGAGGCGTCTTTTGCTAAAGGCCGCGCGCATGATGGCGAGATCGTCGGTGGGACCGTTGAGAGCTGCGATCGCACCATACTGGGCAAACGTACACACATTAGACGTGCTGTGACTTTGCAAAGTATTCACGCCCTGAATAATCTCTTTTGGTGCGGCTAAATATCCCAATCGCCAGCCTGTCATCGCGTAGGCTTTCGCAAACCCATTACTAACAATCGTCCGCTTAAAAATCTCTGCATTGACGCTGCCAATGCTTAGGTGCTCTGCTCCGTCATAGAGAATTTTCTCGTAAATCTCGTCAGACACCACCCAGATATCTGCTGTAACAATCACGTCTGCCAGCGCCCGGATTTCACTTGGGGTGTACACCATGCCCGTGGGATTGGAAGGGGAATTGAGCACAAACAGGCGAGTTTTTGGTGTGATCGCCTGCCGCAGCTGCTCAGCCGTTATTTTATAGTCCGACTCAGCCGTTGTCTCCACAATGACGGGTGTGCCACCCGCTAGCTTTACCATTTCTGGATAGCTCACCCAGTACGGTGTTGGGATGATGACCTCATCACCTGGATCTAGCAGCGCCATCATTAGGTTGTAGAGGGAGTGCTTGCCACCGTTGGTGACCATGATATTTTCAGGGCCGTAGGTGAGTTGATTGTCTGTCTGAAGCTTTTGGGCGATCGCCACTTTTAATTCAGGTACCCCAGACGCAGGACCATAGCGCGTCTTCCCCTGATCAATCGCTGTTTTTGCTGCCTCGCAAATGTGCTTTGGGGTATTAAAGTCTGGCTCGCCGGCACTAAAGCTACATACGTCTAGCCCGTCCTTTTTCATGGCCTTTGCCTTTGCAGAGATGGCCAAAGTCATGGAGGGGGTAACCCTGGTAATGCGGGAGGCGAGCTTCATGGGCAGCAGCAGGTACCTATGCCTGCATGGGTGGCTAAAAGAATGGACAATACAATACCGTAGATCGATTTTGGGATTTCACCACCGCTAAATTGCTGTATAAGTCAAATTTTTCAGATAATTTTTAGAGTTTGTTTTTAGCCCGCATCCTTTCTTTGACTCCCTATAGCGAATTGCCTTGACGCAGCTGCGTTAAATTACCGTCGATGGTGATTACGTCAGGATGGTCTGGGCCCAGCGCGTTTTGCGCGGCGGTGAGCGCCCGTTCGTAGAGTGCGATCGCCTGAGCATAATCACCCAGATCGTGATGAACACTGGCCAAATTATTGAGGCTAGCAGCTACGTCGGCATGGTCACTGCCTAACGCCTCTTCACGAATGGCGAGTGCCCTTTCATGCAGCGGCAGCGCCGACTCACTATCTCCAATCAGGCGAAAGAGTTCTGCCAAGTTGTTCAAGCTGGTGGCCACGTCAGGATGGTCTGGCCCTAGCACAGCTTGCCAAATAGATAATGCCTGCGCGTTTAGCGGCAGGGCTATCTCGTAGTCTTCTCTTAGGCGATGTAGTTCTGCCAGATTGTTGAGACTGCTGGCTACGCTGGGATGCTGTCTCCCTAGGGTGGTCTCTTGTATGGTTAAGGCCCGCTCATACAGTGGTAAGGCCATCTCGTATTTTCCTTGGGCCTGGTGTAGGGCTGCCAGATTGTTGAGGCTAATGGCCACGTCGGGATGGTTGTCACCTAGATTGATTTCGCGAATGGCCAAGGCTCGCTCATACAGAGGCAGCGCTGCGTCGTAGGTGCCCTGGCTGCGATAGAGGGCTGCTAGATTATTGAGGGCAGCGGCGACGTTTAAATGGTTTTCGCCCAGGGAGCTTTCGTAAATAAAGAGTGCTCGGCGATATAGCGGGCGGGCCTCGGTATAGTCACCTTGGAGCCGGTATAGCTCTGCCAGGTTGTTGAGGGCAGTGGCAATACCAACATTATTGGGGCTGAGCGTTTCTTCGTAGATGGAGAGCGATCGCGCATAGAGCGATCGCGCCTCGTCATAGTCACCCTGCTGCTTATAAATGCCCGCCAGATTATCTAGCGTAAAGGCCATATCCGGATCGTTTTGACCCAGCACGTCTGCTTGAACGGCCTGTTCTTGAATAGACAGCGCTCGCTCAGTTACGTCTTGTGCCTGTCTGTATAGCCCCTGCGCCTGGTATAGCAGCGACAGGTTGTTGAGGCTTTTGGCGACTTCAGGGTGGTCTGTGCCCAGGGCCGATTCTTCGAGTGCGATCGCATTTTCTACCAGCGGAACAGCTTCTGCATAGCGTCCTTCGCGATAGAGAATCAAGGCATCGGCTACGAGGCGACCCGCCTGTGCGATCTCAGCTTCCGAGTCAGGGATTGCCTGGGCAACGGCTTCGCCGTTAGTTGTTTGTGCGTTAGTTGTTTTTGCAATGGCCTCGCCATTAGTGGTTTGTGCAATGGCCTTGCCATTAGTTGGCAAAAACGCAATTTCTACCGTAGGAGAAACATAGCCAACGCTAGTCAGGCAAAGCGTAAGCGTAATCAGACGCTTGAGTTTCATGGGCAGCCGCCTCGAACACCACTAATAACCTACACCTGTAGGGAAGTAAGTCCGGTGATTTACCGCTAGATATAGCAAAGCGCGGAATGCATTCCGCGCTTTGCTACTCACTTAGCTTTATAGAACGAGGGCTGTAGCCTTTTGTAGTGGCGTAAGCTAAGTGGGAGAAGCTATGGCAACGCCCTGGGAAACCGGAATCTCAATGCAAAATTCTGTATTTTGACCCGGCAGAGAGTAGCAGCGCATTCTGCCTCTGTGCCTATCGGCAATAATTTGATAGCTGATAGATAGCCCCAGTCCGGTGCCCGAGCCAATTGGCTTGGTGGTAAAAAACGGGTCAAAGAGCCGATCTCGAATGTTGTAGGGAATGTTTGGTCCGTTGTTGGCAATGCGAATGCCGATGTAGTTTTTGGGCAGTAGCTCGGTCGTGATAAAAATCTTGGGTGGTGCGTCAGCCAATGAATCTTGTCTGCGCTTTTCTAAGGCATCTAGCGCGTTTAAGAGTATGTTCATAAATACTTGATTGAGCTGCCCGGCATAGCAGCTGACGTTCGGCAGAGGGCCGTAATTTTTCTCTACTTCGACGCGGGCAAGCGTGTCTGTCTTCGCTAGCTGATGATTTAATATCAGCAGCGTACTTTCGATGCCATCGTGAATGTTGACAGCTTTCATCTCTGCTTCGTCAAGGCGAGAGAATGTTCGCAAAGAAAGAACAATCTCTTTTATCCGATCAACGCCCATCCGCATCGAATTGTGAACCTTGGAGAGATCTTCTAACAAGAAGTCAAGATCGATATCTTCGATATGTTCTTGAATCTCTTTAGAAGGGGTCGGATAGGTTTCTTCGTAGAGATCGATCAAATCGACTAGTTCTGTAATGTAGTTTTGAACGTGCTTGATATTGCCGCTGACAAAATTAATGGGATTGTTGATTTCGTGGGCAATGCCTGCCACGAGCTGACCGAGGCCAGACATTTTTTCGGATTGTACCAGGTGAGCCTGGGCGTCTTTGAGGTCTGCTAGCGTTGTAGCTAGGCGGTGGGTTTTTTCTCGTAGTTTTAGCTGCGATCGCTCCAAGGCCCGCTCTGTTTTTCGCCGCGCGGTAATATCTCGGACAATCGCCACTAGCTGATTATCTAGCAGGGGCAGCAGCCGTGCTTCGTAGTAATGTTCTTCTTCGTCTTCTCCGTAGGCCAGCTCATGAAAAATGCTGACCTCTGCTGTTTTTTGGTGACCAATAGAGCCGATAGCCTCTACGTACTTTTGAGTAACGGACTCTGGTAAAAATCGAGCCAGGGGTTTACCAATGACGTTGGGAGAAGAGAAATAGGCCTTTTGATTTTCTCCTGGCTTGTAATCTAGCACCATACCCTGCCTATCTAGGCGCAAAAAGGTATCTGGAATAGCCGCTTTCATCTGAGAGGTCAGTGCTGTCAGCTCTTGGGCATTGCGATTGACGACGTCTTCTAGTCGATAGCGGTCAGTGTCTGCTTGGTCGTAGGCCTCGCTCACAGCAGCCAAAAAGGATTCGCAGCCAGCTAGGTCTACTCCGGATTCACTCAGATGTTGCTTAATTTGATGCTGAAGCAATCGATGCATACGCCCCTGTTGAAATGCTTATTTTATGGTCAAAAAAGTTATGGTTAAAGAAAGGCGAGGTTAGCTCAAAACCGCAGGGGCTTAGCTTATTTATTCAGCATTCCCATTTTCAAGAACGGGTTTTATGGTGTAGATCTTTTGGATTGCTTTGTTAGCGGTGCTTCAGTGGTTTCTCCGACCGTTCTCGGAGGCAGTCCTTAAAGGCAGTCTTCAAAGGTAGCCTTTCAAAGGTAGCCTTTCAAAGGTAAGCTCAACGACAGTCTTCAAAAGTAAACTCAACGGCAGGCTTCAAAGGTAGGCTCAACGGCAGGTACACTGTGACACGTCTCTAAGTGTTCATGAATACGCCGATCCCGTCCCTTTTCTCTTTGCCCTTTGCCCTGGCGACCGCGATAGAAACTGTGTCTAGACGCACGCCGCCTAGCGATATTGCTTTGGATGGATGGTCTTTAGAGGCGCGCGATCCGGCTGTGCTCGCAGGCATGATGCCGCTGCTAAGCTGGTTTTATCATCACTATTACCGGGTGCGCTCAGACGGTTGGGAGCATATTCCGACGCAGGAGCCTGTGATGTTTGTCGGCTCTCACAATGGTGGAATTCCAGCGCCGGACATGCATATGATGCTGTATGACTGGTGCGATCGCTTTACCCCACACAAGCCGCTCTATGGCCTGATGAGTCCAAAGGTTTGGGAAGTGTTTCCGGCATTGGCTCGCACCGCAGCGCAAATGGGCGCAGTCCAGGCCCACCCCAAAATGGCGATTGCTGCTTTAAATCGACAGGCCAATATTGCGGTGTACCCTGGCGGCATTCAAGACGTTTTTCGTCCGTACAGCCAACGCCATCAAATTTACTTTCACAACCGCAAAGGCTTTATCAAGCTCGCCATTAAAAAGGGCGTTCCCATCGTGCCAATGATTTCCTGCGGAGCACATTCTACCTTTGTGGTGTTGGGTGATATCTATCCACAAATGAAAGCTTTGCATGAGCTAGGTATGCCCTGGGTGATGGGCATCGACCCCGAAGCGTTTCCGCTTTACTTAGGGTTTCCCTGGGGCCTGGCAGTAGGCCCATTGCCGCACATTCCGCCGCCGATCAAAATTCACACGCGCATTTGTCCGCCCATTTACTTCGAGCGTAGTGGCGCGGCAGCGCTCAAAGATAGTCGCTATGTCGAGCAGTGCTTTCAGCAGGTAAAGCGCAAGATGCAATGTGCGCTAGACGATCTAGTCGCAACGATCTAGTGACAACGATCTAGTGGCAACGATCTAGCCGCAATGATCTAGCGGTAATTCTGCGACCAATTGCTGTAACCAATCGTGGGGCTGGCCTATTCTATTCCTGTTTTAATCCAATAAAGACGAATCTGTTAATTAGCTAGCGTTGCGTTGCTCTACAGTTTTGACCCGTAGCTTTAATCCATAGCTTCAACCCACAGCCTTAATCCGTAGCTTTAACCCATGGCTTTGACTTCTCTTTCCAAGGTGTTGTGTTCTTCTCTTTTGCTAACGCCTTTGCTGTCGGTTGTGTTGCCTTTATCAGCGGCAGTGGTCAATCCATGTGAATTTGCGGTGCAGGCGTCACATACACGATCAACCGGCAGCGATGGCCGTGACGGACGAGATGGTCAGCCGGGTCGAGCGGGCCGGGCCGGACGAGATCAGGTGATTCGGGCCTCTGATGTGCCAGCCTCTGTTGATTTGCAGGGGGGTGATGGTGGTGACGGTGCTGATGGTGAGCGGGCGAGTCGACCTCGGTGCGATCGCTATCACAATAAACCTGAGCATGACCTAGAAGCGGCAGACGGTGGCGATGGGGGCAATGGCGGCGCGGGTGGTGCTGGCGGTGCGGGTGGCAATCTAACGGTGTATTACGAGTCTCTGACTCAGCTACGAAGTATCTATGTAAACGCGGCAGGCGGTGAAGGTGGCCGAGGGGGGCGTGGAGCCGCAGGCACCCGAGGCTGCTACTGCGATGAGCATCATTGGTCAGTGGTGACCTGCACAGATGGCAACTGTACGACCGAAAACTATAGCTGCACAGATGGTGAAGATGGCGACTATGGCTATAACGGCGCAGAGGGGGAAGCCGGTGCGCTAGGACGCGTCAGAGTTATCAAGCAGTCTGAACCACTCGCAGCGGACAATCCTGAGTTTAATCAGGCGATCGCATCTTTTGCTGGTACGCCTGTTGCACTCTCTCGCAATCTATGGGAGGCGCAAACGGGGGCCGCGACGGGGATTTTTGCCATTGGCTCTATTGTTGACGATACCTATGAGCGATATAGCGGTAGGGTAGAGCAACAGTTTCAGCTGGTTTGGGCTGCAGCGCGATCGCAGCAAAGCCTCCCACCCAGCAGTACCCTAGCCGTGCGGATCAATCCCCAAGGCACCTTGGAAATAAACCCCACCGAAGATCTGTGGATCGATGCAGCCACCACCACCGAAGGCGCGTTGACAACCTACCGCGTCAACGGCGCGGTTCTTGCCTCAGAAGCCACTCAGCTGTCTTTGGGCCGCCACAGTGGCCAAGGCGATCAGCTCAATCTAAATATCCTCGACTTAGCGGGCACGTCAGATCTCATTGAAACCCGCTTTTTCATTCGCTACAAAACAAACGAAGACGACCGCCGTCCACGCTACGTCACTCGCTACGAAGCCGAACTGCCTAGCAATCTAATCGAGCAAGATTTTAATCGCTTTAGTTTGGCAGTCGGCCAGCTGCCGATCAGCGCGCAATATCTGGCTCGTGGTACAGAGGCTCGCGTAGAGCTGGTCATTTCTCGCTCTTATGCTGGTAACACGGCTGAACAAACTCTAGATTGGACGGGGCGACTGTAGGAAACATATGCCCGCTAAAATCTAGCTAAGCATTAATCACAAGCTTTCTAGGCAATGGTGACCTCATCAGATAGATAGACATCTTGAATGAGGTGAAAGAGTTTGACGCCTTCTTTGAAATCGCGTTGAAAGGTTTTTCTACCAGAGATTAGACCGCAGCCCCCGGCTCGCTTGTTAATGACGGCGGTACGAATGGCCTGGGCAAAGTCGTTTGCGCCAGATGAGCCGCCAGAGTTGATTAGGCCTGCTCGTCCGGCGTAGCAGTTGAGCACCTGGTAGCGGGTCAAATCTATCGGATGCTCGCTGGTGAGTTTGGTGTACACCTCGTCGTCTGTTCTGCCGTAGGCTTTGCCAATGGCGTCTGATACTGCTGCATAGCCGCCGTTATTTTCAGGGAGCTTTTGCTTGATGATGTCGGCTTCGATGGTGACGCCAATGTGATTTGCCTGCCCGGTGAGATCTGCCGCGAGGTGATAGTCCTTGTCTTGCTTAAAGATATCGTTGCGCAGGTAGCACCACAAAATGGTGGCCATGCCGAGTTCGTGGGCGCGGGCAAAGGCTTTGCTGACTTCTTGAATTTGACAGGTTGAGTTTGCCGAGCCGAAGTAGATGGTGGCACCCACTGCGACTGCGCCCAAGTTCCAGGCCTGATCAACCGAGGCAAACATGATTTGGTCGTATTCTTTGGGGTAGCTGAGCAGCTCGTTGTGGTTGAGCTTGACGATGAATGGAATTTTGTGGGCGTATTTGCGAGACATCATGCCGAGTACGCCTAGGGTGGTGGCAACGGCATTGCAGCCGCCTGCAATGGCGAGGTTGATGATGTTTTCGGGGTCAAAGTAAATGGGGTTTGGGGCAAATGAGGCGGCGGCGGAATGCTCTATGCCCTGGTCTACCGGCAAGATGGAGAGATAGCCAGTATTCGCGAGGCGCCCTGAGCTGTAGAGCTGTTGGAGGCTGCGGAGCACCTGGGGGGCGCGATCGCTCTGCGAAAAAATGCGATTTACCCAGTCGGCACCGGGCAAGTGCAGCTGGCTTTTATCTACTGTTGCCTGGTGGGCAAGGAGATAATCCGCTTCGCTACCTAACCAGTCGGCAATGGATCGAGTGGCGTCAGCAGTGGGTGATGTCGTCGGCACAATAGGAACCTCAAAAATGCGATCTGGTTAGTCATTACGCTAGCCCAGCACATTTAAAACAACATGAGCCTTTCGTTAGAACTTTTGGTCAGCACTTTTGGTCAGCACTTTTGGTCAGAACTTTTGCGTTACGGCATTAGCTGTATGGCTTAATACATTCTTCACACTGGTAAAAGGGGTCTTTTCTTCAAAAGGTCTGGCCAGTTTTTAAAGAGGCACCTAGGTTTCCGGACGCTTTTTATACTGTTTGGCTCGTCGGCATGACTGTGACAATTCATATTTTGGGCGATCGCCCGATCTGCCCAAAATAACTCCTCAAAATCCTTGAAAAACCCTGCGTTTGCTGTCGATATGGTTTGCAATTTTAGTCAGTCATCCCGTAGTGCACTCAGGCGACAACGAGCATTTTTTATACCGCTATTCAGACGAACGGACACTACCGGCTAGGGGTAGACAGCTGCATTTTCGTCAGTTTCCTGATGGGGGGAGAAAATTATGTTTTATGAATTAACTGTTAAGAACCTTCAGGAACTATGCACAATTCTACAGAGATTGGCGCTTTATTCGATTCGGCTATAAACAGTGGATCTAGCGTCGATGTGAGCGGCTCGGGCGGGGCTTCACTGGTGACGATTGGTCAAATTGGCAGAAATGCCGACCAAGGGCTACCTGCCCAGCAGCCGATTGATTTTGCGATTGATTCATGGAACGCAGATGCGAGCACGTTGGATGTTGCTGCGTTGCTCTCTGATATCAGTACCCCGTTTTTGGCTCAGACATCAGCGCGTGATTTTGGCCCAGATTATGCGAATCTTTCAGACGATTTGCTAGGTAATGGTGCTCTAGGGGTGCTGGGTGGGTTGTTTGGTGAGGCTGGCTCTAGCGCACAGGCGACTGCGAAGGTGCAGTCGGCTCTGCAAGATGCGATCGCACAGTTAAAATCACTCGCAGCCGGTTCTGACAGTGCCCTTGTCACTCAGCTGCAGCAAACCCTGGGAGATACCTGGAATGCCGCTGCCATCGGCCAAGCCATTGCCAACATTACCAGCGGTTCGGCTGGGCTCTCGATAGCGCTGTTGCCCACGGCTGTACTCCAATCTAGAGGCGCATTTGCCGCAGAAAGTAACACCGTCTACCTCGCTGAAGACTGGGTGAAAGAGCAGTCAGTCGGTGCGATTTTTGATGTCTTACTCGAAGAGCTAGGACACGCTATTGATGACCAAATCAACCCAACTAGTGATACCCCTGGCGATGAAGGGGCTATTTTTTCGGCGCTGGTGCAAGGAAAGCAGCTCACCGCCGAAACACTGCTGGCGCTACAAAGTGAAGATGACCAAGGTCAAATCGTACTAGGTGGTCAGACCATTGATGTAGAGCAGGCAACGCTGAGCCAGAGTCAGCTAAATCGCTCTGTTGGTGCTTTCCATACGGGTAGAGACGGCAGCTTTAAGTTTGACTTTCTCTTTGACGGCAGTCCTCGTCAGGGGCAGCTGGGTGCGTTTAGCCTGAAAGGTATGGGGGGACTTAGCAAAGCCGCCTTTATCAAAGAAGCGACCAAGCGAGTGCTCAGCAACGGGTCCAAAGGCAGAATCGTCATTGACGATAGAAGAGAAGGGGCTCAATTTTCTGGCCGACTCGGCGGCAACAGCTTCAATCGCGGCAAGCGTGCTGGCACTAAAAACGTGAAGCTAGAACGGGGTAAATTTGCCTTTATGCTGGTGCCTCGCGGGACCTTTGCTGCGATGAAGGCAGGCAGACGGCAGACGCCACTATTTTCTATTGCCGCTTTCAACCCCGGTGGTAAAGCTCAAATTGGTAAGGCGGCTCCCGGCATTTTTGCCATGGAAGATGTGAGCTTAACCAAGAAGACCGACTCTGACTTTAACGATATTGTTTTCCGTGTGAGGGGGGCGAGCGAGCGGGTAACCAATCTCTCGCGGCTGATTTCTCAAAAGCGTAACTGGCTAAAAAATCCCCAACAGCCTTTCCTAAAAGGACCTCAGTTTTCTAATCCTAATACGCCTCAAAAGCCCGTTGCCAATCCACTGCCAAAAGACAAGCCGACGCCCGCTCCCAATCCGGTCTCGAACCCTGCACCGCCCAAGCCAGTACCCGAGCCAGTAGTGGTGCCCGATCCAGTGCCCGATCCAGTAGTGGTGCCCAAGCCGGTGCCCAAGCCAGCAGAGCCCAGCGGTAAGGCCGTCAGTGATATCTCAAATAATGTCAGCAAGTTTTACCGAGGCTTTAGCGAGGCTCAGATTGCCGCTACGGGTGCGCAGCGTATCAAAATAGGCAGCCAAACAATTTATATTGGCACCCAGCAGGTAACCAGCCTCAATCAAAATCCCATTATCAGCAGCTTTGACGCCAAGAATCCGGCGAATAACTGGACGCGTACAGACTATGAG
The DNA here is from genome assembly GCA_038521595.1 of Cyanobacteria bacterium J06627_28. Lineage (GTDB taxonomy): Bacteria > Cyanobacteriota > Cyanobacteriia > Phormidesmidales > Phormidesmidaceae > Phormidesmis. The sequence goes on along the minus strand of JBCBKQ010000034.1, from coordinate 2,993 downwards.
ACGTCGGGTACCGATGGCCGTGGTCTGGGCTTGCTCTGGACCGGAAAAGACCTCTATGGTTTCTTCAGCGTTGATGGTACGCAAGATACGCCTAGTCAAGACTTTAGGCGCGCTGCCGGTGGGGCTAGCCAGGAATGGCTCAGAAGCTATGGCCGGGGCGGCGGTACCAGAATTGGCGTCATCGGTAAGATAGATCCTGCCACGGGCAAATTGCAAAAAGCTGCGCATCTCTCTGCAGTGCTCGGCAACGGTCAATCCAACTCTCTGTCCGTTACGGGGGCTACGGTTAATGGGGCTGGCAATGTGGTCATTCAGGCCAAGTCATTCTTTAATCCTCGCCGCCCGGACGGCTCACCCCTAAAGAAAAATGCAGGGAACAATGCGGGCTCACCGTTTGACTACACAATAGAGATTAATCGGGATCTCACCAGGGTATTGAAGACGTCTGCGCCTGGCTGGTCTTAAGTTTGGTTGGCCGCTAGCTCTATTACCGCAATCTCAAGAACAAACCACCGAAGCGTTTCTACAGAAGCGTGGTTTCGGTGGTTTGTTTTGTCTTTCTTATTAAATGGTCGGATACTTAAAAAGAGACTTTCACTGGGTTGGCTACAGTTTATGGAGTTTACACTCGACGCTTTTGTGACGCTTTCTAGTGAGCAAATAGAGAGACTGGTCGCTTTTTATCGAGATTTTTTATTGATGGAGCCAACGGTCTGCTCCAAGGCCTATGCCGAATTTGAGCTGCCCGGATTGCGACTGGCCATTTTTACACCAAAGGCAGCCCATGCCGCACAGTTTGCTAGTAGTGCAGGCAGTTCGATGAGTCTGTGTTTAGAGGTGTGCGATTTGGCGGGTGCGATCGCACACCTGACAGCCATAGGCCACGCACCTCCCGACGCCATCATGCACACCTCCCACGGCCAAGAAGTCTACGCATACGACCCAGACGGCAATCGGCTAATCCTGCACCAGGCCAAAAAATAAGCCAAAAAATAAAGATTATGACCGAAGTTTCATAACGGCCTGACGAAAGCCCAAAACAACCAAAATATTGGATAGCGACAAAAATGACTCTGCGCTGCCATGTAGCCAATCCACATTAGCTAGCTCTGCGCCGTAGGCCTGCTTGGCATAGATGCCTGCCGGAATCGTCACGGCAACAAATATCAGCAGCACGTAAAAGCCGATCAGCGCCAGCCGAGGCGTTTGCTGGCTTTTGGTCAAAAACCAGAGAAAGCCCAAATATGGAAAGAGTGAAATCGCGAACAGAGATTCTTTGGTCATTTGGTTGTCCCTGCTTCTGCACTGCTGGTTGTTATGTTGTTTGTTGTGCTGGTTGTCATGCTGGTTGTCGTGCTGGTTGTGGCGGGCTGTTTTGACTGTTGCCAAATCCACCAGGCAGAGGCGCATACCGTACAGTTGCCGACGACTGTCATGGCGGCCTGCAGGGTGACGAGCCAGCTGAGGCCTGTTGCGTTGTCAAAGAAGTGCCAGGTGCAGGCACACATGGCGCTCACCAGGGCAGGCAGCATTGCCGCAGACATCGTGCGCCAGGCAAGGTAGCCACTTGCTTCTGCATACTGCCAGATGAACCAAATCGCGGCGATCCATTCCACCACGCTCGACACATGAACTATCCAGGTCGGAATTGAAAGCGCGTGCATGGGCAATCCAAATAAAGCAACGTACCTACGTTCTGTATTCTAGAGACTTACTTAGCCTAACGGTAAGAAAACTATGCGAGCGGTGTTGTGTGGCTACTACGGCATGGGCAACGGCGGTGATGAGGCGCTGCTGGCATCTTTGCTGCAAATGCTGCCTGAGCATGTGAGCCCGGTTGTGCTGTCTGGCAATCCGGCAGAAACGCGCGATCGCCATCAGGTACAAGACGTTGTTCCCCGTAAGTCTTTTGGGGCGGTGGTGTCTGCGTTTCGTCGCTCAGATGCGTTTATTTGGGGCGGTGGTAGCCTGATGCAGGACGCCAGCAGTGCGCTAAATCCGGCCTACTATGGCGGGCTGATGCTGATGGCTCAGCTGATGGGGTTGAAAACAATTGCATGGGCCCAGGGCATTGGCCCGCTAAATAAGAAGACGAGTCAGTGGCTGACGCAGGCTGCATTAAGTCGATGTGATGGTGTGAGTGTGCGCGATCGCGCCTCAGCTGCTTTATTAACCCAGTGGAACCGCAAACATCTGCTTGCACCAGATCCAGTTTGGGCTATGGACTCCGAATCCGTCGCAGGTTTTGATTGTCCATCCCCCAGAGTTGCGGTTGCATTACGACCTCATCCACAGCTCACTGAGTCCAGGCTGACCATTATCGCCTCAGCCCTGTCAGAATTTCAGCAGCTGACGAGTACCAGTTTGTTGTTAGTGCCGTTTCAGCCAGTGAAAGATCTGGCGATCGCACAGTTTCTCTCTAGCCAGCTGAACGGCCCCCATCAAATTTATAGTTTGGCTCAGCCACAGCAGTTAAAAGGTCTCTTTCGCGAAGTAGAGATGACCATTGGAATGCGCTTTCATGCGTTGATTATGTCTGCGGCTGAGGGCCGTCGTAGCTTTGCCATTAGCTATGATCCAAAGGTTGATGCGATCGCTCAGGCTTTGTCGCTGCCTGGCTATGACTTAGCCCCTAGCCCTGCTGTTCTACCGCCCTTGCCGGATGATGCCCATAGGCTCTGCCAAGCATGGCTAGACTGTTACCAGCAGGAGCGCTCCGTGAGCACCGGGCAGCTCCAATCTGTCATTTCCAATGCGACTAAGCATCAAACACTGCTGAATGAGGTTCTGTTTTCTAACCCCACCTAATCCTCCACCTAACCCCATATAACTCCCCATCTAACTTCTACTAGCTTCTACAGGCTAAATGCTCCGATTTGAGTGCTCCGAATTCATAAAGCCGTAGCCAATACAACACTCCCTAATAATTAGCTGTAAGAAAGCCAATATGCTGTACCTAGTAGAAGTTAGATGGGGAGTTATATGGGGTTAGG
>JBCBKQ010000033.1:0-30584 GCA_038521595.1 Cyanobacteria bacterium J06627_28 | reverse complement strand
ATGCATTCTGCGCTTTGCTACTCACTTAGCTTTATAGAACGAGGGCTGTAGCCTTTTGTAGTGGCGTAAGCTAAGTGAGAGAAGCTATAGAAGAGAATGCTCGAAAGCGCGTTAGCCAGCAGGCGGTAACGTTGGTGGCAGGACGGTCAATGCGGCTAAGCATGTGTAGCTCAGCGCGAAGTAGGTTTCAAAGCGAGCAATGTGCTCAAACCGGCAGGTACGATACCAGGTTTGCCAACAGGTGATGATTGCTAGCTTGAGAACTGCAATGGAGAAGACTAGGGCAGTGAAAGCTGAAACGCAGCTAGTGAGATAGAGAACGATGACGACTGCGATCGCAACCCCATGATAAATAAATCCAGCCTTTAGAGAACTTGTCCTTTTTTTGCGAAGCTTGACGCTAAAGACCGCACTTGAGAAAAATAAGCTGTTCAAAATCCACATGCCTATAGACTCAGTTGTAATCGTGCCAGTGGTTGCACCATGGACAAACAACGTCGATAAACAGATTGCACTGAACATGACAATCTCGTTGACAACAGCTTTTTGACTGCGCTGAAACACCGCGAGAATATCAATTGCTAAGGCAACTACGCTAGCTCCAATAATCCACCATAAAACAGGATGCTGGTAGGCGAGCCAGAGTGCGATCGCAAGCGAACTAAATCCATATATCCCTGCCCACACACAATAGCGAATGCGCCATTGCCGTCTTTGCTTGACCTGGACAATCACAGGATGCTCTGCCTGCAAGCTCAAAAACGCCGCCAAACAGGCCAAAGATGTTTCGACTGTCCAGGCCTGAGCCACCGAAGCCCCTGTCAAAACAGCCCCTAGCAACACCAGCAAAACACCATGCTCAGGAGAAAATGTAGGCCGATACCAGCGTTTCTTTGTAGGGCTATTGGCTGACGGCAGTGCAGAAACACCTGGCAGTATTTGAATTGTTGTCATAGGTCGGAGCAAAGGTTGGATAAAAAGTGTGTGGAGGCCTCTATAGCTTCTGTCGGGTTAGCTACGACATTAGTGACCGCTGAAAGCGTTTAGTGTCAACAGCTAACTCGACTAGCCAAGTAAGAATGCATCCTCACTTTGTTAGAACAGTCTTTTAGAACAGCTGATTTTCTACGTCTGTCTCGATAGTGCAATCCGAAACGGCATAGGCCACACAGAGCAGCCCAAACCCCTGATTCAGCTGGTCATCATCCAAAAAAGACTGATCGGACTGGTCTACTTCACCTTCTAAAATTTTGCAGGCACAGGTACAACAAGCCCCCGCTCGACAAGAAAAGGGCAAATCCAATCCCATTTCTTCTGCAGCATCTAAAATATATTCGTCGTCGGGCACGCTAATCGTCTCGTCAAGCCCTTCTTTTGTGTTGATGAGTCTTACGTTGAAAGATTTTTGCATAGTAGCCTAAGAAGCTCGCCTTCAGTGGGAATATAAAGCGAATGAAAGAACAAGAAAGCAGAGTCAGCGATAGGTTGAGCAGTGCTGACCCTGCGAGTTTCCCTCAAAGCATGATTGAATAGTCATTGACGATAGGCTCAATGACCATAGGCTCATCAACTATAGACTCATCGCACTTTTGACCTGAGCCGTCCATTCTTGAATGCGGGCTTCTGACTTGTCAGACTCATTGTCATCATCTAGGGCAAGGCCGCAAAACTTGCCATCGCGAACTGCCAAAGACTCATTGTGCTCATAGCCATCTGCGGGCCAGTAGCCGACCGTCTTAGCCCCTAAGCCAGAGATTTTTTCTTCTAGCTGACCCATGGCATCCATGTAGTTGTCGGCATAGCCAATCTGATCGCCTGTGCCAAAATAAGCCACGGTCTTTCCACTAAAATCAACATCATCAAGGTCTTCAAACACAGCTTCCCAATCATCTTGAAGGTCGCCAATATTCCAGGTAGGGCAGCCGATAATTAAGTAGTCATAGTCGGCGAGACTACTTGCCTCAGCATCGGCAATATCTTGCAAATCTACAACGGACTCACCACCGAGCGCTGACTGCACTTGTTCAGCCGCATCGGCTGTTTTGCCCGTGGTCGAACCATAAAACAAACCTACTTTAGCCATATCTATCCTTAACTATTCCTTGTTGAGAACCAAAATCAATAGTCATACTATACATCTCATTATTGATAATAGATCTCTTTAAATGAAGATCGAAAACCTTCTATAGGTGCTTGGCTTCAAGGCATTTTGATAGCTTTTTTCAGCGATATGGCAGGCGCTATATGAAAAAAAATCCTTTGTTTTTAAGGTGTTTTCGCTTATTTTGGCAGTTGGCTAAATGAGGTCTTGCTCATGCCGTCTCTGGGGAAATTGTATGATGCGATGTTTTTATATTGATATTAGTTCTCTATAGTGACTGGTTATCTATCGCTAAGTGCGAAAGGCTATGGCGGAATTTGCCAGAGCTGGATAGCCAAAAATGTGCCTTTATCAATGTCTCGGTAGAGACAGCTCTACTTGACTGTCATCGTGTGCACGCCATCCCAATCGAGTGCGGGAGGCCGTAACAAATAAGCCTGCGCCCGTGACAAATGAATCTCTACTGCGCGATCGCCCGGCCTTAATGCCTTGGCTAAATTAAACAAAGAAATCGCTAAGTCAAAAGACATTGCTTTATAGGCTTCTCTGCCTTGGGTATAAAGATCCAAAAACGTTTTTGTTTTTACATCTAGGGGCATGGTGCGATCGCCTATCAACTCATAGATCTTTACCGGCTCTAGCTTCCCTTTCACCCGAATCAGATCCAACTCACGCACCCAAATTCTCTCCTCGCATCGTTTGTACGTATGCTCGCTCAGCACAATATCGCACCCATACTGCTTAGTAATACTCTCCAAACGAGAACTTAAATTAACCCCGTCTCCAATGACGGTGTATTCCATCTTTCTCTGAGAGCCGATATTGCCAGAAACGACCTCACCCGAACTGAGTCCAATGCCAATGCGCAATTCTGGCTGCCCCTGGTTGCGGCGCACCTGATTAAATATCACCAGTCGCTGCCGCATATCCAGCGCCGAGCGAATGGCAGACCATGCATGATTTTCCAGCGGTAGCGGTGCACCAAAAACAGCCATCAGCGCGTCGCCAATAAACTTGTCTAGCGTGCCTTCACAGTGAAAGACCGCTTCTACCATCGTTTCAAAATACTCATTTAGCATGGAGACAACCTCTGCTGCCTCTAGCTTTTCGGTCAGCGTTGTGTAGCCACGAATATCAGAAAAGAGAACGGTGACATCTTTGCGCTCGCCCACCATCAGCACGTCTTCACCCAGTGCCATTACTCTGTCTGCCACGCTGGGGGTCATGTAGCGATACAGCGTTGTTTTCATCCGCTTTTCTTGGCTGATGTCTTCTAGTACGACCAGCCCGCCGCGCACGCCTCCCTTTGGATCGCTCAGGGGGCTCACTGTTAGGTTGATGCTACGGTTCCAACCCATGACCTGTTTAGCGTCTAGCTGATAGCTATCGCTTCCCCACAGCCTGTATTCTTCAACGTCTGGTACGACCAAAACGCAATTTTCAGGATTGGGTCTGTGGCGATGGGCCCCCTCTAACTCTTCAGAAGCGTCTCTTAATGTGGCAACAGAAACCGTTAGTGATTGTTCCGGTACGTAGTGCCGCGCACCGTTATACAAACTATCTTCTATTCGCTGGCGCAGTCTTTCTAACGGAACGACATCCCACAGATATCGCCCGATGAGTTCGCTTTCCCATTTTTGTGCGATCGCACGATTAACCCGCTGCTCTAGATCTTCATTCATTCCCCCTTTTACATAGTCCTCGGCCTCACCTGTCGGGCAGCCCAGCAGCTTTAGTGCCGCCTCATTAATGGTGACAATCCGCCCTACCATATCGGTCGAAATCACAGCATCAGATAGGCTCTCCAGCATGTCTTTTTGGTACTGTTTCTCCTGGGAAATCTGTTGAAACAGCTGTGCGTTTTCTAGTGCAATGCCTGCTTGTGTATTAAACGCTCGCATAAATGATTCGTCGAGCGTCGTAAACTGCCCTTGCATCTTGTTAATTAGCTGACTCACTCCAATCAGCTCGCCGCTAGAGTTAAAAACGGGCATACATAGAATTGTTTTAGTGCGGTAACCCGTCTTTTGATCCGCAGAAACATCGAACCGTTTGTCTCGGTACGCATCTGGGATATTCAGCGTTTCAGCCGTCGCTGCGACATGGCCCACGATGCCTTTGTCCGCAGGCATGCGCAAGTCAATCAGGGTTTGTCCATCGGCGCTTTGCACCTGAGACCACAGTTCGCTACCTGTTTCATCGAGCAGCCATAGCGTACTGCGATCAGCTTGCATTAGCCCCCGAGCTGCGGCCATTACAGACTGCAACGTCACCGCCAAGTTTAGACTTTGCTCCATTGAGGAGATGGCCTTGAGCAGGGCAGCGACGCCCTTTTGGTTGCGGGCAGCTAGGTAAAAAGACTGGCAGCTCTCTAGCAACACACCAATGGAAGGCGCAAATCTGGCAAATCTGGCCTCGTCTTCGGCTGAGAAAGGGTGGGTGCCGATTTTGTTTAGCAGCTGTGCGATCGCAACCACATTGTTATTGCTATCGAGCACTGGCATACACAGTATATTGCGTGTTCGGTAGCCCGTCTGCCTGTCTGTTGTATCGCTGAAGCGCTCATCTGCGTAGGCATCTGGAATATTTAGCCCCGTCCCCGTTGTCGCCACATAGCCTGCAATGCCCTGAGCTAGCGGCAGCCGAATCTCTAGGGTATCTGCGTCCGTTCCCTGTGCAATTTTGGACCATAGCTCCTGACGATCTTTGTCCACGACAAAAATTGTTGTCCGCTCCGCCTGCAGGATCTGACCGATTTTGAGCGTAAACGTTTCCAACAGCTCATCAAGCATAGGTTCGAGCGACTGATTATTAATCAGATCAATCACCTTAAGAAACTGCTTGAAGTCGCGAGTTGTACGCTCTAGAAAGCTGATGAAGTCAGGAATAGAAAGATCTTCGACGCGCTCAGCTAGGCGACCCTGGCTGTGCTGTGACAATGATAAAAAAACACTACTCGTCGGAGCCTGAGCCATGATTGCTGTTTTAAGGAAAAGAAAAACGCACCGCCCTTAGGTTTCCCGCCTTGAGCCCTTGACTTTTGGGTTACCCCCCGACTGATATCCGTACAGTTAGTTTTGGAGCTGTGCCAGTCCAAATTGTGGCTATTGCTGCGAAATAGAGGGTATGGTTGCTGTTGTTCTACTGCATCTGTCAGGTTAGTTAGGCGCTATTATCGGCTGAAACCGCTATGTCGTCCTAGCTAGCCTGACTAGCAAAGCAAGAATGCATCCTTACTTTGCTATAAGTCACCAGTAGACGCTGCCTTACTTCAAACAAAGTTGATTTCAAGTGATTAATTCACAATGCTTGCTTTTAACTCATTGCACTAAAGTGGCTGCGCTGCTGCCCCGATTTCGTCGGTTTTTCATTGATTTTTCATCGGTTTAAAGTTATCTAAGCGTCCTGACTATGTGTTTCTCTCGTCTTCTGTCTCAGCCTGTCTACAAATTGCCCATAGCCTGTCTTTTACTGGCTGGGCTTGCGGCTTGCAATTCGATACAGCCATCCCAAACGACCTCTAATGGTGGTAATACGGCGGATGTAGATATTGGGCAGACGGACAAAAAAGCTGACTCAGACTCCGAAGATTCATTAGAAACAGAAAGCAAGGCACCTACTAGCAATGAAGCCGAAGTAGACGATAGAAGTCCTTCATCACCCGAGCCGATTTACCCAGTCCTCGCGCCCGGTGATTATTGCTATCAGAAAGCTACAGATGTAGAGACTGTCAATGTTCGCTTGGCCATTGACTCTGCCGATAGGGTAACGGGAAATGTTCAAGGCTCAGTGCATAATGAAGCGAATGCTTACTACACCAGCTATTACCAATCAATCGATGGCACTATCGACGGTAGTAATCTCAACCTAGATGTTGCTACCTGGATCGAATACGACTATCAAAATGAGCAGCAGACTTGGAAGGTGAGCGATCGCGAGCTAACGTTTGGCGCATCCGTCACGCCAAGCGACTCACTTAGTAAAGAAAGCTGCGAGGTGGTGAATAAGGCCTTTCAGAACGAAGAGGGCTTAGAAGGCCGTGATCTAATAGATGGTGGCACGACGGTGCACACCAAAGAAGTCTTTTTTGAGCCGGGTAAAACCAGCACGGTTGTGAGCAACGCGGTAATCAGAGGTGAACGCGATCTGTATCGAGTAACAGCACAGGGCGGACAACAAATGACCCTACTCATTAGCTCTTTAGAAAATAATGCTCGCTTTGACGTTGTGGGCCCAACGGGTCGCATTTTGGCCAGAGAGACCGGAGAAGACAATATTTTGTTGCCACATACAGGTGAGTATCAAATCGTTGTGGGTGGCACGCGCGGCAATGCAACCTATGACTTAGAAATTGAGATTCGGTAAGGGCGGTAGGGAAGCAAAATAAGAACTTATCCTTTCTTTGCTTTTCTGCTGCAATATAACGATCCCAGCTGATATAGCTCTCCGCGCTTCACTATAGAAGTGCTCCACGCAACTCAACAGACACCATATTACCTAGCCAGTTAGCAGACTTCTAAGATTCTTTTTGAGCTGAATGTTTTGAGTTCTGCTGATCAATATTTGGTGTACTAGCCACGACTGTATCGCAGTGATGGTAGAGGCTACCACTAGCAGCATTATTGCTTTAGGGAAGAAGGGCATAGTCTCTGAAGAGGCCTTTACCAGTGGAATATGCCACAGATAAATCCACATGGAATTTTGTGCAATAAAGAGTACGCCAGATCTAAGGATGCTTAGTTTTTCGATGACTTTCCAGAGCACATCGCTAATGACCCACCAAAAAAGAGAAATGCCTACTGCATAGGATAAGTAGTATGTAGCCGGTGGATACTTAAACGCCTGAGTACCCACAAAGATGTCCTGTGCTTGCCAAAGGTGAATTGCGATCGCACCAAATACCAACAAAAAGAACCCACCTAGAAAGCTATTTCGCCGAGCCGATAGCTTGGGTACCACTAGCCCCAGCCCAAAGACCAGTGAGTAAGGAATGATGTAGTAAACAATGGCCGAGGCTTCTCTATAAAAGCGCCCTGGCAAAAGAGGATCCATTATCGGCCTAGCGGCTTCATAGATCGCAAAGGCTATCAGCAAGGCAATTAGGTAATAGGTATCTGACTTTCTTCGTTGAAAAATGCGATAGATAAACGGTGCAGCCAGTGCCACCAACAAAAAGACTCGAATAATCCAAACAAATCCAATGCCACCGATTAAGCAATAGGTGTCGAAAACTTTAGATGGATCGAGATTTTCAGAAGTTGGCTTAACCAAAAACAAGATAGAAAAATATCCCGTCAGAAAAATCCACGTTGGAAAGACAAGGCGCTTTATCCGTTTCCATACATATTGAAAATAAGATTCCTGCGGTTTGAATGCCAGACCAAAAGACATACCAGAAATCAACACCATCAGTGGCACATCGTAGTTTCTCAGCTGAAAAAGAGTCTCAGGTGGATTGGCATGGGCAAAGACAATAGTGACTAATCCAATAAACCTCAGTAAATCTATCCGATGATTTCTCATGCATGATTCCTTTTATAGCTTCAGCCACTTCAATCAGCTAAACCGCTGCTATGCACTCTTGGCGCAGCCTGCTGCAGGCTTATACATCAGCGGATTGCGGCATCGTCAAAATAGTCACTTTGTGTGATTAGCCAGAAAAAAGGGCAAAAAATCGCACAGCACTATAGTGAGCGCCCTATGAAGGCGACCTTGCTGATAATTCCCTTCTATTGATGCTTAGTGCGCAATCTATTCGGGCGTATTTTCTGGTGCGGTTTCACTGTCGGGTTTTTCGGGTTTGAGAAGGGGGAATGCGATCGCATCACGAATGCTGGCAGAGTCAGTCAGCACCATCACAAGCCGATCAATCCCAATGCCCATACCTACCGTGGGCGGCATTCCATATTCGAGCGCGGTAATAAAGTCCTCATCCACGCTACAGGCTTCCAAATCACCCGCTTCCTTTTTCGCTGCCTGCAGCTCCAGCCGCTCACGCTGATCTACCGGATCTGTCAGCTCGGAAAAGCCATTTGCCGTCTCCCGACCAAAAATAAATAGCTCAAATCGCTCCACCAGCCCCGGTTTACTCCGGTGCGGCTTTGACAGAGGCGAAATCTCAACCGGATAGTCTGTAATAAATGTCGGCTGAATCAATGTCTCTTCTACTTTCTGCTCAAAGGCTTCATTCAGCACATGACCAATACTTTCACACTCATCAATATCCCCAACGCCTGCTTTTTGCGCAGCGGCTTTTGCCTCAGCCAAGTCAGTAAACTCACTAAAGTCAATGCCCGTTTTCTCTTCCACCGCATCGTGCATCGTAATGCGCTTCCAGGGCTGTGCAAACTGAATCTCTTTGCCTTGATAAGTCACCGTGCTGCTGCCCGTCACCTCTTTGGCAATTTGTTCAATCATATTTTCTGTGAGCACCATCATGTCTTGGTAGTCACTGTAGGCCTGATACATTTCAATGGTGGTAAATTCGGGATTGTGCCGGGTAGAAATACCTTCATTCCGAAAGACTCTGCCCAGCTCAAACACCTTTTCAAAGCCACCCACCACCATTCGCTTTAGGTGCAGCTCTGTGGCAATGCGCAGATACAGCTCCATATCCATGGTGTTGTGATAAGTCACAAAAGGCCGTGCCTCTGCACCACCCGGCTCAGATTGCAGCACAGGTGTCTCGACTTCAAGGTAGCCCAGCTCATCCAAATGACGACGAATCGCAGCGGTAATGCGAGCCCGTTTGCGAAACGTATCTCGCACTTCTGGGTTCACAATCAGATCTACATAGCGCTGGCGGTAGCGCTTGGCTACGTCAGTCAGACCATGGAACTTATCTGGCAACGGCAGGAGAGATTTTGTGAGCATGGCGTACTGCTTCACTTTTACCGATAGCTCACCTTTATCGGTGCGCTTGATCGTGCCACTCACGCCAATAATGTCGCCCGAATCGGTTAGCTGCTTTAAATGGTTGAAGGCCTGCTCATCGGCTTCGCGCATTTCAGCCTGAATTGTCTTTTTTTCTAGATATAGCTGAATGATGCCGGTTTCATCCTGCAAGGTAAAAAAGGCCAGCTTGCCAAACACCCGCCGCGCCATAATCCGCCCAGCAATAGAAACGCTAAAGTCTTCTTCTGCGCCTGCTTCAAGATCGGCAAATTTTGTCTGTAATTCAGCAACTGGATGAGTAATGTCCCAGCTGTAGGCGTAGGGCACCTGGCCCGCCTGTTTCAAGTCTTCGACCTTTTGCAAACGGGCTGTACGAATGCCATCTAGGCCAGAATCGCTACCGTCATTAGGGTTCGGTGAATTTGAAGACTTATCGGCTGCCATTGATCAAAAAATCGTAAGAGTCACAAGAGGTACGCGTGGTGCACACGCACAAGTGCCTATTGTATCGGCATCTGCCCGGTTTACAGCGGTTTAAGTCAAGATTGAATCGCTGCCCATTTCTACACTGACGCCATCGAGGCAGTCATCCTTCGGTCAATTAAAGCAGCCAAAATATTGTGAGCAGTTCGAGTTCTGGCTCGTAGTAATTTTTCTACATCTTCCAAGGTATGCCGAGTAATAAACGAGCATAGCAATTGCTTATCTCCGACTATTTCGCACGCGGCGAATGACTAACTCGCTGTGTGGTTCATTGTCTTTGCCCATTGATTAGTTTCTATCAGACTGAACTCAATCTACTCAGGCTCGCTTAAGACGCCGTTTAAGAAAATGTCTGCGAGGGTTTCGGCCATTTCTTTCATGTCGTTGGGGGAGCTGGCATCTTTTGCCATGGTGGTTTGGCTGAAGCCGGAGACGGTAAACATGCCGAGGAAAATGCGGGCGACGACTTTGGGGTTCATTTGACGGTATTCGCCTCTGTCCATGGCGGTTTGAAAAAAGGCCTCGGTGACGTCGGTCATTTTGTCGATGACGTCTGCCTGAATGCGATCGCGCAACTCCGGATGAAACTGCGCTTCCATAAAGCACACTCGCAGCATATCGGTATTGGCATTTAGGCTCAGCATTCGCTTACGCATGACCTGAGCGACAGCCCTATAGCTCGCCATTTCACTCAGCTCGGTAAGCAAATCGGTGAGAATTTCCATCCACCCTCGGGTGGCAACCTCTACCAGAATGGCCTTTTTATTTTCAAAGTGGCGAAAGAGCGTGCCTTCTGCGACGCCTGCGGCCTGAGCCAAATCGCGGGTAGTGGTGCCACCGTAGCCGCGACGGGCAAACAGTTTTTGTGCTGCCTTTAAGATGCGTGCCTGTGTATCATCTTCTTTGCTAACGGGCTTGCGTTTGTACAGCTGCATCGACGAAGGGCCTGTAATATGTTGAAATTGTGAACGCTGAAAGGCTGAGAGGTTAGGCGAACAAGCCCCCTGTAAGGTTTTATTTTTAGCCAACGGAGGAATATCCAACGGCTATCGACAAAACAATTCACACAAAAACACACTAGTTATTGATTGCACTGGTTATTAATTGCATCAGCTATTGACTGTGCACTTATTGATTACGCTAGCGGACAGTCACTGCAAGCCAAAAACATCATCACAGAACAGCTAAGGGTAGACCTCGGAGATTAACGCCATGAGCTTGCTGGTATTGCTTTTTACAGTCGCAATTGCTTTTTGGCTTACGAGTGCTTTGGATTGGTTCCCGGGGCTGCTGTGGGGATGGATACACTGGCCGGCATGGACTGGCTGGGCTGCCGTACTGGCATTTGTCTCTTGGTGCATAGGCAATCAGTCAGCGGAATAACTAACAAGATGCGTGCAACAAGATACGTAGAGCGAGCGTGTAGCATATTTTACACTGCTATAAAGACGCCTTCACTCTGATAGGGATGCTTTTCAAACTCTTGGGGACAGGGCCGTACAAATTAAATGTACTTAATTGCGAACATTACTTGCATGACCGGGCGCTGTTATGGTTTGAGAGAGTCCACCTTCTACTTAACTCAATATAAAGCTGTAGTAAAGATTGCAGACCATCATCCCCGGCTCTAACAGAGTGGGTAATGTTGATTAATAAGGCAGACCGTGAGCTATTTGATGAGGACGTTGCTATGCTAACAAGCCATATTGCTGGGCCGATTGAGTTTGATTGGCAGCAGCTTAGGCAGCTAGCTGGTGAAGATGCTGGGTTTGAAGCAGAGCTGCTGACTATATTTTTGCAAGATGCAGAAAATAGCCTAAGAGAGTTGGAAGGTGCGATCGCCGCACAAAACGCTGAAACAGTAGAGCAGGTCGCCCACTCGCTGCGTGGCTCAAGTGCCAATGTGGGTGCAAGTGCTTTGGCCGCTGTGGCCTTTCAGCTGGAGCAAATGGCTCGTCGTGGAGACTTAAGCAGTGCCAACATGCTGCTGCAAAAGCTCAATCAACAGTGCCGAAGTATTCGTGCTTACTTTCAGACTATGCGATAGGCCGCTGTTGGCTGTGATGGGTGCAGATTAAGTGCCCTTTCACATATGCTCTCGCCCGGCTGAGTGCCTATGCTTCTTAACATCAATTTTTACGGTTAGTTAGCTTTACCCATTGTCTGAAGTCCTTTAAGCTGCAAGAATTGCACCGACCATATTCATGTGTGGCATACGCAAATGAATGGTGGTTTAGCGCAGCTGCTGTGTAGCATCCCTAACACGCTAGGGCTGCATGCAGACTAATTAGAAGGAAACGTCAGAGGACTGTCGGTATGAAGAGAGTTGAGGCCATCGTACGCCCCGAAAAATTACAGGACGTGAAGACTGCCCTAGTTGATATCGGAGCCACTGGGATGACGTTAGAAGACGTGCGTGGGTTTGGTCGCCAAAAGGGACAGACCAGTACCTACCGGGGCATTTCGTATACGGTGGAGTTTTTGACTAAAAAGCGGCTGGTGCTGGTAGTTGCCGATGACAAATTGCAGGCCGTGCTAGATACCATTGCTAAGGCGGCTGCAACGGGCGCGATTGGAGATGGCAAAATTTTTGTTTCCCCCGTTGAAGATGTTATTCGCATTCGCACAGGTGACCAGGGCGACATCGCGCTTTAGTCTGTGCTCGGTGACTAAAGATATGAGTGATTAGAAACATTGGCCAGGCATAAAAGGCCAAAAGAGATTGACCAGAAGAGATTAAAAAGAGGCTAGAGACGAGGCACACCACCTTTTCTGGTCTCTTTCTTTTTCTTTAGAGCAGATGAGTGAGCCAAAACCCTGCTGCGGCTGCGCCAACCGGAACACTGAGATTGTCTATCCCGTATTTAGAAACGGCTTCTAGGGCAGTGGCTAAGACTGCAACGATGCCAGAAACGAGCCATGCAGAGAGCGTAGGCCCCTGTACCAATACCAGAATCGTGGCGCAGACAACATAGCTAACTAGGCACATAGCTAGACTGCCCTCCCAGCTTTTTTTTTCGCCCCAAACTTGGTACGGATGCTCGCCAAAGCGCTGACCGATGAGGGCCGCAAGGCCGTCTCCCCAGGTCATGATGAGGATGCCGATGGCGGCGTAATGGGGCTGCTGTAAAGGCCAGAACCACAGGGTCAGCAGCCCAATACTAACGGCGTAGAAAAAGGTGCCCAGGCTCTGACGGCCAATGCCATTGATGCCAGGTAATAAGGGAAAGCGGTAAGAAGCTAGGGCGATCGCACTGAAGAAAATCGACGCACTCACCCCCACCCAAGCAGGCACCGCCAGCCACCAAGCGATCAAAATCACCTGACCCGCACCAATGTGAACAATTTTGCGCGTGATTTCTGGACTGGCCCCAACCCTACGAGCAGCCTCCGATGCACCGCCGACGAGGGCGAGCCAAATCATTACAAGTAAGCAGGCAAATAGTAGAGAAGGCACAAGATTAGGCGTTAGCTAGAGCAAACATGTATAACGGCGCAATGAGCACGCCAAAAGACATCATTATTTGTGGCGGAGGGTATCGCCCAAACGCTTGGGCTGCTATCTTGATGTAGAAATTACTGACTCAACTATAGAGCACGCATGGGTAAACCCTATCAGCGAGTACTGTTAAAGCTAAGCGGAGAGGCCCTTATGGGCGATCTGGCTTATGGGATTGATCCGGCTATTGTCGATGCGATCGCCCAGGAAATTGCAGGCGTTGTCGAACAAGGCATTCAGCTGGCCATTGTCGTCGGTGGCGGCAACATTTTTCGAGGCGTCAAAGGGGCCTCTGCCGGAATGGACAGGGCCACCGCAGACTACATCGGCATGATTGCCACCATTATGAACGCGATGACGCTGCAAGATGCCCTAGAGCGCATTGACGTGCCGACCCGCGTGCAGACTGCTATTTCGATGCAAGAGCTAGCCGAACCCTACATTCGCCGCCGCGCCATTCGCCACCTCGAAAAAAATAGAGTGGTCATTTTTGGCGGGGGCTCTGGCAATCCTTTCTTTACTACCGACACGACAGCAGCACTAAGAGCCGCAGAAATTAGCGCAGAAGTGCTGTTTAAGGCCACTAAGGTAGACGGCGTTTATGACAGTGACCCAGCAACTAATCCAGATGCCAAACGATACAACTCCTTGACCTACGCTCATGTATTGGCCAAAGATCTTAAGGTGATGGATGGCACGGCCATTGCACTGTGCAAAGATAACAACATTCCGATCATGGTGTTTAATCTCTCAGTAAGAGGTAATATTAACCGCGCCATGATGGGCGAACCTATTGGAACAATTGTGGGAGATTCCTGTGAAGTTAGCTGATTTGGGTGAAGTCGAAGCGGCCATGCAGAAGGCCGTAGAATCAACAAAGCGCTCGTTTAATACGATTCGCACTGGCCGGGCGAGTCCTTCGCTGCTAGACAAAATTATGGTGGACTACTACGGCAGCCCCACTAGTCTCAAGTCGCTAGCGAATATCAGCACTCCCGATGCCAGCACGCTAATGGTGCAAGCCTTTGACCCTAGCTCTGTGCAGCTAATTGAAAAAGCTATTTCTATGTCAGATGTTGGCCTCGTGCCCAACAGTGATGGCTCACTGATTCGTCTAAATATTCCGCCGTTGACCACAGAGCGCCGTCAGGAATTTGTTAAGGTTGCCGGAAAGTATGCCGAAGAAGGCCGTGTGTCTGTACGAAACGTTCGCCGTGACGGTATTGACTTAGCCAAAAAGCAGGAAAAAGACGGCGATATCTCTGAGGATGAGTCAAGAGATATGCAAGACGAAGTGCAAAAGCTAACCGACAAGTACACTAAGCAAATTGACGACGCCCTAGCTGAAAAAGAGAAGGCCATCCAAACCGTTTAATCGTTTAGGTCTTTACCGTTCGAAGATACATTTAAGAGCGCAACAGTTTAGGAGCGCAATAGTTTAGAGGCTTTATGCTGGATTGCATTATTGTCGGTGGTGGCCCAGCAGGAAGCTCGGCGGCCTATCACTTGGCGAAAACAGGACGCTCTGTGCTGGTGGTAGAAAAAGCGGCTCTGCCCAGGTACAAGCCCTGCTCTGGCGCTGTGTCGCCTAGCGTAGCTGACTGGTTTGACTTTGACTTTTCCCCTGCGATTGATAGCCGCATTAACCGGGTTCGCTACACTTGGAAGCTGGGCGACGCGGTGGACGGCACGTTAGAAACTGAGCCCATTTGGAGTGTCCAGCGGGATGTCTTTGACCAGTTTTTGATCGACCAGGCAAAGCTTGCGGGGGCGCAGGTGCGTGACCAAACGGCGGTCACCGGCATTGCGCTAAAAGACGACTATTGGCAGGTAGTGACGGCAGATGAAACCCTCAGCGCGCAGTATGTAATTGCGGCAGACGGCGCAAACGGGCCCATGGCTGACTGGCTAGGCTTTCGGCAGCATAAGCTCAGAGAGGCGGGGGCGTTAGAGCTGACAGCAACAGCGCCTGTAGAGTCAGGGGCCTTTAGCTTTGAGTTTGGGCTGGCGAAAAATGGCTGCTTGTGGAGTTTCCCCAAGGCTCAGGGCTATTCTTTGGGCGCGAGTAGTTTTATTGGTGGGTCATTGAAAGATCCACGTCGATTGCTAGAAAAGTATGCCAGCGAGTTTGGTGTGAGCCCCACAAGTGGCACGTTTTACACGCATCCGCTGAAGCTATGGGATGGTAACCATAGTTTGCACGGGGTGCGATCGCTCCTAGTTGGAGAAGCCGCCGCTATTGTGGATCCGCTCACGGCCGAAGGCATTCGCCCTGCTATGTACAGCGGCATGAAGGCCGCCCAGGCATTGGATCAAGCCCTGGCGGGAAACACAGAGGCTTTGGCAGACTATACTCGCACCATTCACAACAGCTGGGGGGCCGATATGCAGTGGGCCCAGCGAATTGGTAGCGTATTTTTTCGCCTGCCAAAAATTGGCTACCGAGTGGGTATCAAGCGGCCAACGGCAACGAAGCGGCTCGGTCAAATTTTAGCAGGCGAAGTGAGCTATGCTGACATCGCCAATCGGGTGATCAAGCGTATCAGTACAAGCTTTATTCCTGGGATGGGTGGATAGATAGCCTAGCGATGGCTTGCCAACCTATTTAGACTATCCGTTCATGCTTTGCGGATCGCTGAGGCTAGCGACCGTAGGCTCGATAATGAGGTCATCGACACCCGTAAGCGTAATGCCAGCCTCTTCGCCTGCTTGAATAAGCGCCTGGCGAAAGCCGCTGACATCTTCTCCATAGCCACACAAGTTGGCAGCGATGTCTGCACCTTGGGGCGCGTTTGCTTTTGCGCAGTCAATAAGAGCGATGCCCTTAAGCGGTTGATTAGCTGCCATGTTGAGTTCCTTTCGTTGCTTCTTTTAGAAGCAGAATGTTGTCATTATCAAAACACTAGCGCTTTTCTTTTTTGAGGACTTATCCCTGTAGAAGGAGATTGGATAGAGAGAAATTGGTCTGGACCAAAGCAATTAGACAGAAGTAATCAGATAAAAGCCATCAAACAGAAGCGAGATAAAAGCAGCCTAAAAGGAAACACTAGACTGATTTGCTTTTAGGCTGCTTTCTGTCGTGGTCTGTGGTAGGGCTTTTTTTGGGGAAACGGTCAATCTTTAGAATATTTCAAGTTCTGTTGGTCATTCTGGTGAAAGTGGGTACCTTGTGGACGCATCATCGGCAGCAAAATCCGGCTAACGATATGTCATGCAATCTTCTCTGTTAAGACCCCTATCGCTGAAAGTTAATGCAGATCGAATTGGAAAGGCTTGTAAAGTATGCTGCTGCAGTCGGTATTGTAGGTGGTAGTGGTGCATCATTTGCGGGGCCCGGCTTGGCGGCTAATCTGCTGGCGGTAGAGCAAGCAGTAGCGGTCGAAGCTCAGGGTTCGCGTTCTCCTATGAAGAGTAGCTCTATAGAGTTTGCTCGTTTTGGTTCTGAGTTTGTCGCTATTACTGCTGCTGAGGGGGGCAAAGCGGAACCTCGATTTAGCCGCCAAGGGCATGGCACAGTAGCCCAAAATTCACCTGCCGGTGAGCTAGATGACCCGGATGATCTAGACCTAGCGCCTTTGCCAGCACCAATGCCCGTGTTGCCAGAAGACGCGACGCCAGTCCCACAGCCGCAGGTGCCCAGTGGTAACGGCCAGGTGGATGTGCGTGACATTGAGGTCGTGGGCAGTAGTGTATTTAATGATTTTGATTTTGCCCCTATTCTCTCTGTGTACGAGGGACGTAGCCTGGGTCTGTCGGATTTGCGACAGATGGCAGACGACATTACGCAGCTGTATTTGGAGTCGGGCTACATTACGTCGCGGGCCATTTTAAGTGAGCAAACCATCGTAGATGGCGTTGTTCAGGTGCGCGTGATTGAGGGGGAGCTAGAAAATATTCAGGTGGAGGGCACAGACCGACTGGTCAATTATGTGCGCGATCGCGTGAACCTAGCCAACCGTCGCCCTCTTAGTCAAGTAGATTTGGAGTCACAGCTACAGCTGCTACGCGCCGATCCGCTCATTGATCGGGTAGAAGCTAGTCTGCGAGCAGGCACTGGCGAAGGGCAAAGTCGGCTAATTGTAAGAGTACTCGAGGCGCCCGCTTTTTCAGGTCGGACTGTACTGGACACCAATTCGCCGCCGAGCGTAGGGGTGGCTCGCATGGGTCTAGAGGCCAATTACAACAATGCCTTAGGCCTTGGTGATCAGCTTTCACTGTCTGCCTATCGGGCAACAACCGGGGGTGCAAATACGTTTGGTGTCACTTACAAAGTGCCGCTAAACGCAATGGATGGCAGTTTGCAGGCCAGGTATTTGCCCAGTTCATTTAGGCTGGTTGACCCAGCGTTGGCCGCATTGGGGGTAGAAGGCTCTTCTAGTACCTATGAGTTAACCTATCGTCAGCCTTTCATTCGCGAGCCCAATGAAGAGTTTGCGATGTCGCTAGGATTCCGCCGTCGGACGGGGGAAACGCTGGTTAGTAACGTCGTGATTGATTCGACGCAGACAAGTGTGTTTCAGTTTGGGCAAGAGTACTTGAAGCGCGATCGCACAGGTGCTTGGGGGGTGCGATCGCAGTTCAACCTGGGTACGGGCCTATTCAACGCTACTAATCGTCCAGGCAATCAAGCCGACGGACAATTCTTTAGCTGGCTTGGCCAAGTGCAGAGAGCACAGGTCATCAACCGAGATAATTTGCTGCTGATGCAGGGCAGCGTACAGCTATCTGCAGATAGCTTACTCGGGGCGGATCAGTTTATTGTCGGTGGCCCCAGTTCGGTGCGTGGCTACAGTCAAAATGCTCGCTTTGGTGACAATGGTATCCGCGCCTCTATTGAAGATCGCATCACCCTAGATCGCAACGATAACGGTGCTCCTTTTTTACAGATAGCTCCCTTTGTAGATACTGCCGCCGTCTGGAACAATGGTGCAAATACCAGCAATCAAAACTTTTTGCTAGGCACCGGCATAGGATTAATCGTAAATCCGATAGAAGATTTACAGGCTCGCTTTGACGTGGGCATCCCCCTAGTCGAACTCACCGAAGCTGGCGATAGTCGCCAAGATATTTTCATGTATTTGACCATGGACTATCGTTTCTAGGCTTGGCCATATGATTTAAGGTATGGGCCAGTGAATAAAATCGCAGCCATTCATATGGTTAAGCAAGCTGGTTAAGCAAGTTAGTGAGTTAAGCAAGTTAGTGAGTTAAGCAAGTTAGTTAAACAAGTTAGCTAGGCAAATTAGCTCAGTATTCGCCAAACGATGACGCCGACGCCGATAATAGAGCCGAAGTAAGCAAGCGATCGCACCAACGGAATGCCTGCGTAGTAAGCAACTCCATGCAAAACACGAGAAGTTAGAATTGCGATCGCAGCATTTGCCGTCACCCCATCAGCTTGCCCTGTCACCTGCGCAATTAAAATCACTGCTGCAATCATCGCCAAATTGTCGTGATGATTACGCTGTGCCCGGTCAGCTCGCCCAACCCAGGCTGGTCCGTCTACTATCTGCTCTCGATTGCTGGCTGCCCACTCTAGTCCAGCCTTAGATACACGGCCCAGCGCCGGAGCATGGTTGAGCGGAATTGACCAAAGTGCCAAAATCAATAAACAGATTAGGTCGGTAGTCATAGGTGGAATTAGACTCTCGTTTATAAAGGGACTGACCCAATCCTCTCAATAACTGCGACTCAAGTAAAATATTGCTGAGCTTCTTATGGTTAATCACAATTGGTTTAACCCTGAGCTTTTGCGCGCTTTGCTACGATGGCGTCTTTGGACATTGACC
The DNA here is from genome assembly GCA_038521595.1 of Cyanobacteria bacterium J06627_28. Classification (GTDB taxonomy): domain Bacteria; phylum Cyanobacteriota; class Cyanobacteriia; order Phormidesmidales; family Phormidesmidaceae; genus Phormidesmis. The sequence continues at coordinate 11,818 of JBCBKQ010000033.1, read as the reverse complement.
GGCATTATGGATGCCGCTGAGAATGACGGTCATCGTTCAGCGGTTTTAGCCAGTTTGCTCGAAGACTGATTTACCAAGGATTGCCAATCATCGTAAACCCTGACCAGTAGTAGGGATGTGAATAGTCTCTCGAATTGTTATTCTCAACTGTTGTTGAAAGTTCATTGTCTAGGCTGCCGGAGAGTAAGGCCAACTGCGCCAGCTGCAATGCTTCTGCCTTGGTCGGTGTCGATGATAAGTGCTCATAAAATTCACTCATGAGCGATAGGGTCCCCACATCGTCTACAGACCACAGGCTAGCAAGAGATGAGCGAACACCCGAAGCGATCGCCAGTCCTGCAAATCCCATTTCAGCTTCTGGACTGCCTACCGCCGTACGGCAGGCCGAGAGCACTAATAAATCAACCGCTGGCGATTGCCATCCCAGCTGATCTAGCTCGCTGAGCAACAGCTTTTCATCCCATAGTTGAATGTAGGAGTTATCGATGGCTCCACTGTTAAAGTTTGCATGGGTTGCTAAGTGAACAACGGGGTAAGGGGTGAGCTGTCGCTGGTCGATAAGATTTTCTCTGGTGAACTGCTCGTTTAGAAACGACTCGCTGGCATATAGATCTTGAATGACTGCAAGCTCAGCAGGCACACCAGGCAGTGGGGTCAGGGTTTCAAATTGGCTTGCACCCATCGCCAAAATATCGGTGCTTTCAGGCGCGATCGCACCTGTATGTGTATTCAACATCCCTAGTGATGGCACAACCCCTAGGCTATATTTTTCGACGAGAAACTGTTCTCCATCATAGAGGGCCGCTAGCGGTAAGGTTCTTAGGCCTTCGTCCAGGGCAAAAACGACGGTATCTATGCCTGCTGCAGATAAATCAGCTTCGACAGGTGCAATCAACCATTCATACAGCGATTCTGCCGTATCAAGATGGTAGTCACCCTGTCTGCGAACTGAGGTTGCTAGATCGGCTCGAAACTGTTCAACTGTGCCAAGCAAATCTGTTCTCTCTACTTCCGGTAGTACAAACTGAACGGGGCTATTATCAGCTGTCAAAAGTATTAGTTCTAGGTCGTTTTCGGTGGGATTGTTTTCACTCAGTGTATCTTCTCCAAAGGCCCATATTTCATGGTCAGATGCAGCTCCTGTTGCTGATTCTGACGCAGTCGGTGCCTTGACATACACCACCGCTGAGCGATTGCCATTTTGTTCTTCGACGGTGCTCAGCAAAGATTGTATGCTGCCTAAGTCCACATCAGCGGCCTGCAAGTCGCGCTGAAAATAATCTGAAAAAGACTCGGTTTGCGCGCTTTCTAAGGCTGCGATCGCAGCATTTGCCTGGCTTTGACTCAGGTGGTTGCGCTGAACTAACGTTGCTGCTGACTCACTCTCAGCCTCTGCAGTAGCAAGACTACCGAATAAACTGATAACAGATGAGCTTACACCTTGAGAAAAAAGCCCACTTAATGAGGCTAAACCGCTTGAACTTAAACTAACAGTAGGCAAATCAACAGGTGATTTTAGGCCTTCTAATATCGGTTCTATAGGGCTTTCAATGACTCTTGGCGTTAGCGGTAAGCCATTGTTGATATCGTCGTTTCCTGTGGACACTACAGTGAGTTCACCTCGGCTACCATCGGGTAAAAAGTTGGAAATATTGCCTGTTATGATGCGGCTGCGCTGACTGGAAAGGGTGATATTTCCAACTTGATTAGCACTATCGGTTTGCAGCTCCCCTAAGGCTATCGTATCTCCAGCTTCTACGGTAATGTCTCCACTCGTGCCGATAGCACTGCGGGTATCGAGATCTATCGTGCTCAGCAGTCCACTCGCGGTTAATGTGATTTTTCCGCCCTGAGTGCTTCCAGCGGTATTCAAGCTCCCCAATCGTAATCCTGCCCCTGAAAAGGTAATATCTCGTCCAGGTGCAATTAGTATATCTTGACTATCTTGAAAGCTGACATCGCCCTGATTGTCACCATCTGCATCCGCGCGAAATGTAACGGAGCCGATGCCTTCAGAAAGCGATAATCTATCATCTAGAATATTTCTAAAAATGATGTCATTGGTGGCTTCAACGATAATATTGGCGTTGCCTGAGAGACTTTCTAATGTCTGTTCTGAAATGGTTAAGAGAGCGCCTGTATCGTCTGTCAGTATTTGATTGTCATCTAATAGAAAGTTGTCATTTGCCCCAGCATTTCCTGTGAAAATCCACACGTTTTCGGGATCGAGCAACAGGGTACCGATTTCTCCGTTGGGCGATCTCGTATCAACCGTTCCATTGAACTGCAGCTGTCGTTTTCCTGACACTTCTACGAACCCGCCCTGGCCGTCGATGGCACCGCCCCTGGCCGTAATTGAGCCCAGGTATTGGGTGGTGTCTTCTGCCCACACTACAACCTGCCCACCTGCGCCAGACTCAGTTGCGTTAGCCGAGAGATAGCTATTGGCATCTACGCTTGTTTGTTGCGCGGCTAGTAAGGTTTCTTGCCCCCTGGTATCTCCTCCAATGCGGATGCTACCACCGCCTATTTCACCGTTTGCAGTCAGTGTTGCCTCGATTAGGCTAACTTGTTCTCCCAGAACGTTAATCGATCCGCCAGATGTGCGGTTCGTTGAATATGTGCCTGTTTGGGTTGAAGTGTTGAGGGTGCCAGATGCGATCGCATGCCCCTGAAAAGACTGTTCCTGAAAAGACTGTTCTATATCTGCGCCTAGACTTACGGTGCCATCTAAATTAACCGTTAATGAACTGGCGTGTTCTTGTGTCTGATGGGTCAGCAGTTCTGGCAAGTCGAGTGCTCTGATACCAGTAGCCTGTGGGGTATCTAAAGTTGCCATCTGTTCTGCCGAAACTGTTTCTAACTCCAGTGAGAGTAAGTGCCCGGACTGGCTGAGTCGAACAACACTTTCACCTGAAACAGCTGCTAGCGTTACGGTTCCACCAGGGACAGATATCTCGCCTGTATTGACGATACTGCCGCCTAACAATGTCAGCGAAGCGTTTGAATCTAACGATAGATCCGCCTCATTTACGATGCTGGCGGGCTGCTCATGAGCAAAGATAAACTCACCTGTGGGTGCACCTTCTAAAGCAGAATAGACATGCTCTCCAGTTGACTGAAACCAGCTTTTTTCATGGCCTACCCCGATGCCGTCAGCGGTTGTAACTGTCAAGTTCCCAGGTAAATTAAGATGAGCCTCTTCACCTATTAGCACGCCTGCTGGATTCATTAGGTACAGGTCGGGTGTGTTTATGCTAGTGCCCGACATTTGAATCTGACCGTTGATGACAGAAGGTGCTCCGCCACTCACCCTGGCCAATACGTTTTGAACCGAATCATTAACTTGAAAGTTGGCAGTTTCTTCTGCCGATAGTGAAAATGAGTCAAAACTATGGAACAGATTGACATTATCTGCAGATGTACTTCCTGCGCTGATATCAAAGTGTGAGCCTGTTTGCGTGACAGCCGTGCCTACACCATCAGCAGCAGCGGTAATAGACTGAGCCTGTGCGCAACGATTGCCTAGCAGAGGAGAACACAGTGCGAGTGCCCAACCATATTTATAGTATCTTTGAGGCCATAGCTGAGGCCGAAAGTTGTGCATAGGTATATAAATGGGTTGGGCACAGGCTTAAGTTACCCACCTGCGCCATCGAGCAGTGGTTTTTGGGCTTTGTTATTGGTTTTGTTACTGGCTAGAAGCGTTTGATAAAGCTCGGAGAGCTGCCTCGAAATAGCAGGTGGCTTTGCAGTAAATCTAATGTAAAAAGATTTGTAAAAAGATTGCTCAGCTTCTAAGCTGCCAATAGCTTGTGTAGGCGCAAGCGTGCTATCGGTCATGGCCAAGTCTTGGCTGCAGGCTTTGATGTCCAAAATTTTGGCGTAGATATCTTCGCTAATGGCTTCGTCGTGGTTTTTGTGAACAGCTTTATTTTGAGAGTAAAAGTTTAGTTTTAGGTTTGTTAGTGGCTTTAGGTCTGTTGTTGGTTTTGTGTCTGTTGTTGGTTTTAGCTGTGTGGAGTCTATTGTTGCGTCATTGTCTTGAATAGGTGTCTTTACGACCAGCACGGCTCCTTTTTCTGAAAGCTCAGTAATCCACCCGGTCAAGTAGTCCTGATTAATCGACTTGCCCTGTAATGGGCTGAGCCGCAGAGGTATTTTCTCTGCAAGCGAGAAGAAATGTTCCTCTTCCTGAGTCAACGCTTTATTGTAGGGGGCGCCAACGCTGAGTACATCGTAAATGGTAATTGGCTGAGCGACGCCTTTGGGTTTCACCTGTTGCTCGCCTCGAAGGGTGACCAAGGGCGCTGCTGCTCGATGAGTCTCTCCAGAAATGAGAATCTGACCGCCTGTTGTAAACGATTCTATACGGTAGGTAAGGTTTACTGGACTGCCGACAATACCATACTTTTTTCGTTTCTCTGAGCCAATATTGCCGACAACAACTTCACCTGTATGAATGCCAATGCCCATTTCTAATGGTGCCAAACCCCACTCCTCCATGGTCTGATTGACAGCTGTCATGGCCAGCTGCATTTCTACCGCGCAGGCAACGGCCCTTTTGGCATCGTCTTCTCTTACAATCGGCGCACCAAATAAAACAAGAATGCCATCGCCCATAAATTCATCAATGGTGCCGCTGTGCCGACCAATGACATCTGCCATATGGCCTAAATAAAAGTTGAGAACTTTAATAACTGTTTCAGGCGGTAGCCGCTCAGAGGTTGCCGTAAATCCTCTAAGATCTGAGGTTAGTATCGTAATGTTTCGGCGCTCGCCACCGAGCTTTTGCCCTTCGGGATTTTCTAAAAGGGTCGTGACAATCTCATCGCTGAGGTAGCGGCCAAAGGTGCGGCGAATGTCCCCCGCTGAGCGGGCTAGATAGGCAGTGACGGCGGTAGCTGAGCCGATGGCTGCTAAAAATGCAGGAACAATGGGAATCCACCATCCGTATAAAAAAGGAATAAACGTGCTGCCGCCCAATAGCGCAATAGTACTGCTCACCCAGAGTATTCTTTGCCCTCTGATTTGATTTTTTGTGCGTTGCCCCTTTGATCGCTTGCCCCCTTGATCAATCTGCCATATCAGCAGCGCACCTGCCGCAGACCACGACAGAACCCAAAGCCATTCAACGGGTTCACTCCAGCTTCTAATGAGCGGTCTTCCTTCGAGGGCTGAGCTAATAATTTGACTGGTCAAATTGCTGTGGATTTCGACCCCTGCCATGTCTACTGCATTAGACAATAAAGTACTGCTGTGTGGCGTGTAGAAGTGATCATTTGAGCTTTCACCCACGGCGCCAATTAAAACAACTTTATCCGTCGCCCAGTCCTCTGAGATTTGGCCTGTCAGAACGTCCATAAAAGAGACCGTTTCAAAGAACTGATTCTCTCCTCGATAGCGGATGATCTGCTGGTACCCCTGAGCATCTGCTCGCACGTAGCCACCGCTGTTAGTTTCAAAGGGCTGAAACAGTGTTTTGCCTAGCCACCAAGTATCTTCATCGACCATCTCAGGGCCAATGCCTTCGCTGTCTAAATACAATAGAGCTAAGTATAGACTGAGGCTATAGACGGTGTTGCCATCTGGATCTTGTACATTGAGGAGCCCACGGCGAACGGTATTATCACCATCGACCATGAGATCGTTCGCACCTATCTGACCTAGCTCTGCGAGTACCGGCGGCGGCGCAACGGTTTCTCTCCCGACCTCTCCAACAACCTTGCGAATGCCGATCAGGTTAGGTGTTGTTCTGTAGACATCTGCTAGCTCACTTTCGCCAGAACCGACGGGAACATCTCTATAAAGATCTAAGCCAATTGCTCTAGGAGATTGTTCTTTTAGCTTATTTAGCAGTTCAGCTAGAACAGCATCAGAGACCTGCGATTGGTTCAATGCTTTGAGGTCGTTTTCGTCTAGGCCAACAATAACCACCCTATTGTCAGTCGGCTCGGTTGGTCGCAGCCGAGTATATTGGTCAAAAGCAGCCCACTCCCAGGTTTGTAGCAGCCCGATGCATCGCAATAAAAGAACAACAGCAGCGACGCTAGGCGTAATAGTGATAACGCCACGCCACTGCCAAAAGAACTGTTGCCACTGCTTCATAGCGCCTTTCATAGCGCTATCTGAACGTCGGTAGAAGCGTATTGCTTTCAACGACACGATTGGACTCAGCGCTAGAACTGGGTGCGGTGCTAGGGTAGTCTGCTGGGGCTGCTGATTCTGAATCTGTTAAATCAGAATTTGAGGACTGCTCGTACAGCAGTGAGTCAAGGCCCACCGAAGCTAGCAATTCTGTCCACTGTCTGGGTGCAACGGTTTGTAGCTGCTCCGTGGCCTGCAAGGTCTCCTGCCAGAGGGCTGCTTCTGCGTAGATTTCTGCCTGTTCTTGTAGGTTAGCTGTTGCCAGTCTTTCAATGAGCTCCGGGTTTTCGGGCAGTTTTTCGAGGTGCCCTTGAATGACATAGTCTCGGGAGCGGTCACTGTGATCGCAGATTACTGCAAACTCCCAAGCATATGTTTGTCCTGTTTCGAACAGTAGCTCACCAGCTTCGTTGTGGCTGGGAAGGCTCAGTCTCAAAATGTCATCCTCTTCGGGACTTGTGAGGGCCATATTTTGCTGATATACGCGCTCTCGGGTGTCGGCATTCTGGATGTAGAGTTCGGCAGGTCGCTGGGCAAAGCCAGGGCTCATATGTATCCACAAAGAGGCCTGATCTCCAGCAAATGTGCTGACGTTGTTTTCTGGCACCAGGGCTTTTACGCTCCAGGGCGTCCACTCCGAGCTGTCGCACCAGCCGTCTCGGGTGCCACCACCGGCTGTCGTAGATGGTGCACCGCGATCGCCCGTTGAAGGAAACTCGACGGCCTGACTCGGTAGGGCAATGATTAGATTGGCTGCTAGCACTGCTGCTGGAGAAAGCCCTACAGTCCACCGCCTCAACGTAGATCTAAAAAGTTGACTAGGGCTTGACAGAAATTGGTTAGTCATAGTTACAGCGCAATCACAATGCGAAAAGTAGAACTGTAGGTCTATTCATTTGAAGCCTAGATTGAATTAATTTGGCGGGCGTATTAACGCTACATTTACAAGACTGCATTGCGCTTTCTCTTGTGCAAAAATACGGAAGCCTTCTGCGTAATTTCGCTTAATTTATCAGCTAGGTAAAAGTCTTTATATGAACACTTTGAAAATAAAATATAAGGAATAGCTGACAACGTTGCGTTCAAAATATTGTCTGTCTTTACGCATTTAGAGCGTGCATGTGCCTTTTGTAACTGGTTAAAGTATCAGTATTCTCTACTAGCACAGAGGATTTTGTGTGTTCTTTTTTCTCTGTGAAAACGCGAACTGTCGTGGGGTTGACTGTAAGCATTTGGGGGTGCGATCGCCCACAAAATGAATCTGAAACTGGGTTCATAAGTAGGTCAAGAATGATACCTAGATTTCACGTTTTCTACCAAGTATAAAAGGACGCGAGTGGTATAGAGTGAAGAATAATAATCAAGATGCCTTTATACACTGACTAAAAAGGTAAGAGGTAATACTGACAAATACATGCGTCTGTGAAATACTGACATTTGGATTTTTAGAATCTGGGATTTCTACCGGTGCTATTAGAACTACAGTTACGGACGTGTTAAGCCGAAAAAATATGCGCAAAGAGACGACTTCGGATCCGCTTTCGGTAGCTTTTGCAGAGTTTTGGGAAGTGTTATTTCCAAAGGTTGAAGAGTTGTCAGCCATCCCAAAAGTGATTGAAAGAATAAAATGGTGGACTGGTGGTCAGCCAGTCATGACAGCAGCACTATGCGAGCACGTTGTAGTGCATGCTGCTCAAATCACTGAGTCGGACGCCATGAATATTGTAGATAGGGTCGTTGAGCAGGAGCTTACTAAGCGGTGGGAGATGTCTGCAGCTGCCGCGCACCTGAAGCAGATATCTGCTGTTCTTTTAGACTACGATAAGCGAGATATTTTGCTGCTGCTGTATATGCAGCTTTTGCAGCGAAAGGCTCTGCCTCTGGATGGTTCTGATGCACAAGGTACGCTCTTACACTCTGGACTAGCGGCAAAACACAAAGGGCAGCTTGTGGTGGGCTGTCTGCTCTATGCAAAGGTGTTTGATCTCAACTGGATTGAGTCTCAGCTGCCAGGAATTACCCGTCCCGTCACAATTGTCAATGGAAAATCTGCAGCGTCCACAACGCGTCCTTCTTTTGCCGCTAGTCTGTACTCAAAGCTAGCAATAGCGGCCTGCGGCTTAGTGATTGCTGGGGGGGCAGTCTCTACTTACCTACGCGAATCAGGCAACAAAGCGATGGCAACCCAAGACATTTCTGCCATAGCAGAAGAATCTGAACCAGTCTCAGAAAAGAGGCTTGCACAGTCGTCTACGACTCAAAGGCAGGTCTCTGATACTATTACGTCTGCTGCTACGTCGGAAAGAGATTTGTTCGATATGGGGATAACCCACGCTACAAATGGGCGCTGGCTACCCATGGTCAGAGAGTTTTGTCGTTTGCCCAAAAGCTCTACGTACTACATGCCCGCTGAAAAACAGATGGAAAAATGGGTGAAGCTCTATAGAGAAGATATTCAGATTGCCCAGGATACTTTTGTAGAAGAGTCTAGTGCTTCTTGTAATTTAGTCGGCGAAGCGCTGTCGGCTAATTTATCTAGTCAATGACATCAGCACGCCGCCTTGCTCCTTTAGGATGAGAAGTTTCTTTGGTCTCTTCTGCGTTGGTATGCAAGCCAAGATGAAAAGCCAAGATGAAAAGATATGATAAACAAAATCGTTCAAATATTTTCTCATAGCCTATGGAAACGCTTGAATCATTACAGGACGGCGTCCACTCTGGTCGGCTGGCTGGGTGCAAAAGCCTCAAGCTTTCTGAGCAGCTGACCCATTTCCCGGTGGAGATTTTTCAGCTGGCTGACTCTTTAGAGTTTTTGAATTTGTCAAACAATCAGCTGAGTGAGCTGCCGCCTAATTTTTCTAGCTTGAAAAATCTGAGAATTGTCTTTTTTAACAACAATAAATTTGAAAGATATCCACCTGTGCTTGCAGACTGTCCGGCACTGAGTATGGTGAGCTTTAAGAATAATCAAATTCATACGATCAGCGAGCAGGCACTTTCTCCAACTATTCGATGGCTGATTTTAACAAATAATCAAATTGATGTTTTGCCCGCAGCTATCGGTCGGCTGAACCGATTACAAAAGCTGATGTTGGCAGGTAACCGACTAAAGACCCTACCCGAGGAAATGGCCAACTGCCAAAGTTTAGAGCTGATTCGACTGTCGGTTAACCGACTTAGCGCCTTGCCCACGTGGCTGTTGCAGCTGCCACGGCTGTCTTGGCTGGCGTATTCTGGCAATCCTTTTTGTCTCCGGGAGGCAATTTTTTCGCCCAAAAGGCAAAATCTGCCCACGTTTTCTTCTGACGACTTAGAGAAAGGACATCTCCTAGGTCAAGGTGCCTCTGGGCTGATCTATGAAGCTAGCTGGTCAGAGAAGGCTGTCTCGAAGGGTGCGGCTGTATCGACTAAGTCGATGAATAAGTCTGTTGCACTTAAGATTTTTAAGGGAGATATTACCAGCGATGGCTCACCACTGGATGAAATGCGCGCTTGTATTGCGGCAGGTACCCATCCAAATTTAGTTTCTGTACTAGGGAAGTACAGCGCTGAGAACACTTCTGGTCTAGTGTTCGATTTCATTTCGGCAGACTACTCTAACCTGGGTGACCCGCCTAGTTTGGAGAGCTGCACGCGAGATGTCTACGATGAGGATGTTTCTTTTTCGCTATCGGACGTGTTAAAGATTGGGAGAGGAATAGCCTCTGCTGCTGCATACCTCCACCAACATGGCATTATGCATGGCGATCTATATGCCCATAATATTTTAGTTGATCAAACAGCTCACAGCATTTTAGGAGACTTTGGGGCGGCCTCTTTTTACGGTGACAATTTGAAAGAGCTTTCGATAGAAAAGCTAGAAGTTAGAGCGTTTGGTTGTCTGTTAGAAGATTTGTTAGATCGGTGCAGTGTGCCTGAGGTATCTGCATCGCAGGAGTCAGGCTCATTTTTGCGTTTGCGTCTGCTGCAGCAGAGCTGTCTGATGCGTAGCGTAGATCAGCGACCTCTCTTTTGTGATGTATGCGAAGAGCTGACGGCTATAGATAACTCATGAAAGGCTAATTTTTTTCAGCTAGCGCTTTGGGTCAGTCGCCTTCAAGCATTTTTCCTTGCCTTATGTTTCTTTCCTTATGTTTCTTTCCTTACGTTTCTCATTTTATGTTTCTTGAAGTGTCGAGGGCAGCGAAATCGAGAATTCGGAGCCATGGCCTTCTTTTGAGAGGCATTCTAGGCTGCCTTTATGGGTTTCTGAAATGATCTGGTAGGCAATAGAGAGCCCTAATCCAGTGCCGTGGCCCACGGGCTTTGTTGTGAAAAAGGGATCGAATATTTTGGGTTTAACTGCTGGCGCAATGCCACTGCCGTTGTCGATGATTGAAATGACGATGTGGGTATCAAAGGTTCTGGTACGGATGATAATTTTAGGCGATGCTGGAGTCTCTGACAGTGCTTCAATTGCATTTTTGAGTATGTGGACAAATGCCTGATTTAGCTGGTTGGCATAGCAGTTGATGAGAGGTAGCTGTCCGTAATCTTGTTCTACTTCAACAGCTATGCCTGCTTGATTGGATGTTAGCTGCGATCGCACGATCATCAAGGCACTCTCAATGCCCTCATGAATGTTAGCTGGCTTGAGGCCTTCTTCATCTAGGCGAGAAAATACGCGCAGCGACTTTACGATTTCACGAATGCGTACGGTGCCTGTGTGCATAGAGGTGATCATCGTAGGTACGTCTTTGGCTAAAAACTCAAAGTCAATGTCGTCGAGTGTTTCTTCGATGGCTTCATTTTTTTCTGGATAGGTCTTTTGAAAGAGCTGAATGAGTGATAGTAAATCTTGGAAGGCACTGCTAGTGTGCTTTAGATTGCCATGGATAAAATTGATGGGATTGTTAATTTCGTGGGCAATGCCAGCGACTGTTGTACCTAAGCTGGCCATTTTTTCGCCATGAATTAGCTTGGCTTGCGTGTGCTTAAGCTGAGTCAACGTTTGTTCTAAAATTTGAGCTTGTTCCTGAGCCGCCTTATGAGACTGATTTAAGTCATCTTCGAACTGCTTACGCGCTGTAATATCGCGCAAAACAGCGACAGCGCCAGTAATAGTTTCTGATGCTAGGATGGGTCTGGCGTTGACGCTAAGCCAGGTGCCTTTTTGGTGATGGTGTCGGATTATTCGTATTTCTACAGCATCCATAGCGTCACCTTGGAGCGCTCGTGAAAGTGGCAGCGCTTCCACCGGCAGCGGCGTTTGCCCATCACTGTCAAAAATGTCGCAATGGTTGATCCAATCTTCAAAGGATGCTGATAGTGATTCATTAGCTAAGAGCTGTTTTGCCGCAGGGTTTGTAAAGAGAGACTTTCCTGTTTGGTCAACAACAATAACAGCATCACCCATGCTATCTAAAATGCTCTTGAGCGTTTGCAGCGTTTCTTGTGAGTGCCCTAGCTGCTCTGCTCGCTCTGCTAGGGTTACTAGCATTCCTTGCAGCCGCTGTTCTTGATCAATTGCCGACTCTTCGTACACCTGCAAGAGCTCTTCTAAGGTATAGCAATTCTCAGATAGGTTACGGCATAATAAGAGGAGAAGATAGACACCCCTGATGGAATGGCTAAATCCTACAGTACAGACCTTCGAGAGAAAGCGCTTGCCGCCTTAGAGAGCAAAAAAGTT
>JBCBKQ010000032.1:0-30654 GCA_038521595.1 Cyanobacteria bacterium J06627_28 | reverse complement strand
CGCTCATTAAAGTGTCTGGAAGCTCTCAGATTTCTCTGATTCCTTACGGGTTGCTCCGTCTTAGCGTCGTAAGAATCGATACACCGATCCCATACAACAGGCAAACCGCCCATAGAGAGGTGTCACAGCCGAGCCTACAGTCTTAAAAAAACCGCCTAGGATGGCGTTGGTCTTCTGCAGTGTTGGCATTTTATCAAGCAGGATCGATGTAAAGACGGCGTAAAAGGGAAAAACTAAGGAAAGTTTTTTCTGCGGCGCAGATACAAACACTCCTATCTAAAGATTTAGATTTAACAGGCAATTATGGTCTCTAGCGGAAACAATACATCTTGGGAAACAAACGCTAACGGACGCAGGCATCAACTAGGGCACAATCGCCTAATTCCTGGAGTTTTGGCAGGCGCATTAGCTTTTTTTAGTCAGAGTATGCTGGCGCCTTCTGCCGAGGCGGCAGTCAATCGATTTTGTCAGCTCTCTCAGGCCGATGTAGAGGAAAAAGAAGCCTTGAGAGTTTCCGCTATGCAGGGAGAAGCGGCGGCACAGCAGCAGTATCAGGCCCTCTTGCAGCAGCACATGTCTGAAGTCCATAGCTGTCGCGACAGGCAGTGGCCTGAAAATCAAGCCATTTGGCTGCGGCTATACCCTTCTGACTTACAGCCTGGTCGCTTAGATGCGCTGATGGATCGCATCCTCAACATGGGCTACAACCAGGTTTATATTGAAGCATTTTCGAATGGCCAGGTGCTGCTGCCCAAAAATGACAATCCCACTGTATGGCCCAGCGTTGTTCAAGCTGATGAGTATGCCAATAGAGATCTCTTAGCGGAAGCTATTGAGGCGGCGCGCGATCGCAATATCGAAGCCTACGCCTGGATGTTCACGATGAATTTTGGCTATTCCTATGGCCAAAGATCTGACCGTCGGCAGGTACTTGCCCGCAACGGTGCCGGTATCGATACGCTAGCGTACGCCGATCAAGGCAACAGCGGCCCGTCCGAGGACGCTTTTGTCGATCCGTACAATCGTCAGGCACAGGGCGACTACGCGCAGATGGTGAGAGCGGTTTTGGCTCGCCGGCCAGATGGTGCTCTATATGACTACGTTCGCTATCCTCGGTTAACCGGGCCCTCTTCGGTCGTGAGCAATGTGAGAAACCTGTGGATATACGGCCCAGCAGCCAATCAAGCTATGGTTGCCAGAGGCACAAACAATAAGGGTAAGGAACTCATTCGGCGATTTTTGAGGCAGGGATATTTAACCGATGGCGATGTCGCTCAGGTTGATAGACTGTACCCCACCGAAGGCGAGCCCCTCTGGCAGAGTCGCAACCCGCCCACAGTCGATCCAAAGGACTTAGCACCTGCGTCTGAACGCAGGCCTGGCCTTCAAGAAGAGCTATGGCGGCTGAGCGTCGCGCACGCGATTCAGGGCGTTGTCGATTTCTTACAGGCAGGCGCGCTGCCAGCAAGGCAATCGGGCATTCCCGTAGGCTCAGTGTTTTTTCCCTACGGCAATCGAGCCATCGGTAGCGGTTATGATGCTCGCTTGCAGCACTGGAATCGCTTTCCAACGTGGATGGATGCCCATCCAATGAGCTATGCCACCTGTGGCAACACAAGTTGCATTATCGATGAGGTGCAGCGAGTATTGAGCGTGCGCAATGACCATCGAACGGTAAAACCTGCATTGGCAGGCGTTTGGGGTGGTCAGCGGGGCAACCGGCCCTCCCTCGAGGCGCAAATGGATGTGCTGCAAAGGGCCGCACCTCAAATCAATACCGTCAGCCACTGGTCGTTTTCTTGGCAAGATCCCGAATTTGACCGGGTGCGAAAATTTGGCGAGTCTAACGCTCAAACGCCCAACTTGGAAACGCTAAGAGGCGATCAGCAAGTCTCTAGGGACACGTTCAGTCAGAACACGATTGAACCGTAGACTTTCCACTAGCTAGGTAAAGCCGCCTAAATATCCACGGGGGGTGATAAACCAGCCGTTGTGTAAGCGACTGCTCTGGTTACCAATAATGACGGTGGTAAGCATGTCGATGGGATGATCGAACATGTCGCCAAGGGTCGTGAGCGTAATATGTTCGTCGAGTCGGTAGAGCGATCGTGCCAAGGCCACAGGGGTCTGTGCACTGCGATGCTGCAATAGCGTCTCACGGGCAAACACTATCTGCTCTGTACGAGTCTTCGATTTGGGATTGTAGAGAGCAATGATGAAGTCTCCTTCGGCAGCAGCACGCAAGCGCTGCTGAATAACTGGCCATGGCGTCAACAAATCGCTCAGGCTAATGGCACAAAAGTCGTGCATGAGCGGTGCGCCGACACGAGACGCGGCAGACTGCAATGCACTAACGCCCGGAAAGACCTGTACTGCTGGCGTTTGCCCGTCCCAGCTTTGAGCCTGTAGCTGCTCTAGCACAAGACCTGCCATGCCATAGATACCGCAGTCGCCGGACGAGATCATCGCTGTTGTGAGTCCCCACTTTGCCAAATCGATGGCGTATTCGGCACGCTGTCGCTCTTGGGTGATGGGTGATTCGATCACGAGTTGGCTCGGTCGCAACAGCGGACGAATGAGATCGATATAGAGCTTGTAGCCGATGACGGCGTCAGCATTGGTTATAGCAGCCTTAGCAGCAGGGGTGATTTGATCGAGACTACCAGGGCCGGTGCCGATGAGGTGGAGGTTCCCGCTTCGACCCGTGAGTTCGGTTTTAGCTTGTGCGATCGCAACCGTAACCGCTCCTTTGAATCCCTCTTTTTTAACAATCTGCTTTTTAACTTTTAGACAGCTCGCATCCGTCGAGTCAGCCGCATTGATTGCAGCCGCCTCTGCCACACTAGGCGTACCCACTTCCTTGGCTACTACATCAGAAGGGGTAGGGACATCAATAGTTTTGAGCTGGTCTGGAGTAAAGCAAACGAGGGGCCAGTCCTTTTCTTTCGCGAGATTGACGAGGCCGGTTTCGTCGGCTTTGAGATCGAGGGTGGCAATGCCTGCGATCGCATCCACTGCAAAATGATTTTCCCGACAAACTTTCTGAATAGCCTCATCAATCAATGCCTGATCGGTATCTCGCTCGCAGCCAACGCCCACCCACAGCACACGCGGATGCCACTGCACCTTTGGCAAATCAGACTCTTTTGCAAACGCGCGCTTAATCGGACTAATCCACACCCGTGCTTGCGGCTTTGGCAGCGCGTCTCGATCTTCAAATTCTGGGAAGCCAAATTGAAACGTGTGTGTAGCAGGCAGGTGAGACTGCCACAGTTCGCTGCCAGCTTCTTGGAGAACTTGAACGGGGGCTTGATGTGCGATCGCGCTACTCACCCCCATCCAATCTCCTGTACCTTTTCGCCAGCCGAAAGGTACACCCAAAGTATCAATCGCAGGTAGTGCCAGCGCATTGGCAGCGCCTGTGAGCACTGGCTGTGCTTCTAGCAGCTGACTCACTTGCCTAGTGAGCTTATCTGCTCCACCCTGATGCCCACCACATAGGCTAATGACAAACTGACTCAACGGATCGACAACGACAATAGCCGGATCGGTCGCCTTGTCTTGCAGCAATGGGGCAATCAGCCGCACTACCGCACCGCTCGCAAGGCAAAAGATGAAGCCGTCAAAGGTCTGCCATTGACGCTTCAAAAATTCTGAGAGTGACCCCTCATAGACTTGAGTCTGAAGCGTGAGGGCCGCTGCTTCCAACTGAAGCTTTGAAGAGATGCAGAGTGTAGCGATTTCTGGAGGTAGTGAGGCAAGGCACTTTAGGCCTGCGGGTGTAGTTGCGATCGCAGCGATAGAGGGCATTAGCATTCAAAAAGCATATCTAGCTGAGCATCTGATCGTATTGGTCGTGAGAGCCAATCCAGACCCAGATAAAATCGTCATCGTCTTTTACTGCTATTGCTCTGTAATTTCGGCCTACTCGAGCCGACCAGTATTTACCGACTTTCTTGAAGCTCAAAGATGGGTGGCCAGGGTTAGATTTGAGCAGCGCATAATTCTTGTGAGCCAAACGCTGAATGCTGTCCGGAAGTGCCTCCAAGCGCTTCCAAAATTGAGGTGTTGCTTTGTGCTGCACCTACAGTTCCTTCAACTGGCCTTGTGCTTTAGCTGCCATAGCCTCTCCTAGTAAAAAGTCTAGCCTCCCTTCAGCACTGTCTTTTTCTATCTGCTGCTCCCAAAGCTGCCAGTCTTTTTGAGCAATCCACTTTCTGAGCATCCCAAAGTCTTCCTGGGAGAGCGCTTCAATATCGGCCTTAATTTTCTCCATCTGTTTCATAAGAAAACCTTAGATCGCTGTCACTCAGAGTGTAATAACAGATTAAACCGTTTCAGCTTTCTTAGCCGCAGGTTGGGGCTGGGGTTGGAACTGGAAGAGGGTGTAAACTACATTTCGGCGGATGCCGGTCATCATGTCAAGGAAAACTTCGTAGCCTTCGCTCTTGTATTCGATGAGGGGATCTTTTTGGCCGTAGCCACGGAGGCCGACAGTCTCTCGTAGCGCGTCCATTTGCTGTAGGTGCTCGCGCCAGAGGGTGTCGATTTGCTGGAGGATAAAGAAACGCTCGGCTTCACGCATCAGGCCGGGTTTGATCAGGTCAACCTGAGCTTCTTTGAGGTCGTAGGCAATGCGCACTTGCTCGGCCAAGAAGGTTTTCATTTCTCCCATGGAGAGATTTTCTAACTGCTCGGGGGTGAGGTCAGCAAGCAGGTAAATAAACTCTTGGACTTTGCTAACGACGCTGGGCAAGTCCCACTCTTCTGAAGGTAGCTCTGGGTTTACATAGGCTTCTACAATGTCGTCCATGGTCTGCACCGCGTAGCCAAGGACTAGCTCTTTCAGGTCTTGACCTTCTAGTACGCGGCGACGCTCGGCGTAGATGGCACGGCGCTGGTTATTCATAACCTCGTCGTATTCGAAGACCTGCTTACGAATGTCGTAGTAGTAGGTCTCTACTTTCTTTTGGGCGCCTTCGAGCGAGCGAGTGAGCATACCCGATTCGATGGGCATGTCTTCTTCTACGCGGAAGGCGTTCATGAGGTTGGCAACGCGATCGCCACCAAAAATCCGCAGTAGATTATCTTCCAAACTCAAGAAGAATTTGGTAGAGCCAGGGTCACCCTGACGACCGGCCCGGCCCCTGAGCTGGTTATCGACGCGGCGGGACTCGTGGCGTTCTGTGCCAATAACATGCAGACCGCCTAGCTGAATGACTTCATCGTGGGCCGCAGACGTAATGACTTCATAAGCTTCTAACACTTCGTTGTACACGTCGCGCAGCTTTTGAATCACCGGATCGTCAGTGGGGGCTTTCTCAGCAGCAACGGCAATTTTGTCTTCGGCCTCTAGCTCCGCTAGGCTCTGCGCACCGTAGGTCTTGACAGCGAAGTCCACGGCATCTTTTAGTGCCGTTTTCGTCTCTGGGGATAAGTCGGTGGGGAAAATCTGGGGCGCGACTTTCCATGTTTTCTTTTTCTTAGTGCCATCGGCAAAGCCCTGTGCCTGCGAATCACTCTTGGCCGCAGCCACCTGAGCCACACCAAACTTGTCGTCATCTTCGGGCTTGACTAGGCGAGGCATAAAGTACTCGCGCACCTTTAGGCGAGCCATATAGTCGGCGTTACCACCCAGGATGATGTCTGTTCCACGACCGGCCATATTCGTTGCGATAGTCACGGAGCCGCGACGACCCGCCTGGGCAACAATCTCAGATTCACGCTCTACGTTTTCGGGCTTTGCGTTGAGTAGGTTGTGGTCTACTTTGAGGTCGCTAAGCAAAACAGAGAGGACTTCGGATTTTTCGACGCTGGTGGTGCCCACGAGGACAGGGCGACCCGTTTCATGCATTTCTGCACATTCTTGTGCGATCGCATTCCATTTCGCATTCTCAGTCTTGTACACCACGTCCGGCATATCAAAACGCTGAGCAGGACGATTGGTGGGGATGATCGTCACATCTAGCTCGTAGATCTTGCCAAATTCAGCTTCCTCAGTTTTTGCGGTACCCGTCATACCCGAGAGCTTTGGATACAGCAAAAAGAAATTCTGATAGGTAATAGAGGCCAGCGTCTGCGTTTCGGGTTGGATTTCTACATGTTCTTTGGCTTCAATAGCCTGGTGTAGACCGTCACTCCAGCGACGACCTGCCATGACGCGGCCGGTGAACTCGTCCACAATCACAATCTCGCCATTGCGGACGATATAGTTCACATCCTTGGTGAACAGCTCCTTCGCCTTAATCGCATTGAAGATATAGTGCGCCCAAGGATCCTTAGGATCAAATAGGTCAGTGACGTTCAGCAGGGTTTCTGCTTTTTCAAACCCCTCGTCAGTGAGCAAGACATTACGGGCTTTTTCATCCACCTCGTAGTCAACTTCATCGCCTTCTAGCTGCACGGCGACTTCAGCAGCTTGTGTGTATTTCTCGCCGGGGCGCTCTACCTGACCAGAAATAATCAGCGGTGTACGGGCCTCATCCACCAAAATCGAGTCAACTTCGTCAATCACACAGAAGTTAAACGGACGCTGCACCACGTCTGCCATCTGCGTAGACATGTTGTCACGTAGGTAGTCAAACCCAAATTCACTATTGGTGCCGTAGGTGATGTCGCAGGCATAGTTTTTCTTACGATCAGTGGGACTCATGCCCTGCTGAATCAGGCCCACACTGAGGCCGAGGAAGCGGTGAACCTGTCCCATCCACTCTGCGTCACGGCGAGCAAGGTAGTCATTGACGGTGACGATATGAACGCCTTTACCGGCGATCGCATTGAGATAGGCAGGCAGCGTAGACACCAGCGTCTTACCTTCACCCGTCTTCATTTCAGCGATTTGGCCATCGTGTAGAATCATGCCACCCAGCAGCTGCACGTCGTAATGGCGCATCCCCAGGACTCGCTTGGCGGCTTCGCGCACCACTGCAAAAGCTTCGGTCAAAATATCGTCAAGGTCTTCGTCGCCGTCTAAGCGCTGACGAAACTCATCTGTCTTGGCGGTCAACTCCTCATCAGACAGCGCCTGCATCTCTTCTTCGAGCAGGTTTACTTCTTTGATATCGGGCTGATATCGCTTGAGTTTGCGAGTGTTGGGATCGCCAAAAAGTTTTTTTAGCATGTCAGGCCAGAAAAAGGGACGGGCAGAAAAGGCGTTGAGGATGCACCAAGCATCTTCGCTCGCGGTTTCAAAGAATATTGTATCTAATCTTATAGATGAGTTTACCCTCGCAGCAGGCTGTGGGAAAGGTGGTAAACCGGGCGGGAAACCCTACAGGCTATTTGCGGTGAAGTGTACAGCTCTTCTAATTTCTCGACGAGCGCCCATTGATCGCCCATTGATATTACTGTGGAATGAGCGCTCAAGATAGCACTAACACTGAACAACCAGACCAAACAACAGACTTAACATACCGCCCCTGTGTACCGACTCTATGTACCGACAGCATTAATTGCGCTGAAATCTTGCTCATTGGCACCGACGTGGCAACCGGCGCAGCTTCGTAAATCTAACGGCTGGGGGAGCACCACGCCAGGATGCAGGGCATAAAAATAAGTAGAGTCTTTTACACGGAAGGGGACAGAGGCTCTTGGCGCTGTCCGCCGGGAATAAGTCTGTAGGTAGTTGAGCATGAGCTGCTGCTCAAAGCTAGACAAGACGGGAACAGAAACACCGTAGTGGGCAGACTCTGTGATTAAAACTTGCCAAGTTTCTGCTGGGAGGATGGCAGGCGGCAGGGCGATGTGGCAAGCGGCGCACTGCTCAAGGTAGGTGACGTAACCAGCTTCGTAGCGGGCATCGACCGGATCTACCATCCCGTAGGGCGTTTCGATGGCATGTGCGAGGCCTATGCCCAACAGCACACTCAGGCAGCAGGTCAGCAGACCTAGACCCGTAACATAGCTCATAGAGTAGAGGCGCGATCGCACTTTTCTCAGTCGTCCACAGACAGGGCCAAACTGCCAGGAAGAATACCCAGATACCCACTGCGATATTCCACGGAGCATCTGCGATATTCCACGGAGCATCTGCGATATTCCACGGAGCATCTTCCTGAAAATCATACGAATCCTAAAAATTTTTCTATCAACTGCCTACCAATTGCAAATCCTAAGGGCTGCGCTTATGTCAGCAGATAGCTGTCATACCTCACTATTTTTACGCTGATACGCTTGCTCAGTATCTCACCATAAGTTAGGAAAAACGTCACCATAAGTCAGAAAAACGTCACTTTCCTCGGCGCCATAGGAACGAATGGGAATTATTCTTGTAAGGTTACTCGCCTTACGTCTCTGAGGAGATACCTAAGCTATGGACGGTGTTATGGACGGTCGAAACATTCAGTTTCGCTTTATTGACGCCTTTGGCCCCAGAGAAATTCACAAGCTTCGCCGCCTATTTGATGAAGCTGCATTCTGGGCGAAGGACAGACGGCCCGACGACATGATGCGGGCGATCGCACACAGCAATCCAGTCGTCACCGCCTGGGATAACCAAGACCTCATTGGCTTTGCTCGCGCCACGTCTGATGGCGTTTTTCGTGCCACCATTTGGGATGTGGTAATCCATCCGGACTATCAGGGCATCGGGCTTGGCCGCAAGCTCGTCGAAACCCTCATTACCCATCCACACATGAATAGGGTGGAGCGCACCTACCTGATGACCACCCATCAGCAGCGCTTTTACGAACGCATTGGCTTTGCAACGAACGGCACCACGACGATGGTGCTGCACAATCAGCCTATCGATGCAGAACGCCTAATGGAAACTGCCGATAAACAAGGCATCGAAACGAGACACTAGGCGATTCATTAAATTTGAGCAAACAAAAAGCCAGGCCGTTTATCACATGGATTAGATGCAACAGTAGATTATGCAATAGATGGCTTGGCTTTTCTAATAGGAAAACAAACGCCTAGGCTTCTTCAGCCTCAATTTTTTCCCGAGAGTCGCCCCAGTAGGCGCTGTACGTCCATTCTTGCTTATCGCCTTTATCGACGGTTTTCCAGCGATAGATGACGCCTTTATTTGGATTGACGCCGACTTCTAGTAGTTTGGCACCCATGTAATATTCAGTCTGCTTCAGGGTGCGCTGGCGGAAAAATTCGCTTTCCCGCTTTGGAATCACTTTGCTAATGTGTGCCTGAGTGGGCTTTGCCATGGTCTAGCGTTTTTTGGATCTTCGATAGTTCTATAGTATAGCTTCAGGCACTTTGCTTTAAGCACTTTGCTTCAGCGGCTTTCGCAGGCTGAAATCCTATTGAGCTGAGCAAAGCAGCACCCAACCTACTCGGCGAGAAAAAGGAAAAAAGCGTGCGGCGATCGCAGTTTTTGCGCTCGGTCATTCAGAGCTTTGGCGGCATGGGCATGGCGGTGACGCTGCCAGCACTCACAGCAGCTTGCCAGCGTCAGACCGATGAGTCCAATAGCTCAACAGAAAATAAATCAGCAGAAAATAAATCAGCAGAAAATGCATCAGCAGAAGAAGTAGCAGAGATCGCCCTGCTCGATGCGATGCCAGAGAGAGGGCAGGTTTGGCGGGTTGCGATCGCGCCTGACATTCGCCCTTTTTCAATGATTGAAAAAGATCGGCTAGTCGGCTTTGACTTGGATTTGATTCAAGCGATCGCCCGCACCTGCGAGGCCGCCGTCGAAATCACCAAACAGCCCTTCAGCGCCCTCATTCCTGCCCTCCAGGCCAATCAAATCGACATCGCCATGGGCGGCATTACACCGACCGAAGACTCACTGAGTCGCGTTGCTTTTTCTGAGCCGTATTTCCGATCTGGCGTTGTTATCGTCACCCACGCAGACAATCCTCAGCTCAACGCCATAGACCAGCTAGAAGACACTGACCTTGCCGTTACCTTAGACACCGCAGGCGCGCGCATCGCTATCGACATTTCTGGCTCTAGGCTACTCACCTACAGCCAAACCCTCGACACGCTCAAAGCCGTCGAATCCAAAGAAGCCGACGCCGCACTAGTTGCACTCCCAATCCTATTGGCCGCGATGAAATCAGGTGAAGTTTCTAACTTGCAGTACAGTCCAGACTTAATCAACCCCCGAGACTTCAGCATCGCCATTCGCACAAACGCCAGCAACACAAACGCCAGCAACACAAACGCCAGCAACAAGGAGTTAGAGAGCAGCCCCTCTGCTGAGCGCCTTCAAACTATCAACAGCGCAATAGAGACCCTGAAAGCAGAAGGCACGTACGACGATATACACAGCAGCTGGTTAGGAGAAAAAAATGACTAAAGCTAGCTGTAAAAAGATCGCGATATACTCGGAGCATTCGGTTTGGCCAACAGCATTATGGCAGTCCAAATTCCTCAGCTCAGTGCGCCAGTTGGCTATCGACCGCAGGCCTGTGATATCTCAGTCGAGGCTGACCTTTTAGACTTTTACCTACTGAGGCAGCGTTCACCCCGAGAGCGACTTATGATGGGCGCTGACCTCATCAACAGCGCAAAAAGGCTCTCTCTACATTGCCTGACGCAGCAATTTTCAGCCCTATCACCTCAGCAGTTCGCAAGGAAAATTGCAGAGACTTGGCTACAAGAGGATTGCCCAGATGGCTATTTTCCAACGGGCGATCGCATGACCTGGATTCAAAACTCTCCCCAGCTAGCAACGCAGCTTCATCCTATTTTTGAGCAGGCGAATATTCCTTACTATGTGACAGGAGGTGTGGCTGCGATCGCATATGGCGACCCCAGAACCACCCGAGACCTAGATCTTGTCATTCAAATTGCACGGACAGACATCACAAAGCTACAGGCTTTGTTAGAAGCCGCCGGATTCTACGTTGCAGGCACAGAGGAGGTCGCAGATAGCAGCATGAATACGCTGCAAATTACGCATATCGAAACCATTGCCAGAGCCGATCTGATGGTGGCTGAGGCCTCAGACTACGCCCAAGCGCAGTTTGATAGAAAGAGAAGCATTAAATTCCCAATAGAGCAGACGCCGACAGAGCATTTAGAAGATTTGCCGGAGACAGCTATTTATCTCGTGTCGCCCGAAGATCTCATCATTAACAAGCTCAGATGGGGAAAAGGTAGCGACTCACAAAAGCAGCAACGCGATGTTTTAGCCATCCTAAAAGTTCAGCAGACTGCATTAGACTACGCCTACATGAGGCAATGGGCAGCCGAATTTGGTATCACTGAGGCGCTAGAAACATTGATTACAGCAGCAGGGATTCAAGACATCGAAAAACCACCGAGCCCAGCTTGAAAAAAATCTAATCTTGAAACGACTCTAATCTTGAGACAACTCTAAAGCATCCATTCCAAATTAATGCCTACTCGGCTATCGCCCCTATTTGACGTGCTTTGCCATTCCAAATCGGTAGAGAGTCGTAAATCTTGCGTGACCGCGTAGCCTACATTAATAGCTGTCACCGTCAGACTTTCGCTATCGCCGACAACCCAAGACTGATCAAGCGTGACATCAGCGGCCCCCGTTCGTGAAGGAATAAGACGAAAACGCACGCCTAGATTGGCACCATCGATGTTGTAGTTGTTGCCTGACTCGGCATAGCGATAGCCCACAATAGGAGAGACATTGAAATAGCTGCCCAGGGGCAAGACGTAGTAGTGCAGGTCTGCGCCGTATGCGGTGCGATCGCCTTCAAAGTTTTGCTGATAGTCTGCGCTTAGCGTCAGTGGCGTCTGCCCCAAAAAAATATCTTCGACACCCGCCGCAAAACCATCCGTCCCAGACGAAGAAGGAAAAGTTGTGTAGCCGACCTGGAGCCGCGTCGCAAAACTGGGATCATGGCGAATGTCGTCAGCCACATCTGGCACTTCGTTCAGCCAACGCTGCAACACTGGGCTCTGCTCAACCACGTCAGGCGGCAGGTTTAGCGAGTCTGCAGTCACTGGCTCAGCCATTTCTTGGGCTCTGGCATCACCGACAAACAACGCGCTCACCAGCAGCAAACCACTTAAAATCTGATATTTCATAGCCATAGACTAGCCTGCCTTTTCCGGAGTTGGCCATTAGGTTGACCATTTGAATTGCCGCTTCTCCGCAGCTTTTCCTTAGGTGAAAGCTGCCCCAATAAACCCCTAAATAAAACCCTAAATGAAACCTCAAATAAAATCCTAAATGAAACCAAGGGGATCAACTGGCTCACCAGAGCGACGCACCTCAAAGTGGAGGTGTGGCCCCGTCGAAAGGCCGGTAGAGCCAATCGCCGCGATCGCATCACCCTTGCGCACAGCTTGCCCTTCTGACACATTGAGCCGACTAGCATGGGCATACAGCGTTGTCACCCCGCCACCATGTTCCAAAATCACGGTATTGCCGTAGCCACCATACCAGCCCGAAAAAATCACAATACCCGTCTCAGCCGCCTGAATCGGTGAGCCGTGCTCCGCACCAAAGTCTGTACCCGCGTGGAAGCGACTGTACCCTAAGACTGGGTGATAGCGCCTGCCAAAGTTACTGGTAATTGGGCCATAGCTCGGGCGTAGCATTTTACCAGACGAACGAGCTGCGCGTAGCACTTCTTCTCGAATCGCAGAGGCGTCAGCCGCATCAGCCGCAGCGACTTTTTCTAAAATCAGTGCCGTAATATCTGCAGATTCTGCGTCAAGCTGATCAATAGCGGCTGTGAGCGCCCCTCGATTTTCTTGTAAACGAGCCATCAGTCCGGCCTGCTGCTGCACTTGCGCAGTGTATTGATCGCGGCTGAGTAGCAGCTGCTGACGCAGCAGACCAATTGAATTCTTTTGCTGCTCAACGCTCGCCTGCTGCGCCACAATCTCCTCTGAGTAGGCATCTAGCTCAACTAGCGTTTCGCGGTCTGACTCGTACACGCGCTTTAGGCGATAGCGTCGGTCTAAAAAATCGTTTAGGTTTTGACTTTGCAGGAGCAACGCCCAACCCTGGGCGCTTTGCTGCCGCTGCATAAACTGTAATCTACCCACCACCGCAGTTCGGGCCGTTTCATAATCTTTCTTATTTTTCTCAAGATCGGCCTCTAGCTGACTTAGGCGACGCTCCGCCTGGGCGAGCTGATATTCCGTGTTGGTAATCCAGGAATCTGTGCTCTGAAGAGTCTTGGAAAGATCTCGCAGGTTTTGAGTCGCTTGGTCTTCGGCTCTCTGGTAGCGCTCGTCAGTTTCATCGTAGAGTTTGCGCTGCTCGTCGAGCTGGTCGCGTTGCTCTCGTAGCTGGTCTAAAGAAGGATCGGCGGCCTGTGCCCAAATAGGCTGATGAGAACCATGGGCCACAGAAACAACTAGCCATAGCGCAATGCTAAGCGCAATCACGCTACGCAGATTTTTTTGCCAACGAGAGTGCCACAAAACCATGGGGGTAAATCTGTCTCTTTTTGCTGTCTCTTTTTGCTGTCTCTTTGAAATGATCTTTTTGCTGTCTCTTTGAAATAAATGGCTAGAAATAACTCACTAGAAATAAGTGGCTAAGAGGGCAGTACCAGTGCCGCAATCCCAAAACATAGAATTAAAACGCCAAATACTTTTCCAGAGACTTGATTGAATCGGGCTAGTCTTTCAGCTGTCAGCCGATTGCATAAATAGGCCACCCCTGACACTAACACCAACCACCAAAGTACCGAGCCCGCAAAAACGCCACACACCAGTGTGACCGATGCGATGCGAGCTGTCTGCGTAATACCGAGTCCGGCAAAAATAGCGAGAAAAGACAGGACGGTAGCCGGGTTTGTAAGCGTTAACGCGAGCGTAGAGGTGTAGGCAGGCAAAAGCGCAGAAGACTTAATGGGTAATGGGGCAGCGAGCGTGTGGGGAAAGCTACGCTTTGACAAGATGGATTTAAGGCCGAGATAGCAAAGAAAGAGGCCACCTACGACTTTGAGTAAGAGCGTGTATTCGATGAGGCGATCTGACAGGGCGGTGAGGCCAAAGGCGGCAACTGCGCCGTAGAGACCGTCAGCCGTGGCCGCGCCAAGGCCGGAGACAAAACCAATGAGACGACCTTGAGCTAGGGTGCGGCGAATGCAGAGCAGGGCAATGGGGCCGACGGGAGCGGCGATCGCAAACCCCATCACCACACCTTTGAGCAAGACAAAAAACAACGTAGAAAACATGGCGCGATCGCAACTTAGTCGGCAGCATCTTCAACAGCTATGGATCAGTCAACATCTTCAGGCAGCCTCTTCAGTCGACATCTATGGGCAAGTCAACCGTTTCTTTCACCGTGCGCAGCGAAATAGTCGTGCGCGTCTGCTGCACGCCGGGCAGCGATTTTATTTCATCGCTCAAGAGCTGCTCTAGCTCAGCCGTCGAACAGCAGCGAACCTTTAGCAGATAGTCGCCATCGCCCACGATGTGATGACAAGACTGAATGAGCCCCTGCGCCTGCACATAGGTCAGAAAAGCTTCGCGGTGCTGAGGATGTGTGAGCGTGACCGTGACAAAGGCACAGAGGTCAAAACCAAACGCAACCGGATCGAGCCGGGCAGTGTAGCCCGTCAGTAGGCTAGAGCGCTCTAGGCGACGAACCCGATCTGCGATCGCAGGCGCAGATACCCCAAAGGCATCAGCCAACGCCGACCATTTCACCCGCCCGTCTTTCATTAAGGCTTTTAATATTTGCCGGTCCAAATCATCGAGGCTCATTACTTACTTTTATAATGCGAAAATCAATTTTAGCCTCATATAAAAAACATAAATCCAAAATTTAGATCATTAAGCAATTATTTTTAAGCATTTTATCTTCTTAATCACTTTAGAAATTCAAAAAAATCGAAAACTCCTCACTGTGGTTTGGACGCAATCTGAGTAAATAAAGAAGGGAAGAAGGATAAATTTATTACTTGATCTAGATGGGTAAGTTAAAGGAAACTTCTCTCAGCATTTTTTGATATGACCGCTTCGGCGGCTATCAAAAGCGATTCTTACCGATTGGCCAGCTGTGCTGTTACAGCTGTGCCTACGAAGCATCGCATCTACCACCGTTTAAAAATTTATGATTGGGCACCTCACCGCCGCGTTAGACCGAATTGATCTCCCCGCCGACTGGATCGGCATTCGAGCACTTAAAGAAAGTAGTAGCTGGCGGGCCATGCGAGATGGACATCCCCAGCAAAACGAACGTGGCCTCAGTCAGGGGGCCATGGTCGAAGTGCTAGCCCACGGACAGTTTGGCTATAGCGCCACCAATCAGCTGACGCCAGAAGCGCTACAGGCCGCTGCTCAAAGTGCCTATGCGCAGGCAGTCGCCGCGAGCAAGTGGGCGGTACATCGCTTCACCACTGCCGTTCGTCCGCCTGTCGTGGGTGACTATACAGCGCCCTATGCCAGCGCATTCGATAGTTTTAGCGTCACCGACATTAACGATTTGCTGCGCCAGCTGTGCGATCACCTAAAAGTCTCCACAGCCATCGTCCGCACCAGCGCCACCGCCCGCACCCACGAAATAGACAACTGGTTTGTCAGCACCAACGGCTCGCGCATTCATCAGCATCTAAACTTGCTAGAAAGCAACCTGAGTGCGATCGCACAGGCTCCCGGCGTCACCCAGTGCCGCACCGACAATGGCTACCTCGCCCGCAGCTACCAAGGCGGCTGGGAACACCTGATTGACGACACTCTCGCCGACCAAACCATTTGGCAGAGAGCGATGCGCATTGGCCAGCAAGCCATTGAACTCTTGAGCGCGGCAGACTGCCCAGACGAAACCACCACCCTGGTACTGGCCCCCGACCAAATGATGCTCCAAATTCATGAGAGCGTCGGCCATCCGCTGGAGCTAGACCGCATTCTCGGTGACGAGCGCAACTACGCAGGCGGCAGCTTTGTACAGCCCCAAGACTTTGGCCAGCTGCAGTACGGCTCATCGCTGATGAACATCACCTTTGATACCACCGTCAGCGGCGAGCTAGCCAGCTACCGCTACGACGACACCGGCACCCCAGCCCAGCGCGAATACCTCATTCGAGACGGCATTTTACAGCGTGGCCTCGGCGGCCTAGAAAGCCAAAGTCGGCTAGACGTACCGGGCGTCGCCTGCACCCGCGCCTGTAGCTGGAATCGCCCCGCCATTGATCGCATGGCAAATATCAACCTAGAACCGGGCGATACCGCTTTCGACGACATGATTGGCCAAATCGAGAGCGGCATATACATGGAGTCCAACCGCTCCTGGTCGATTGATGACCAGCGCAATAAGTTTCAGTTTGGTTGCGAATACGCCCGCAAGATTGAAAACGGCAAGCTGGGCGCACCGCTCAAAAATCCGAACTACCGGGCGACCACACCCCACTTTTGGAATAGCCTCAGCCAGGTGGGCGATCGCAACACCCTGAAAATCTACGGCACACCCTACTGCGGCAAAGGCGAGCCCAATCAGCTCATTCGCGTGGGGCACGCGTCACCGGCCTGCGCATTTGAAAACATAGAAGTATTTGGAGGCGTCGGCTCATGACCTTAGACACCACAGGCACCGTTCGCAGCCTCGATAGTCAGTCCACCACCGAAGCGATAGGCCACAAAAGCAGTACGACTCAGCCACTGGGAGAAAAAACACCCAGCCGATACGAACGTGCCTTTCATCAGCTGGTAGACGCCATTGGCGAGCAGGTCTCCGCCCAGGCTCAGACTTACTTCACCGCAACTTTGGCCGGTGAAAGCAGTCAGTTTACGCGTTTCAACAGCGCCAAAATTCGCCAGACCGGGCAGGTGCAGGATGGGCAGCTACGGCTGACGCTGATGACGTGCGATCGCACCACCAGCACCAATATTCCTTTCGTTGGCGACTTCACCGCCGACTGGGCCATTACCCAGCCAGCCCTCGCCGTCCTGCGGCAAGAGCTTCCCCAGCTACCCACCGATCCCTACGTGGTCATTCCGTCGCAGACCGATCAGGTGAGCACAAGGGAAATTCATTCTGGCAAAATACTGCCAGCAGAGGCGATCGCCCAAACCCTCCTTACCCCGGTCCAAGCCTCAGACTTCTCGGGCCTCTACGCCAGCGGCCTCTCTTACCGAGGCTACGCCGACTCCACCGGCAAGCATCACTGGTTTGAAACCCCCTCCTTCACCCTGGACTACTCCCTATTTGGCCAGCAGCCAAACCAGGCTGTCAAAGGCACCTTTGCCGGGCAGCACTGGGATTCGGTGCAATACAACCGAAACATTGCCGCCACTGAGCAAAAACTCGTAAGTATGAACCGCCCTATAAAATCCATTCCGCGTGGTGCCTATCGGACTTACCTGGCGCCCGCCGCTGTCGGTGACATCATCGACACTATGATGTGGGGTGGCCTTGGTGAATCTGCCCTACAGCAGAGCAACAGCGCCTTTAATAAACTGGCCGAGGGCAAAGCCCAGCTCTCCGAAAAATTCTCTCTCCAAGAAAACTTTCAGCGCATCAAGCGCCCCCGATTTAATCGCAACGGCGACATTGCCCCGGCAGAACTGCCCATCATTCACAAGGGCCGCTGGGCCAATGCCCTCGTCAGCAGACGGAGCGCCAAAGAATATGGAAAGCCCAGTAACGCAGCCAGTGCCGAAGAAGCCATGCGAGCCCCCACCGTCAGCCCTGGAACCTTAAAGCAAGCTGACATCTTAGCCGAGCTGGGCACGGGACTTTATCTCTCTAACCTGCACTACCTCAACTGGAGCGATCTCACTGCGGGCCGCATAACGGGCATGACTCGCTATGCCTGCTTCTGGGTAGAAAATGGCGAAATCGTCGCACCGATTGAAAACCTTCGCTTTGACGATGATCTCTACCGATTCTTAGGTGAGGGACTCATTGATCTCACCGAGCAGCAAACATTCTTGCCCGCTGTGGGCACCTATGACCGCCGCTCCCTGGGGGGAATGTGGATGCCGGGTATGTTGATAGACCAGTTTCGGTATACGCTTTAGCTCTAGGCAGCGATGTACAACTCCTGTACGACTGCTGTGTCTCTCGCCCAAACGCTTTTTCATGGCTTCCGAACAGCGTCTCTCTATTTCTATCAGCGGTGTCTTAATTACCTTTGCGGCAATCGCCGCTGCGATCATTGGCTGGCAGCTACGCGGCCTGCTGTTGCTGGTCATGATTTCGGTGGTATTGGCCTGCTCCATTGCCCCTATCGTTGATTGGGCGGAGCAATACAAGCTACCCCGCTGGCTAGGTGCGCTGCTCACCTACATCGCCATTTTGAGCACGCTCGTTGGCGTCGTCTTGCTCATTGGCCCCACGGTACTCGATCAGATTCAGCTGCTGATTCGTCAGCTGCCTTTACTGCTGCGCAAAGCGGCAACGCAGACTGAGACCTGGGCACTGTCGCTCAATGATAATCGGCCAGATTTTACAACTCAGGTTTTTGATCAGTTAGATGTTCAAGCGATCGCCGCCTGGGCTATCCGCTCTACCCGACAGGTCGCACTGCGCTCATTTAGCCTCACCACAGACATCCTCGGCACGCTGCTGAGCCTGATCTTGGCCGTCTTCATCTCGGGCTACATGCTCGCAGATAGCGAGACACTCACCAAAAATTTCGTCCGGATTTTACCCCAGCCCTGGGATGAAAGAATCAATGCCCAGCTACCAGAAATTGGTGCGCGCATTGGCGGCTACATTCGTGGCAGGCTGATTGTATCGGCCACCCTAGCCATCGCAACCGGGATTGGGCTGACCTTTTTGGGGCTAAAGGATTTTGCCATTGGCTTGGGTGCGATCGCAGGCGTTACCAACCTCATCCCCTTCCTGGGGCCTATCCTCGGCGCAATCCCTGCCCTCATCGTCGCCATTCCCCAAGGTGGATGGCTCCTGCTGTGGGTAATTCTCTTCTATGCCGCCATCCAAAACATCGAAACCTACATTCTCGATCCGCTTTTGGTTGGCTCTTCAGTGGGCATCCATCCGCTCTATCAGCTGCTCGCGGTCCTCGGTGGCACACAGGTTCTGGGCATCGTAGGCGCACTCATCGTGCCACCCTGGGTTGCCGGTAGCGCTGTCCTCCTCGAAAATTTGTACCTGCGTCCAAAGCTAAAAGCAGAGCAGTCCGCGCTGCGTCTACCCGCCAAGCAGCCCACCGCACTGCGGAGCTAGCCAACCGCAAGCTAAGCCCAAAGCCCTTTGGCTCCATCAGCCCCTCATTAGCCTCTATGAGTATTGTTGTAACCCTAAGCGTGGTAGCAATTGCCCTCGTGCTGTTCATCCTGGAAAAATTTCCTGCGGATATTACGGCACTGGGCGTCATGGTTGCTCTGGTACTGCTAAAACAAGTCACCCCCCAAGAAGGCATTGCAGGCTTCAGCAGTCCGGCCACCATCACCGTCATGGCCATGTTCATTTTGAGCGCGGGGGTAGCGCGTACAGGCATTTTGCAGCAGGCCAGCGACTGGCTAATTAGGTGGGGTGGCAAGAGTCTGCGCAGACAAATTATCGCCCTTGGGCTCATCGTTGGGCCGATGTCGGGGCTGGTAAACAACACAGCCGTCGTCTCTGTCTTTTTGCCCATCGTGGAAGATTTTTGCGAGCAAAATCGCATCTCCCCGTCAAAGCTGCTAATGCCCCTGTCCTTTGCGACCATCCTTGGCGGCATGATCACCGTCGTGGGCACCTCTACCAGCGTTTTGGCCAGCGGCTTGGCTGCCGAGCTGGGCTTCGGCGAGTTCTCTCTTTTTCAGTTCACCGGACTAGGCATCATCACCTTCGTCATCGGGCTAGCGTACCTTGCCTTTGTCACGCCCCTCCTTACGCCCAACCGCAAAACAGACAGTCGCGGACTCAGCCAGCAATACGGCATGAAAGACTACGTCAGTGAGCTAGTCATCACCCCCCGCTCTAGTCTCGTAGACAAAACCCTCAAAGAAACACAGCTCCAGCGCCGATTTGACATTGACATCCTTGAAATCATCCGCAACGACACTCACTTTCCTCAACCCTTTGCGGACAAAAAGCTGACCGTTGGCGATATCTTGCTCGCCCGCAGCGATAAGCGAGATCTGTTGAAGATTCGAGAAAGTGAGGGTTTAGAAATTTTGCCAGACGTGCAGTTTGGTCAAAAGTCTTGGCAGGGCAGCCTCGGGGAAGAAGAGGGCATTGCCGAAGCGCTCGTGATTGCGAACTCAAACCTGGTGGGCTCCACGTTGAAAGATCTGCGCTTTCGGCAGCGGTATAACGTGACGGTGCTGGCGATTCGGCGAGGACAGGATGTATTGCGCGATCGCATGGGAAAAGTCCCCCTCCGCTTTGGGGATCTCCTGCTTGTACAGGGGCCAAAGCAAAGCTTAGTCGGTGTGCAAACCAGCCGAAATTTACTCCTGCTAGAGCAGCGAGATCTAGAAACGCTGCGGACCAGCAAAGCCTATCTCGCCCTCTTTATCGGCCTTGCCGTCGTCGGCGTTGCTGCCCTGACGGACTATCCCATCCTGGTCTCAGCGCTCGCTGGCGTGGTCATCATGGTACTTACTGGCTGCCTCAAGCCCGGCGAACTGTATCAAGCTGTCCGCTGGGATGTCATCTTTTTGCTAGCCTGCCTCATCCCCTTGGGCACTGCCATGCAAAACTCTGGTGCGACAGAATGGCTAGCCAATTTGCTCGTGTCCGTAGGCGGAAATTTATCTGGGTATTGGATGCTTACCCTAATCTACATACTGACGGTGCTCTTAACCGCCGTATTATCTAATAATGCCTCAGTAATTTTACTGCTACCCATTGGCGTACAGGTGGCCCAAGCCATCGGCATTAGTCCACTCACCGTCATCTTCGTCATCACCTTTGCGGCCTCCAATAGCTTTATGACCCCCATCGGCTATCAAACCAACACCATGGTCTACGCTGCTGGCGGCTATCGCTTCCTCGACTTTCTCAAAGTCGGCGGCCCGCTAAGCCTAATGATGACCATCATCACACCACCTTTGGCCATGTGGCTATACGGCACCTAAAAAAATTTCCCAGAGAAATTCCGTCAAAAAATTCCGCCTTCATCCCTCATCCTTCATCCTTTATTTCTACTTCCCTGGGCCTGCCGGTGCCCTCCATTTGGTAAAACCCGCATCGCAGTTAAGAACATACGATAGACCGTTAGGAGATCACATCCATGTCATCAGAACAACGTGGCGCCACCGTTTGGTTCACAGGCCTTAGCGGCGCTGGCAAAACCACCATCAACGACGCCCTCACTGCCAAGCTGCGTGAGCGCAACATCAAGCTAGAAGTCCTCGACGGCGACATCGTGCGCACGAACCTCACTAAAGGGTTGGGCTTTAGCAAAGAAGATCGGGATACGAATGTTCGTCGCATTGGCTTTGTGTGCGACTTGCTCACTCGCAATGGCGTCCTTGTATTGGTGGCGGCCATCTCCCCTTACCGGGCCATCCGCGAAGAAATCCGTGAGAAAATCGGTGACTTCGTAGAAGTGTACGTGAGTGCTCCTGTCGAAGTGTGCGAAGAGCGCGACGTAAAAGGTTTGTATGCAAAAGCTCGCTCTGGTGAAATCAAGCAGTTCACTGGCATTAGCGACCCCTACGAAGCGCCTACGAACCCTGAAGTTAACTGCGAAACACACAAAGAAACGCTTGATGAAAGCGTTGACAAGGTGATCGCGAAGCTAGAAGAGATGGGCTATTTGCCGACTGCGGTGGCGGCATAGTCTGACCCTCATCCCCCAACCCCTTCTCCCTAATGGAGAAGGGGAGCTATTAAGAAGGGGCTATAGCAAATCATCCAATTCGGCATAGTCCGGCAGGGTCGTATCGATTTGTTTGCCTTGGCGAATGACCATGCGATCGCACTGCCCTCTCGCCATCAGCTCATTAAAGCTCCGCGCCTTAAACACCACTAAGTCCGCTGGGCCTCCCTCTCGAATTTGGCCCATTCCTTCTAGCCCCATCATTTCAGCCGGGGTTTTCGTAATTGCTTGGGGCCAGTCACCAATCGGATGATCGAGCTGCCCAATGCGTACGGATTGAGTGAAAACTTCTAGGCCATCGTGATCGCCATAGGCAAAGAAGGGATCGCGGCAGTTATCAGATGCGATCGCACACTTTACCCCCGCCGCCTTCAGCTCTCGCAAAATCGTCACCCCTCGATACCGAGGCGTCTTTACAGACTCTCCAGTCTGCTGCCGATCCTGCAAATACAAATTACACATCGGCAAACTCACAATCGAAATATTCGCCGCCTTCACCGCCTCGATTGTTTTGGTCACCGCCGCATCAGATTGCACAGACAGGCTGCAACAGTGACCGCAGGTAATGCGACCCGTAAAGTCATGGCGGATTGCAGCTTCAGCCACGAGGCGTAGGGCAATATCGTCTGGGTTAAGGCTTTCGTCTGTGTGGAAATCTAGGGCTAGGTTGTGTGCAATCGCCAGCTCAAACACCCGATCAATCTGCGCCACAATCTCATCATTCATAAAAGCCACACCGCCCAGCACACCGCCCGACTCCGCGACTAAATCTGCCAGTTGCTCACCCTTCGCCGTCAAAAAATAATCCAACGTCACCAAGCTCACCGCCTGAAGCTGAATGCGACCAGCCCATTCCTGCCTAAGCCGACGAAACACACCAAAGCTGATATCACTCTGCTCACCAAACGCATCTAAATGCGTCCGAATCGCCTGCGTGCCATGGGCATAGCTGCACCTCACCCCAAACTCAGCTCGCCGATACACATCGTCCGCCGTCCATCGCCGCTGACTATCTTGCTGCACCGCCTCCAGCGCCCCCGCAAATGTGCCATCCGGGTTCGGACTGCGAGACCAAATGTGACCTTTGTCTAAATGCGTATGCATATCTACAAAGCAGGGCCACACCAACCCTGAGCGCAGATTCACAGCAGAGACATGTTGGAGTCTCTCTGCACTGGCAGGCTGAATGCTCAGGACAACGCCGTCTTTAATTTCAATATCGACAGCAACCAAATCTTCTTGATACTGCCCTTGCTGAAACTGAGCTACTAAAGGCAAGGGTGCAGACTGGCCTGTCAGCAGCGTCAACGGCACTCGTCCATTGCACAGCCAATAATGAGAGTCATCTGCTACAGAAAGCTGGATAAAAGACGTCATAAGCACCGAACGCATCACACCATTGCTACACTAAGCCTAGCCGCTCAGCAGTTTGACCATGGTTCAGCAGCTTTCCAAAACGGATATCATCTATCCAGACAGCGATGGCCAGCCGATGGCAGACAATACCAAGCAATTTCAATGGATTGTAACGATCAAGGCAAACCTAGACTTTATTTACAAGGACGATCCTAACGTTTTTGTCGCAGGAGACTTGCTGTGGTATCCCGTCGAAGGTGACAACAAAACACGTCAAGCCCCGGATGCCATGGTTGCGTTTGGCAGACCAAAAGGAGATCGCGGCTCATATATGCAGTGGAAAGAAAACGACATCGCGCCTCAAGTCGTCTTTGAGATTTTGTCTCCGGGCAATCGGGCAGGCAAAATGGCCAAAAAGTTCGCCTTCTATCAGCGCCATGGCGTTCAAGAATATTACATCTACGACCCTGACGACATAGAATTTGTCGGATGGCAAAGAAAGGGACAGCGATTAGAACACATTGACAACGTTAGCGACTGGGTCAGTCCGCTGCTAAACGTACGGTTCAAGCTGACATCAGAAATGCTAGAGATTTACCGACCAGATGGCACTATGTTTCGAGATCTCACCGATACCGAGCAAAGACTCACCGATGCCGAACAAAAGCTCAACAATACCGAACAAAAGCTAGACCAGACACAAGCTAAAAACGAACGCTTAGCGGCCAAGCTCAAAGAACTTGGCATTGATCCCGCCAATTTATAGGCATCCAGTGTAACCGTCTAGAGAACGAGTCAACTACGGTTTATTTTGCTCAACCCATTCCATTACCTGATTGCCAAGGCGCACATCGTCTAAACGATCAATTTCGCGAATGCCCGTGGGGCTAGTGACGTTTACCTCGGTAAGGTAGCCGCCAATAATATCAAGACCTACAAAAATCAAACCATCCCGTTTCAGCGCTGGAGCAACCTGCTGACAGATTTCTAAATCGCGCTCAGTCAGCTCCGTTTTATCGCTGCGACCGCCCACTGCCATATTGCCCCGAAATTCTTTGCCCGTAGGCACTCGGTTAACTGCGCCGATGGGTTCGCCATTGAGCATAATGACGCGTTTATCTCCATCTTTTGCAGCGGGCAAGTAGGCTTGTACCATAACGGGTTCTTTGCCTTGGTAGGTGCTCACTTCTACGATGGAATTGAAATTGCGATCGCGCCCCTCAAGAAACAAAATACCCTCACCACCTTTGCCACCCAAAGGCTTTAATACACCTGCGCCCCAGCGCTCAACCACCTCACGAATCACCTGCTTGTCAGCGCTGACAATCGTCTCAGGAATAGCTTTTATAAATTGCAAAGCATACATCTTCTCGTTGGCCGCACGTAAGCCATTTGGCGCATTGATGATCTGCGTTTTAGTCGAATCGACATAGTCTAAAAGATAGGTTGCATATAAGTACGGCACCGTCACAGGTGGGTCTTTGCGCATGAAAATGGCATCCATGGCCTCTAACGGCATCCACTGAGGATCCTTTAGCCGATACCAATCGTCCACGCTCACCCAGCGATCGCCGCTTTGTACCACTGGCTTCATCACCACAGAACTCAGCCAGCCATGAGCCTTACTATCAATTACACCCAGCCGCTCCATTTGAGTGATGTACACCTCATGGCCCATTAGCTGCGCCGATTCCATCATTGCCACACTCGTATCGTGGCCCGGATCTAACCGCTCAATAGGATCAATGATGAACGCAATTTTCAAGGGAGACTCTCCTGTATATATTTCCTTTCTAAGGTATTTCCTTAAGTCTTTACGGGCACAACACCGCAATAGGCAAACACGCAGGCTATCTTATATGCACGTTTGGAGGTTGCTGATTCACAGCCGACCCAAACTCAATGTCTAGCCAACTCAAAGCCCTTGGCATGTGCCAATCCAAATTGGGTACCATCACTGATTCGCGGGCTTCTTGGAACTCACTAAGGTTAACAGTATTGAGGGGGAGAGGAAAACACGTATGTTTGTCAAATTAACGCAAGCCACCGCTATCACAGCGACGCTTTACGTCTTACTAGGCCTCAATACGATCCAGTCCAAAACGACACAGCCCTCAGTAGAACTTGCAGCAGAACCCGCAGCAGAGGTTATTGTCGCACTTAAAGAAGTTTTCTCACGACGCTAGTCAAATTCACCTGCAGGTCGACTCTGCCCATACAAGGACCTGTCCAGATAAAAAACAATAGATAAAAAGCGCACCTGTTTTTCGCAGGTGCGCTTTTGCTTTAAACATAACTTCAAAATAACAATGGCCGCTAGTAACAATGATTGCTAGCAACGATGGGCGCTAGGACACAAGCTTTCAGATGGGCGCTAGGACACAAGCTTTCAAGGGTGAAGAAAAATCGAGAGCATGCGTCCAAGAAAAAAGACGTAGACGCCAATACTCAAGAGCAAGCGCCTGTGCGCGAGACACACATAGCCTAGGAGCAAGCCGCAAACACATCAGGGGAAAAGCTTGGAGAATAGGCCTCAATTACCCGGCCAGTGTCAGCGCAAGTTTCCATCAGGTAATCGCAATGGGAGCACTGCGTCCGAATCGTACCTGACTCAAACAAGAAATACCGCTCAGCAGAGCTGCCACAAGTAGGACAATGAACTCGTTGAACTTTTGTAGAGACAAAATTTTGCTTGTGCTCATCCAAGCGCTTATCAAACAGTGTTGATGACACTAATGACTTAATGGGTCCTTCCATGGCCTTCATAGTTCTTTAAATATCAATGACATTACTCAATGGTAGGAGGGGCAAATACTCATAGCCATTTTGCAAACATGCAAACTAGCTATCGCAAATCGCCTCTACAACCGACCTAATTATTATGGCAATTAGTTTGAATACTGGCCAACGGTTCTAAAGACATAAAAATCGCGGGGATCGCCTGTCATAAGACCGATCCCCGTCGTATTGAAAAGCCTGTCAGCAAAGGGGAAATGAGTATTTATGCAGGGCCTCAAAGGGGATGAAACAAGCATTTTCTGATGGACTTATCGCCCATAAATAAAGGTTTGCTTTATATTTCAGAGGTTTTTGTTTAACGATTCGCAATGTAGTTTCATATCGAAATACATAGAAGAATTTCGACAGTTTAAATTCCTGTTTTTAGAAATTAAAACTGTATCGAATTAGACACTTTTAGACATTTTTCTCAATATGTGATCCCCACTGCAAACTATCGGGAATTTGGACTACCCGCTATCGGTTTTTTATGGCTAGCAGCATGAATAAACTAAGAGGCTGCCGAAGGATGAAAGTACTCGTAAATCTGCTGTGCCAGCTGGGGGCCAATGCCGTCTACGGTGGCTAGCTGCTTGGGAGAAGCCTCCCGAATGTAGTCAATGGAGCGGAAGCTAGCAAGGAGCTGCTTGCGGCGATGGTGGCCGAGTCCGGGAATATCTTCTAAGCGCGATCGCCGCATTCGAGCCGTACGTTTCTTACGGTGGAAGCTCACAGCAAATCTATGGGCTTCATCACGCAAACGCCTTAGCAGCATGATTCCAGGCTGGTCGGCCTCCGTGTCGAGCGACTTTTTTTCACCCGGCAGAAAAACTTCCTCAAGGCGCTTGGCCAAACTGACAACGCGCAATTCACCGAGCAAGTTCATATCCTCTAGCTCGGCAACCACAGCCGACAGCTGCCCCTTGCCGCCATCAATCATGACCAAATCAGGCCAGTCTGGGTTACCTACCCGCTGACGAGTCGGATCTTCCGCATAGCGCCGAAACCGACGACGAATCACTTCGGCCATGCTGGCAAAGTCGTCGGAGTGGCCAGTAGTCACCGTAGGATTTTTGATTTTGTAGGTGCGGTAGTGCTGCTTGGCCGGGAGGCCATCGACAAATACGACCTGGGAGGCCACTGCATCTGAGCCCTGAATATGGGAGATGTCGTAGCCCTCTATTCGCTTGGGTGGACCTGGCAGATCGGCCAGTTCGGCCAAGTCTTGCATGGCCTGATTATTTCTATCGGCAAATCGCTGAGTGCGCGCTAGCTCGTATTGCGCATTGCGCTCGACCATTTCTACCAGCTCAGCTTTCATCTGCCGCTGGGGAACATCTACAGTGACCTTACGGCCTTTCTCCATGGTCAAAAACTCAGCGAGCATGTCGCTTTCTGGCAGCGGGTGCTGAGACAAAATTTCAGCAGGAATCTCAACGGGATCGACGAGGCGATAGTGCTCTTCTAGTACGCGCTGCAAAATTTCACCGGGCGTACCGGATTCGGTATCGGCGACGAAGCCCAAACGGCCCACCAGGCGACCGGCTCGGATTTGGAATAGCTGTACGCAGGAGTGCTGATCGTCCGCAGAAAGTGCGATCGCATCTCTCGAAATCGTGTCGTCCGGCAGCGCCACTTTCTGATGCTCGCCCAGCGTCTCTAGGCCTTTTATCTGGTCCCGGATGAGCGCCGCCTTTTCAAAGTCCATCTCTTCGGAGGCTTTCATCATTTTGGCGGTGAGCATATCTATCAGCTCATGCGATCGCCCCTGAAAGACCATCGCCACCCGCTGCACAATCTTGTGATAGTCCTCGGGGGTAATCATCTGCTGACAAACGCCCGGACACTGGCCAATGTCATAGTTCAAGCAGGGTCGATCTTTAAACAAAGGCTGCCGTCGCTGCCGCAGCGGGAAAATACGCTTGGCGATCTGCAAAGTCCGACGCAGCAGCCCAGTATCAACATACGGCCCGTAGTAGCGATTTTTGGCATTTTTTCGCCGCTTACGCGTGATAAAAATGCGCGGATAATCTTCTGACCAGGTAATGCAAAGGTAGGGATACTTTTTGTCATCTTTTAGCAGCACATTGAAGTGGGGCTGATGCTGCTTAATTAAGTTTGCCTCTAGGGCCAGTGCCTCGGCTTCTGTATCGGTGACGATAATTTCGATATCGGCCACTTTGCGCACCATTGTGCCAATGCGCGGCGTGTGATGGTGAGCCCCATCGCGAAAGTAAGAGCGTACGCGATTGCGCAGGCTTTTGGACTTACCAATATACAAAATCTGGTCGGTCTCATCCTTCATAAAGTAGACGCCCGGCACTTGAGGAATCTCTTTGAGCCGATTTTCTAACTTTTCAGGATTTTGAAGCAGCGTTTTTGCGGCAGTAGACACGTTGGAAAAGTAAATGTTTTAAGCGCCTGTTTTAAGCGCCTTAAAAAGTATAGCGACAGACATTCAGCGGAAATCCGAACACATCACAAAAATTACGCACGATCAAAAAGATTCCGCATGGGCTTAGGTAAAGCAGTTGCAACCATACCTACGAATAAAGGACTATCGTTAGGTATAAGTTAATACGCCACCAAGACCAAATAACGTGACCCCAGAAGAATTTGAAAGGCAGTATCAAGCGTCCATTAGCAAAATTTTGAACGAACTGCAGTCTATGGCAATCGTATCGAACCGCCTAGAGACTAGCATTTTGGAAGTGGGCACCTCTGTACAGCGCCTCAATCAGATGGTGGAAGACTACCTCAAAAAAAAGCAGCCGGATATAGAAGAAACGGAGCAGACGCTAGGGTAGCTGTGACTAGGCCGCCGAATACGTTATGAGCCTTGCCACAGAAGTACTCAACTCGTTTGGAATAATTGGCTTGGTCAGGTAGCCATTGGCCCCTAGCCGATAAGCCCTTTGGCGATCGCTCTCTAAGGTGTAGCCCGTCACAACCAGCACAGCCAGGTACTGCCAACGGGAGTGCGATCGCAGCTGCTTGATAATGCTAAAGCCGTCAATAAACGGCATTTTCAAATTCAAAATAAGCACGTCTGGCTGAAACTCAGCCAAACTTTCAAAAATCTTTTGCTCATCGGCCAGCGGAAAAACCGAATATCCGCAGTACTCCAGATAGTCGGCAAACAATACCCGATTACTATAGTCATTTTCTAAAATAAGAACCCGACCCAGCCGTTTATTTGAATGAGACATGGTACTTACGCCAACGTTTTTAAAGGCCGGCTTTGCGCGATTTAGCTCAGTCTTTTTACGGAAAGCGCCCTGTGTTTTTTCACAGTATGCAGACTCCGTAGAAAAGATGCGCGAACTGAAATCACATTAATTAAACTTGTTCATAGAATCTTTACTTGACTGTGAAATAAAGTCACCCATCTTTTCGATGGCCCGCTTCAATTCATCGGGAGAGTGCACCAGCGCAAACCGCACATAGCCTTCACCAGAGGGCCCAAAGCCTCGCCCTGGCGATAGTGCCACCCCAGTTTCAGCCACGAGCTTCGTACAAAACTCAATAGAACGCTGAGCCCAGTCATAGGGTAGGGTAGCTGGCAGCTTTGCCCAGATATACATGGTCGCATCTGGCATTGGCACATCCCAGCCGATGGACTGTAGCGCCGATACAGCGGCATTTCGCCGACTAGCAAAGGTCTCAACGGTCTGCGCAACGCAGTCTTGGGGGCCGGTCAATGCCGCGATCGCCCCCCGCAAAATCCCCCGATACTGATTAAAATCCACGGTCGCCTTGACCTGTCGCAGCGCTTTAATCAGCGCCGCATTGCCAATCGCGTACCCCACACGAAAGCCCCCCATGTTGTAGGACTTCGACAGGGTAAAAAACTCAATGGATACTGACTTATCCGGATCAGCTTGCAATACGGACGGTACAGGCTTCCCCTCAAAAAAGAGATCCGCATAGGGAAAATCGTGCACGAGCACGATATTGTGCTGCTGACAGAAAGCTACGGCTTCTTTGAAAAAGTCCAGGGGTGCACTTGCCGTCGTGGGATTGTGCGGATAGCTCAGCACCATCATGCGAGCGTTTGCCAACACCGCTGCGGGAATATCGCTCAGCACCGGCAAAAAATCATTTTCAGCCAAAATCGGCATGGGATGAATGGAGCCACCGGCCAAGTAAACACCTCCTGCATGTGAGGGATAGCCAGGATCTAGCAATAGCGCAACGTCACCTGGATTCATGACCGCCAGGGGCAAATGAGCGGTGCCTTCTTGGGAGCCAATCAGCGGTAGCACTTCTGTCTCGGGATCAACACTGATGCCAAATTTTGTCTCAGCCCACTGGGCGGCGGCTACTCGAAACGCTCGGGTACTGTTGAACAGGGCGTAGCCGTGAGTGTCTGGATCGCTCAGGGCAGCGGCGATCGCATCCAACACATGGGGCGGCGTGGGCAAATCAGACGAGCCTAGGGACAAATCAAGAATGGACTTACCGGCTGCGATCGCGCTTGCTTTCGCGCTGTCCATATCGGCAAAAACGTTTGTCTGTAGCGGCTTGAGGCGATCAGCAATTTGCATGGGAAATAAGCGTGGATGAGCGTAAATGAGCGTAAATGCAAAGGTAAAAAAATAAGGCTCCCCTGCTCAGAGGGGTCTGAGCAGGGGAGAAAATGACAGAGAGTTAATGACAGAGGATTCGTCGGTAACGGCGGGGTGGGTTACAGATTATCTAGCTCAGACTTAAGCGCTTCTAGCTCAGCATCTACTGCTGCATCCTTGGTCTCGGCCTGAGCCCCATCGGCGGCGGCTTCACCTGCTCAGGAGGCGTTGCCTGCGGCAGATGAAGCCGCCGCCGATGGGGCTCAGGCCGAGACCAAGGATGCAGCAGTAGATGCTGAACTAGAAGCGCTTAAGTCTGAGCT
>JBCBKQ010000031.1:0-31688 GCA_038521595.1 Cyanobacteria bacterium J06627_28 | reverse complement strand
TGCCGGCTAATTCTTGTACGAGGGCTTTGAGTCCATGCTTAGGGCTGTAGGTGCGAGCGAGTTTGCTGGCAATTTTTGTACAGAAGACGGGGGCGGTGGCAATGCCAAGGTGATGCTGAAGAGTGGCCAGATCAAATCGGGCAAAGTGGAAAATTTTGTTGATGCCGTTGGCTTCGAGCAGCTGCTTTAGGTTGGGCGCTTCGGCTTGGCCGCGCTCAACGCGAATGGCGCTAACGTAGCCGTCTGGATCGCTCAGCTGGATTAGACAAAGGCGATCGCGCAAAGGATTTAGGCCCATGGTTTCGGTATCGACTGCGATCGCATCCGCCTTTAGATATCGCTCCAATAGCTGCGGGGTAATGTCGCGATCGCAAACCTCAAAATTCTCCACTCACACGCTCCTACATAAATAATCAACCCACTTAGACTACTGCAAAAAAGGGGAGCCGCGATAACGCTCGCGACTCCCCGCCTTCGTCAGAAATCACCTATTCAAACTTGAGCACTTTTGCGACCGTTTGCACGTCCTTGTCCCCCCTACCAGAGCAGTTAATCACCAGCTTTTCGTGGGTGAGCGTAGGACATAGCCGCTCAAGATACGCAAACGCATGGGCGGTCTCTAGTGCCGGAATAATGCCTTCTAGCCGCGACACCAGCTGAAAGGCCTCTAGGGCTTCGGCATCGGTCACGCTGTAGTATTCCGCCCGGCCCAAGTCCTTAAAGTAGCTGTGCTCTGGGCCCACACCCGGATAGTCTAACCCGGCGCTAACTGAATGGGCCTCGGTCACCTGGCCTTCACCATCTTGCAATAAATAGCTCATCGCACCGTGCAGCACGCCCGGACGCCCTTTGGTCAGCGTGGCAGCGTGCTTTTCGGTCTCGGCCCCTTCACCAGCCGCCTCAATGCCAATCATCCGAATATCCGTCTCTTCGACAAACTCGTGGAATAGGCCCATGGCGTTGGAGCCACCGCCGACGCAGGCGAGTAGCACATCTGGCTTGCCGCCCCACTTTTCTAAGGCCTGCGCCCGAGTTTCTACACCAATCACCCCATGAAAATCTCTCACCATCATGGGGTACGGGTGTGGCCCTGCCACAGAGCCCAAAATGTAATGGGTCGTTTCTACGTTGGTTACCCAGTCGCGAATGGCCTCAGAGGTGGCGTCTTTTAGCGTGCCGCTGCCTGCACTCACGGGGCTCACAATCGCACCCATTAACCGCATCCGAAAAACGTTCAGCGCCTGCCGCTGCATGTCTTCTACGCCCATATACACCACGCACTCTAAACCAAAACG
This sequence comes from Cyanobacteria bacterium J06627_28, assembly GCA_038521595.1. GTDB lineage: Bacteria > Cyanobacteriota > Cyanobacteriia > Phormidesmidales > Phormidesmidaceae > Phormidesmis. Next base: position 30,393 of record JBCBKQ010000031.1, on the reverse strand, counting down.
AGCACAGACCGTTGCGGTGGCGACGCCGTGCTGGCCCGCGCCCGTCTCAGCAATAACGCGCTGTTTGCCCATGCGCTTGGCGAGCAGCACCTGCCCTAGGGCATTGTTGATTTTGTGTGCGCCTGTGTGGTTGAGGTCTTCTCTCTTTAAATAGATTTCGGGGCCGTTGTCTTTGTCCCAGCCGCATTTTTTGGCATAGTGCTGAGTCAAGCGCTCTGCAAAGTACAGCGGATTGGCTCTGCCGACGTAGTCTTTGAGCAAGCCGTCTAGCTCAGCTTGAAAGTCGGCTTCGTGACGATACTGGTAGTACGCTTCTTCCAGCTCTTTGAGGGCAGGCATGAGCGTTTCGGGTACGTACTTGCCACCAAATTTGCCAAAGCGGCCTAGGGCATCTGGGCGAGCGGCGGGCGCGAGTGAGTCTTTATCGATGGCGTTTACAGAAGAAACTTTAGGAGAAAGAGGCGTTACAGTCACAGCGCTTACCTAGTGAGATGAGGGGTGAAATGAGGGAGAAGAGACTTCTAGATTGGTTTTTAGAAGTCCCCCATTTTATAAAAACATCGTCTTTATGGCAAAAGGTTTTTTTGGGGTAACTTTCTGGAAACAGTGCCTTTGCCTTATCAAATAAACAGCGTCAAATAAAAGGCAAATATAAAAAGTTCTTGCACCTTTAGGTCACACAGAAGATATTTGCTTACGCTGAAATGGAAAAAATCCTATTGAAAAAATTCTATTTATTCCATGGCACAACTACTCGCTGGAGACATTGGCGGTACCAAAACGATTTTGCGCTTGGCTGAAGCCAACGATAGCGACATTCAAAAATATGCCACCCACGAGCTGCCCCTAAAAACGCTCTATGAAGGGCGCTATCCCAGCGGTGACTATCCTGAGTTTGTGCCGATGGTGAAGGAGTTTTTGGCGGCGGCTAGCCAGGGCATTGCGGCAGTAAAGCCGGAGTCTGCCTGTTTTGCGATCGCAGGCCCTATCGTCAACAACACCTCACAACTCACAAACCTATCGTGGTTTCTACGCGCCGAATTTCTCAAAGGTGCGCTCAGTATCCCCACGGTGCAGCTGATTAATGACTTTGAAGCGATTGGCTATGGCGTGCTGGGCCTACAGCCAGAAGATATTTATGAACTCCAGCAGGGCAATCCATCTAATACGTCTCCCATGGCGGTGCTAGGTGCAGGCACCGGGCTCGGCCAGGGCTTTTTGCTGCCTTGTAATGGTGAGTATCAGGTGTTTCCGTCTGAGGGCGGCCATGTAGACTTTGCGCCCCAGTCGGAGTTAGAGTTTCAGCTGCGTAAGTACCTGCTCGAAAAGCACTGCATCTCGCGAGTGTCAGAAGAGCGGGTGGTCTCGGGAATGGGGATTATTTCTATCTATCAGTTTTTGCGCGATCGCGAATATGCCAACGAATCTTCCTCCATTGCTGATGCGATGAACAGCTGGGAGCGCCAGGCCGGACAGCGCAGCCAGCTAATCGACCCAGCGGCCATCATTTCTAAAGCCGCCACCGAAAAGACCGATCTCCTCTCTCAAAAGACCATGGAGATCTTCATCCGTGCCTACGGCTCCGAGGCCGGTAATCTGTCCCTAAAGCTGTTGCCTAGAGGTGGCCTATACATTGCCGGCGGCGTCACTGCCAAAAACCTAGATCTTATAAAAGGAGGCGAATTTATGTTTGCCTTTGGCAATAAAGGGCGCGTGAGCCACATGCTCGACGATGTGCCCGTGCGCGTGGTGCTCAATCAATCCGTTGGCCTCATTGGGGCCATCCTCAAAGCCTCGCGTAACTACAAAGAAGCCAGCTAAAGAAGCTGTATAAAATAATGCATGTTGCTTAGGCACAGGAGATCAGCTGATGCTGTTGTGTCTATGCTTGGATCACTGCTGGCTATTACTGTTAGCAACGGTTGACATTAAGCAAGGACATTTATGACAGCAACCATTATTCAATACATCCATTAAGTTTGATTCGACCAGGGGAAGTCTAGGAAAGATTGACGCCATCAGGTTCTCTTCTTTGCTATGCTACCCCTGCCATCTGGTCAAATTTTAAGGTCTCAGCCTACTCGACAGTATCTACCTCGCATCCCCGGTTATGGCGTTATTGCAAAGCTCTACTCAAGAGGGCATACGGGCATATACCGAGCCGTTGTAGAGTCGGCTGGCGATTTAGAGAGTCGCTCAGAAAGTAGCTTAGATAGCAACCCAGATAGCAACCTAAATAGCAGTCCAGATAGCAATCTAGATAGCAACTCAGATAACAGTTTAGAGAGCGGTGTCGATAGGACTGCGCGCACAGTCATCATCAAACTGCTAGAAAAAGCCAACCCTACGTTTTCTGAGCTAGTACAGTTTCGTAATCAGTACAGGCTCACAAGCGCTCTTTCCATATCAGGTGTTACCAAGTCGCTGAGTTTGGAGCCTTGGGAGAGTAGCTACGCTTTGGTCATGGAAGACTTTGGCGGCGTGTCTTTGCAAACCTACCGGGCGGGCAAACCGCTGCCCCTAATAGACTGTCTGGGCATTGGCATGCAACTGGCGACTATTTTACATCAGCTCGCTCAGACGCATGTTGTTCACAAGGATATTAAACCTGGCAATATTCTCATTCAGCCAGGGAGCAAGCGCATAGAGCTGATTGACTTTTCCATTGCTTCCCAGCTGCCCAAAGAAGAAAAAGTGCTCCAAAGCCCCGATGCTTTGGAAGGGACGCTGGCCTACCTTGCACCTGAGCAAACCGGACGCATGAACCGTGGCATTGACCATCGCACAGATTTTTATGCCCTTGGCGCTACCCTCTATGAGCTGCTGACAGGTCGCCTTCCCTTTAGAGAAACCGATCTGCTGACGCTGGTGCATCATCACATTGCCAAAATGCCCCAGCCCCCCCACGAGATTGTGCCGGGCATTCCCCCTTTGGTGTCGGCCATTGTACTAAAGCTAATGGCCAAAAATGCAGAAGATCGCTATCAGAGCGCACTCGGTTTACGGCATGATTTGTCTGAATGTTTGACCCGGTGGAAAGAGCAAGGTTCTGCGATACTCCATGGGAGTCGCTTTGCGATCGCACCGTTTGAGCTAGGTGTGCGTGATCTGAGCGATCGCTTCTTGATCTCAGAGAAACTCTATGGCCGCGAAACCGAAGTAAAAACTCTGTTGGATGCGTTCTCTCGCGTTGCAACCTCATCTACCCCTACAGAAACGATTTTAGTCGCTGGGCGTTCGGGCATCGGCAAAACCGCACTGATCCGAGAGATTCATAAGCCCATTACCCAGCAACAAAGCTACTTTCTAACGGGCAAGTTCGATCAGTACAATCGAAACCTGCCGCTCTCTGCTTTTATCCAGGCGCTCCGAGGACTGATAAAACAGCTAATGTCAACCTCTGATGAAGCGATAGAGCGCTGGCGGCAGCAAATTTTGGCGGCGCTTAACGACGAGGCCCAGGTGCTAATCGGCGTGATTCCAGAACTGGAGACACTGCTAGGAGCGCAGCCTGCGGTTGCTCCGCTGGTCGCAGATGCCGAACAAACTCGCTTTAATCGATTGTTTTTATCGTTTATTTCGGTATTTGCCAGTTCAGAAAAGCCCCTAGTTTTCTTTATTGACGACTTACAGTGGGCTGATGTCGCCTCCCTAGAGTTAATCAAGCGACTCACCACCGGACAGGTTCCTCTACTTTTCTTAGGCGCCTACCGAGACAACGAGGTCTCTGGGGCCCATCCATTCATGCTTACCGTGGCAGAAATAGAAGAGAGGGCGCCTGTCACGAGGCTAGCCCTAGCACCCCTCTCTCAGTCAGATACCAACCATTTAGTTGCCGATACGCTCCACTACTCACCGCTAAAAGCTCAGCCCCTCAGCGATCTTGTCTTTCAAAAAACAAAAGGCAACCCCTTCTTCACCACGCAGTTTCTCAAATCTCTGCACGAAGAAAGTCACATTCGCTTCAATGCAGAAGCCTGCCAGTGGGACTGCGATATTTCACAAGTGGCCGCCTGCTCGTTTACAGATGATGTGGTTCACTTCATGGCGCAGCAGTTAAAAAAGCTGCCCGAAGACACGCAGCAGGTCATGATGATGGCGGCCTGTATTGGTAATTGCTTTGAGTTAGAAACCTTGGCGATCGCAGCTGAAAAATCCCATAGCGAAACCGCCAAATCGCTTTGGCCAGCAATTCCTTTGGGTTTAATTGTGCCTCAGGGTGACGTTTACAAGCTCTACATGGGCAAGCAATTTGAAAACGACACTGAAACTGCGCTGCAAAATACGACCTATAAGTTTCTCCATGACCGGATTCAGCAGGCCGCCTACAGCCTAATTAGCAATGAACAAAAAGAAAATACTCATCTGGTGATTGGTCAGCGGCTGCTGAGCCACAAAACTGACGCTGTCTTTAGCCGCGCCGTAGAAGAGATAGCAGCAGAAGCGATAGATGATACTTTAGATCACACTTTAGATGGAGCTCCGAATGAGGCTCTAGATGAAACCTCAGATGAACCCTTCGATGAGACCTTAGACGAGGCTTTAGAAGAGGCTTTAGAAGAGGCGCTATTTGAGATTGTCAATCACTTAAATCAAGGGATTGCCCTTATTTCCGACAAAGCACAGAGAAATGAACTAGCCAGGCTAAACCTACATGCAGGGCGCAAGGCTAAGGCAACCAATGCTTATCAGGCCGCTGTAAATTACTTAATGACTGCTCAACAGTTGTTGCCAAAAGATAGCTGGCAAACCCACTATGGGCTCACGCTATCGCTACATGAAGCTTTGACAGAAGCCGCGTTACTCTACGGTGACTTTTCTAAAATGGAGGAGACGGCGAGCATTGTTTTCACCCAGGCGAAGACGATGCTCGATAAAGTCAGGGTCTATGAGCTAAAGGTACTGGCCCACACCTCCCAAAATCAGCTTTTAGAAGCGATTTCAACGGCACGAAATGCACTACAGACTCTAGGGATAGATCTGCCAGAAAATCCAGTACCTAGCGATATTCAAGCTTCGTTTGGAGAAACCCTTGGCTTACTCGGTAATAGAGAAATTCTGAGCCTGGCAGACTTACCGGCAATGACTTCTCCTGAGCACATTGCCATTATCCGGCTGACGGGCTGTGTGTTGCCAGCGGCTTTTTTAGGGATGCCGCTTTTGTTTCCTGTGCTGGTGCTGCTGCAGGTTCGCCTATGCGTTTTGCATGGCAATACGCCTCAGTCTGCCTTTAGCTATGCGGCTTACGGTAACCTGCTCAACATCATATTGAACAATGTGCCAGATGCCGCTCGCTTTGGTCAGCTGGCCTTAGACCTGGCTTTGGTTTCTCCCTCAAAAGAGCTGAAAGCCAAGACTTACTTTGTAGTGGCTGCTTTTCTTCAGCACCACACTGACCACCTCAAAGCGTCACTTTCTCTCCTAACAGACAGCTATAAGCTTGCTTTGGAAGCAGGTGATTTGGAGTATGTTGGCTATGCGGCCTATCACCTTTGCTTTAATAGCTATCTGACCGGATACGAACTCACTGCCCTTGAGCAAACGATGCTGGGCTATGTGCAGACACTGGGCGAGCTGAAGCAGGTTACCACGCTTAAGTACTGCCAGATCTGTCGGCAGGTAGCGCTAAATTTATCGACCTCTGATGATGAACCCTTTCGCCTCATGGGTGAAGCGTTTAATGAAGAAACAGGTATCCCGCAGCTGCTGGCTGCGAACGATGCCACGGGACTCTTTACGCTATACACGCACAAGCTCATTTTGAGCTATCTCTTCGAAGCCTTGCCCGAGGCCAAATCCAATGCGGCGCAAGTTCGACAGTTTTTGATGGCTGGGGGTGGCTTCCCCATGTTTTCTACGTTTTACTGCTACGACTCGCTGCTGGCTTTGAGAGAAATGTCGGTGCTGTCTGCCGCCGAGGTGGCCCAGGAGGATGAGTCACAGCTTGAAAGAGACAAGCTACTCAAGCAGGTAGATAAGAATCAGGAGAAATTAGCGCTATGGGCAGAACATGCGCCTATGAACTATGCCCACAAGTTTGAGCTGGTGGAGGCGGAGCGGTGCCGGGTGCTGGGTCTACCCTACGAAGCAATTGAGAAATATGACCGAGCGATCGCAGGTGCTCAGACCCATGGATACCATCAAGAGGTGGCCCTGGCCAACGAGCTATTTGCCAAGTTTTATCTGCAGTGGGGAAAGACAAAAGTTGCTGCTGTCTACATGCAGGAGGCCTACTACGGCTACATTCGCTGGGGCGCCTATGCCAAAGCGCGTCAGCTAGAAAGCGCCTGTCCGCAGCTACTCAGGGATGCGCTGAGCCAGAGGCATTCAACAGATATTACAGATATGTCTGACAATGCCACGCTCTCGCCGCAGACGCAGGCGCGTCTGCACACCCATGCTCGCACGGCCACTGGCAAAAGTATGTGGCTAGATTTTTCGGCGGTGATGCAGGCAGCTCAGGCAATTTCTCAAGAGATTGAGCTAGAAAATTTGCTGACGACTTTGATGGGGATTGTTCTAAAGAGTTCTGGGGCAGAGCGGGGTCATTTTTTACTGCGTCAGCATGGCCAGTGGACCGTTTTGGCTGAGGCCAATCCTCAGCATATTTGCACACAGCACACGCCTCTAAAACAGTACGAAGAGATTCCTCAGAGTCTGATTTATGCTGTGGCTCGCAGTGGTCAGCCGGCTGTGTTTGACAATTTGGCGATCGCAGAAGAATTTGGGACGGACAAATATATTCAGCGGCAGCAGCCAAAATCGGCATTATGCCTACCGATTACCCGACAGGGCAAGCTGGTGGGGATGCTGTATTTGGAAAATAATTTAAGTAAAGGGGCGTTTTCGCGCGATCGCATAGAAACGCTACAGCTACTCATGAGCCAAGCCGCCATCTCCATCGAAAATGCGCAGCTGTACGAGCAGGCCGAGCGCTACTCCCAAAGCCTGGAGCAAGAGGTCGAACGAAAAACCCGCGATCTCAATCAAAAAGTGGGTGATTTAGAAGAGATGCTCAAACAGCTCAGAGCTGCGCAGGCTCAGCTAATTCAAACTGAGAAAATGTCTTCTTTGGGGCAGCTAGTTGCCGGCGTTGCCCACGAGATTAACAATCCCGTTAATTTTATCCATACCAATATTAAGCATTTAGACAGCTACAGTCGAGATTTGTTTCAAATTATCGAAGCCTACCAAGAGGGCTGCCCGACGATGCCCGACGAGGTAGAAGATCTGTTAGAAGAGATCGACTTAGACTTTTTGAAAGAAGATTCGTCTAGCTTAGTCAGCTCCGTTCGCAACGGGAGCGATCGCATAAAAACGATTGTTCTCTCTCTACGAAATTTCTCTCGACTAGACGAATCTGACTTTAAGCAGGTAGATATTCACGAGGGCCTAGAAAGCACCCTGGTCATTTTGCAGCATACCCTCAAGGCAACAGCGACACGCCCCAGAATTGCCGTTACCCGTGACTATGCGGCCCTGCCAGAGCTGCAGTGCTATCCGGGCCAGCTAAATCAGGTCTTTATGAACATTTTGAGCAATGCCATAGAGGCCGTTGGCAGAGAGTCGATTGCAGCGCCAAATATTATGATTCATACAGAATCAAAAGAAGGTGCGATCGCTATTCATATCCGTGACAACGGCGTGGGCATTCCTGACACGGTGCTGCCCCACATTTTCGATCCGTTTTTTACCACTAAGCATGTCGGTGCTGGCACAGGGCTTGGCCTTTCCATCAGCCACCAAATCATTACCGAAAAGCACCAGGGCAAGCTCTACTGCCAGTCCACCCCGGGTGTAGGCAGTACCTTTACCCTAGAGATTCCAACTGATTTAAAAGATGAGTAGTACCAGGCATTGATCAACTCGACAATCCCCATCCCTCTATTCCCCACGCTTCGCCAGGAAGTTTGTTTCCACGCCAATCTCTAATGTCTGCCTTTAGAGAGAACGTAAACCAGCAGAAAGAGAGAAACTCTTTTTATTCTGTTCGTCTAGTCTGTCTCGTTCGCTAGAGAGGATGAGGCTGTTCATTTGATTAATCTTAGGCAGAAAGACAAACTTCTGAATACTTGGTCACGATGAAACGCCTTAATAAATTTACGCTCCGTACCTCACTTTGCACTTTAGCCTCTACGCTTGCCATAGCAGCTGGTAGCCAGTTTACAGCCGCTACAGCACAGACAGATGCCATCCTAGTGCAATCGCCCGTCACCCCCGCAGTCGCTGTAGAAGAGCCCTACGTGCCAGAGGCAGACTACGATGAATACATGCGTTTAGGCTTTGCCGCAGAGCAAGAAGGAGACTTTGTCATTGCGGCTAACTATTTTCGCTATGCGCTGTTTGCCATACCAAACGATCAGGCTGCAACAACGGCCTATTGGAATGCTCGCTCAAACCTACAGACCGGCACGCTGAGCGACACAGCCATCGCCTACAACAGCTACATGGAGGCGGGCTATGACGCCACCGAAGAAGAAAGCTACGAAACCGCACTGGCTTACTTTCAGGCAGCTTTGCAGCTACGCCCCGGTGACTACTACGCAGCCCAGGCCATCCGCAATGTGCAAACCTACGTGACTAGAGGCGTGGGGGCAGATTCTCCTACCGATGTGCCGCTAACCTACAGCGTGTACACCAATGAATCTGTATATGACCGCTATATGCGACTCGGATATGCTGCTGCCCAAAGAGAAGACTTCGGCACGGCCCGTGAGTATTTCCGCAGCGCCCTGTACGACAGGCCCAGCGACCGACAGGCAACCATAGCCTACTGGAACGCGGTCGATGGCATTCGCGATGGTGAATTTGGTCTAAACGAGATGGCTGAAAATCCTTATGATCGCTTTATGCGCCGAGGATATGACGCTACTGAGCGCGGTAACTATGCGCAGGCGATCGCATTCTTTGAGCGAGCCCTCATGCAGCGCCCCCGAGATGGCTATGCTACGCAGGCCATTCGTAACGTGCGTACCTACATGCAGTAAAAATATGCAGTAGAGTAAGACCGTAGCGCCGTCCCTAGAGCCGCCTTCTGAGAGCCTTAAAAAAATTGGAGAGATGATGAAATCATTTACCCTGAACGATGGAACAATCATGCCAGCCTTTGGCCTTGGCACGTGGAAATCTCCGAAAGATGCCGTTTACGAGGCAGTTAAGGAAGCGCTACGGGTAGGGTATCGTCACATTGATGCCGCCTGGATTTATCAAAACGAAAACGAGGTCGGTAGGGCCATAACAGAATCTCTCTCATCGGGTGTACTGACTAGAGACGAACTATTTGTCACCTCCAAGCTATGGAATAGCTTTCACGCACCTGCCGACGTGGAAAAGGGCTGTCAAGAAACCCTGAGCGCACTGGGTCTAGACTTTGTTGATCTATACCTAATGCACTGGCCAGTGGCCTTCCGCCCAGGTACGCTCGGGCCAAAGCCAGAAGATTTTGTCCCACTGTCTGACTGTCCGCTATCGGCCACCTTTGAAGCGTTGCTAACCCTAAAAGAAAAAGGACTCGCTCGCAGCATTGGTGTTTCGAATTTTAGCGTCTCCAAGTTAGAACAGCTGATTGGAGAGACTGGCGTTGTGCCTGCCATCAATCAGGTGGAGCTGCATCCCTACAATCCACAGCCAGAACTCAAGCAATATTGTGAAGAGAAGGGGATAAGGCTGACGGCCTATTCTCCTTTGGGATCGAGCGATCGCCCAGATACGATGAAAGCCAAAGACGAGCCCCCACTGCTAGAAAACGAGGCGGTTATCAGCACGGCCGCCGTCGAAGGTATTTCGCCTGCTCAGCTACTCATTGCTTGGGCTATAGATAGAGGCACTGTCGTCATTCCCAAATCCACCAACGCAGGCCGCATTGCCGAAAATTTAGAAGGCGCGGCCCACCAGCTCTCAGCATCAGCCCGTCAGGCACTAGACGACATAGACGTGCAATATCGTTACGTTAGCCCTGAGTCGTGGTTTATTAAAGGCGTCACGTACAGCGGTGATAGCTTCTGGGCGTAGGTTTCTACATAGATTTCTACATAGGTTTCTACATAGATTTCCACATAGATTTCTACAAGTGCAGCAAGAGCTAGTACTGAGCGCGAATATGTTCGTACACGCCCTCGTACTGGCTTCCTGGCTTCGTCCAAGAATAATCACAGGCCATGCCTTGCTTTGCTAGCTTTTCAAACAGAGCAGGCTCCTTTTGGTACAGATTTAAAGCTCTGCCCAGCGCCGACTCTAGCGCGTAGCTGTCATTCTCATAAAAGACAAATCCATTGCGCTCCTCAGGGCTATGAGACTCGTCATAATCCCAGTCGAAAATAGTATTGACCAAACCACCCACGCCGCGTACCACCGGCACCGTGCCATACTTCAAACTAATAATCTGAGTCAGACCGCAGGGCTCGTAGTTACTCGGTACGATCATAATGTCTGCCGCTGCGTAGATTAAATGCGCTAGCTCTTCGTCAAAGCCAATCTCTAAATGACAGTCTGGATTTTCATTTAAATGAATCTTTTCATGCCAGAACCAATCATTAATCCCAGGCTCTGAGGCCGAGCCCAATAGAACAAACTGTGCGTCGTTGGCTAGAGCGTAGTACAGTGCATGATGTACCTGATGAACGCCCTTTTGCTGATCTAGCCTGCCGATAAAGGCCACAATGGGCTTATCGCTGGCGCCTAGCAACAATCTTTCTCGCAGGGCTTTCTTGTTAAGCGCTTTATTTTCAAAGTCAGCGATGCCGTACTGTGCTGGGATATGCGTGTCTACATCCGGGCTCCAAATGGCATAGCTAATACCGTTCAAAATGCCACCAAACTTACCTTGGTGCTGCTCTAGTGTGCCTTGCAAGCCGCAGCCAATGTCACTAAATCGAGCCTCCCAGGCATGGTGCGGCGAGACCGTATTCACGTAGTTTGAGTAGACAATGCCACCCTTCATGCAGTTAATCGCACGGGGATGGTGATTGTCTCCTAGGCGATCGCCACTCTCGTAGTAGGCATCTCGGTTTAGCCCTGTGGCCCACAGCAGCTCTGCTCCCCATAGCCCCTGATGCTTGAAGTTGTGAATGGTGTAGCAAACCCGCTGGCCGTCCATACCATGGTGCTTGTACATTTCAAACAGCATCACCGGCACTAACCCTGTCTGCCAGTCGTGGCAGTGGATAACATCGGGCCGTTTGCCGCTCTTGAGCAAAAATTCCAGCGCGGCCTTGCTAAAAAAGGCAAACCGGAAGTGGTCGTCCATCTCACCGTAATACTTGCCACGGTTGAAGTAGTTGTCGCCCGAGTGCGGCTCAATGAAAAAGCATAGCTGCCCGTGCACCCAGCCACAGTCCACAGAGCAATGGATCATGCCGCCGTTCCAGGGGACATACAAGTCTTGATACGCCTGGTGCATGCCCCACACATGGTCATAGCGCATACAGTCGTACTTGGGCAAAATTAGCTCCACACAGTGACCACGGGCCTCTAGCTCACGGCTCAAGCCGTAAACCACATCCCCTAATCCGCCTGCTTTGATGACAGGGGCACACTCAGAAGCAACTTGCACGATGTACATAGACAGTCCCTAGACTTTTGTAATGAAAGTTTATGTTATGTCTACATTCAACCAGAAATCAGGGGAAATTGACCTGCCAATCTCAGCAAAATTATTTTATTGATTTGGAGGCCATGTTAGCTGTTACCTCCAAAAATCGCTTTTTTAGCTCGTTTTAAACGCCTTTCTACGGCTCATTCTCAGCTAGATAACTTACGCAAAACCCCGTCACGACACTTCCCGTCACGATACTTATTGCACAACATTGCACAACTTATTAGAGCTTTAGCTACGAACACAAAAAATTGACTTAAAATCTGACAGTTCATACGCTAGCGGTACACCGTGAAAAATTTCCCAAGCATAAAATTTCATGGTCTGTAATCTAGCGACCTCATAAAGGACTTACATCTATGATCGCAAGCGTACCAACCAAGTACCCGACGCTTCACGATATGCGCTCAGGGTTGCCCAATATCTGCGGCCACGAAGAGACCATTACCCGCATCGCCAACCACACAGAGCCAGTCTTTTTACCCGACACCAATCTAGATATCAATAAGGTGACCGCTGGGTTTGCCTGCGCACTTCACATGCACCAGCCGACGATTCCTGCTGGGCCCAATGGAGACCCCATTAGCAATCTCCAACACATGTTTGAAAATCAGGGTGATGGCGACAATCACAATGCCTCTGTGTTTGCCTGGTGCTACAAGCGCATGGGCGAATGGATTCCTGAGCTGGTGGCTAAAGGCGAAAATCCTCGCATTATGCTCGACTACTCCGGCAACCTTTTCTGGGCCTTTCGCCAGATGGGCCGCGAAGATATTATCAATGACCTCAAGCGACTGTGTGAGCCACAGTATCAGCCCTACGTAGAGTGGATGGGCACCATGTGGAGCCACGCGGTTGTTCCCTCTACGCCCATTCCCGATATTAAGCTGCATATTCAAGCGTGGCAGCATCACTTTGCAGCGCTTTTTGACTACGACGCGCTCAAGCGAGTGAAGGGCTTTTCTCCACCAGAGATGCACCTGCCAAACAATCCAGACACGCTCTACGAATACATCAAGGCTCTCAAAGACTGTGGCTATCGCTGGCTGCTAGTGCAGGAAGATTCTGTAGAGCGGCTAGACGGTGCTCGCCTAAACCACGATGACAAGTTCATCCCAAACAAGCTGGTAGCGCGTAACTCTCGCGGTGAAACGATCAGCATTACCGCGCTGATTAAAACTCAGGGATCTGATACAAAGCTCGTTGCTCAAATGCAGCCCTATCACGAAGCGGTGGGCCGCACCCGTCAAGATATTGGTGGGGTCAGCGTGCCTTGCTGCGTGTCGCAAATTGCCGATGGCGAAAATGGCGGCGTGATGATGAATGAGTATGGCCGCGACTTTGTACCTTTCTGGAGCGGTATTAAGGACAATGGCCGCAGTGTAGAAGGGACGGTAGGTCTCAATGGCACTGAGTACATTGAAATGATCGAAGCGGCTGGGGTAAATCCAGATGACTACCCTGAGTGTCAGGCGGTGAGTCAGCACAAGATTTGGCAGCGGGTCAATCCAGATAGTGCAACGCCAGAAGCCGTTGCGGCAGCCATCAAGACGCTGAGTGAAACCGATCATCAGTTCCACATGGATGGTGCGTCTTGGACGAATGATCTCAGCTGGGTCAAGGGCTATGAAAACGTGCTCGGGCCGATGAATCAGCTCAGCGCCAAGTTCCACGAAAAGTACGACCGTCAGGTTCAGGCTGACCCCAGCGTGACCCAGCGTGAAGACTATCAGGAGGCGCTAGTCTATTTGCTCTTGGTAGAAACGAGCTGCTTCCGCTACTGGGGCCAGGGCTCTTGGACAGACTATGCCCAAGAACTCTCCCGTCGAGGTGAGGCTGCGTTGAATAAGTAGCCTTAGGAAGAGGACACCGGATTTCAAGACCTTCTCTCTAGCTCCCTAGGGAGAAGGTCTTTAACTATCTTTGACTATCTTTGACTGTAGAGCGTTGCTCTACTTTGTTCTTCTCCCTTCTCTGTTCTTCTCTTCCCTTCTCTGTTCTTCTCTTCCCTTCTCTGTTTTTCTCTTCCCTTCTCAAAGAGTGAGCCACAAAGGTTTACTGGTAGTACACATTATTTCATTCACGCTCTTATGCAGATATCTCTTCATAGAGCATAGAACAGTTGCCTTTCTCTTTTGCTTTATACATGGCGCTATCTGCATCGGACAGAATATCTTCTGCGCTCTCGCGTGACCAGCTGTGACTGATACGCATACCAATGCTAGCGCCTATGTGCACCTCGTAGGATTGAATGGAAAAGGGCTGTTTCAATACACACAGTAGGTGATTGGCAATATTGCTGACCGATTCGGCAGACTTAGCTTGTTTTAATAAAACAACAAACTCATCTCCCCCTAGACGAAAAACGCTATCTGTTTTTCGTAGGTTGTGTCTGAGCCGAGCAGAGACCTGCACCAGCAGGTGATCGCCCAATTTATGACCGTAGCGATCGTTGACGGCTTTGAATCCGTCTAGGTCGATAAATAAGAGGGCAATGGGCTGGTGCGATCGCACCGAAAAATCTGTTGCCTCTCGCAGCTGCTGCTCTAATAACCGTCGATTTGGCAGCCCTGTGAGCACATCGTGGGTCGCCTGACGAATCAGCTGCGCCTCCAAAGCTTTTCGCCGTTCTACCTCTTTTTGGAGTGCCTGGGTACGCGCGATCACACGCTCTTCTAAGGTTGTCCGTGCTGATGACACTTCAGCAGCCATCCGATCAAACGTGTGCAACAGAATGTGCAACTCCTTGGGCATTCTTCGGCGAGCAAGCCCGAGGCTCTCAATTTTGTAGCCCGCCCCCAGTGCTCGAGAGGCCTCAATGACAGAGTGAATCGGCCTCAAAATATAAATAGTCAGCCGCCAGCTCACAAAAAGTGCCAGCGCCAGCCCAACGCCCGACACCAACAAGGCAATCAGCTTTGTTTTACGGGCTCTCGCTTGAATTTCACTGTAGGGTTGCGGAATAATGACACCCCAGCCAGTTTCTGGCACTGTGGCATAACCCACAATCATGTCGGCCTGCATTGCTGGAGAGTAAAACCGAGTGACGCCCTTTGCCTGAGCCGCCATCATTAGGCTGATTGGCGCTAGCTTACTCATATTGTGAGCGCTGCGTTCCCATTCTGGTTTGGGATGTGCGATCGCATGACCTGCCTGGTCCACAATGGCCGCATGGCCACTATCGCCAAACACAATCGCCCGCTGCACCTGATGAAAATAAGCCGTGTTAATCGCGGCGATCGCCAAAGTCTGATCGCGCTTGACCCGCAGCAAATAAATGGTCGGCAGCTCACGCCGATTAAATATGATGGGGCTTATAATCACCCGGTTCGGCTGAGCAAACGCCTTTCTGCGTTCGGTCTTCAGCGCATCTATCCCCCCAAGCGGCAGCAGTTGCTCATCACCCAAGCAGTACATCAAAGAAGTGCCTTCTCCTTCTCTCTCTAGTGCCAGCAGATTGATATTTACTGAGCGCAGCAGCGCCTCTATTTCAGGTGAAGCGGGCGCGGGCTCATCTTCAGATTTGGCAATAAAAATAGCCTTTAGATCATTTGCATAGTTACCCAGCGTGCCGCTGATATTTTCGGCTAGCAGTAAGTGCTTTTGCTCAACAGACTGAATCTCTGCATTGAGCGCATTGTTGTAAACCCACGTTCCCAAAAACAAAATAGGAATGAGCGCGACACAAACAAAAAAGCACAGCAACAGCTTTCGCAAACCAAGGGTAAAGAGCCGCTTGTTCGACAGAAAAGGAACGACCATAAGATAGTCGAGAATCTAAACGTGCAGACGAACACCACAAGTCAGCTCAGCTGAAAAGGCTGCAAGAGACAAGCATAAGTGTGTAGACAAACCCCTCGGATCGCTAAAGTGCACATAGAAAGCGCATATAGCAAGATGCGTACAGCCAAAACTGTACAGGTTGAAGCTTACCAGTAACTTTACAAACGTCACATCCGTACTGAGCTGCATCGATAACACTGCAGCATTCAGTACATTTACGAATAACAGAATTCACCTAAAGCCTGAAATTTCGCCGAACAAACCATTTCTCAAGCTCTAACCAAACAAACAGCAGCGTACTAAAGCCGACACAGATCATCAGTTCTGTCAGAGAAAGCACATGGGTACCAAAAAAGTTCCTCAACGGCGCAACATATATTAGCAACAGCTGTAAAAGCGTTGTTACCACAACTGCTAACAGCACATACGGATTAGATAGCTGCGACATTTCCACCGCGAGCCGTTGGCTAGAGCGCACCGAAATAGCATGACCCATCTGCGACAGGCACAGCATGGTAAAGACCATTGTTTTCCAGCGTTCTGGATCGCCAGCCGCTTCTCCAGCAGCAGAATGGGTATAGCCATAGGCCCATAGCATCAGCGTCACGGCCAAAATAGCGAAAACAATGCCCACCCGCACCATATACCAGCCGAGCCCCCGCGCAAAAATGCTCTCCTTTGGGCTGTGGGGCGGTCGATTCATCATATTTGGCTCTGGTCGCTCCATGGCCAGCGCCAACGCCGGAAAGCCATCCGTCACCAAATTCATCCACAATATCTGCAAGGGCGTCAGCGGTACCGCCACAATTGGCAGCAGCAGCGGCGACAGGGCAATCGTAATGACCTCACCAATATTTGAGCCTAAGATGTACTTCACAAACTTACGAATGTTGCCGTAGACCACCCGGCCCTCTTCGGCTGCGGACACAATAGAGGCAAAGTTGTCATCTAGCAGCACCATATCGCTAGCTTCTTTACTCACATCTGTGCCGGTAATGCCCATGGCAATGCCGATGTCAGCCTGCTTTAACGCTGGGGCATCGTTTACGCCATCGCCTGTCATGGCCACAACCTGCTGCCGGGATTGCAACGCCTGCACGATTCGCAGCTTGTGCTCCGGAGAGACCCGCGCATACACGCTGACGGCCTCTACCGCAGCTTCCAAATCGGTTTGGCTCAGCGCCTCTATTTCTGGGCCTACGAGCACGTTTGCATCTTCCGCTTTATCCGTAACTAGGCCCAACTCTATGGCCAAGGCTTTTGCCGTCAGCGGATGATCGCCTGTAATCATCACGGGGCGAATGCCTGCTTGCTGGCACCGAATGACGGCCTCTTTTACCTCGGGGCGTGGCGCGTCGATCATAGCAACCGTGCCTAGCCAGATTAAGTTTGTTTCAAGATGATCGACTGACTCGCCTGCAGCCTCGTCTGCGGCCTCGTCTGGGGTCTCGCCTAAGGCTTCATCTGGGGTCTCGTCTGACGCTAGGGGACGATAGGCAAACCCTAGCACTCTCTGCCCTTTGCCAGCCAGAGATTCTACCTTTTTCAGAATGGTTTGTTTATCTTCTGCCGTAATACTTTTTGCACCTTTGCCCAGGCGGCTACAGCGCTCTAACAGCATTTCTGCAGACCCCTTTGCAAACAAAACCCGTTCACTATCAAGCCCCAAACGATTGGTCTCAGGGACCTTTACCACCACACTCATCCGCTTGCGCTCAGACGAAAAGGGAATTTCGGCCACCCGAGGAAACTCATCGTCCAGCTTGCCTTTGTCTAATCCTGCTTTGGCCGCTAGCGTCACCAGTGCGCCCTCGGTAGGGTCACCGACAATGGCCCATTCATTTATCCCGGGCGACGTTTCCTTTTGCTGTAGGGCCGCATCGTTGCAGAGCGCACAGTTTAACAACAACAGTACCAGGGTAGATTTTTCGAGCGGTGCAACAACTTTTTCACCAGATCTAAACTCTCCTGCTGGCGCATAGCCTTCACCACTCACCGCAAAGTCACTTTCAAAAGGCAGTCCCGATACCTGCACCGACTGCACCACCATTTTGTTTTGAGTGAGTGTCCCCGTTTTATCAGAGCAAATCGTGGTCACTGAGCCCAGGGTTTCGACCGCAGGCAGTCGGCGTACCAGTGCCTGTCGCTTGACCATTCGCTGGGTGCCCAGTGCGAGGGTCACGGTGATCACCGCTGGTAACCCTTCTGGCACCACGGCCACGGCCATGCTAAGTGACACAGTTAGCAGCTCTTCAAAGACAGACCAACCTGCTGCGAGTGAGCCACCGATGACGACAATGGCGACTAGGCTCAGCGAACCGATCACGAGCGTATTGCCCAGCTGCTTTAGCCGCTGCTGTAATGGCGTGGCCAGATCGACAACAGACTGAATCATGTCGGCAATTTGCCCTAGCTCTGTGGCCATCCCCGTACGGGTCACTAGCAGCTTGCCGCGCCCGTGGACAATTTCTGTTCCCTGAAAGGCAAGATTTTTACGTTCGGCCAGCCCCACGTCTTCTGCCAGCGTAACGCTGGCCTGCTTATCGACAGCAGTGGCCTCTCCGGTTAGGGCAGATTCTCTCGCTTGCAGTGTCATGGCTTCTAGTAGGCGACCGTCTGCGGCGACCTGATCGCCTGCTTCGAGTAGGAGAATATCTCCTGGCACGAGCCCCTTTGACTCAATTTGCTGCTGCTGCCCATTTCGTAAAACGCGCACGGCTGGAGAGGATAGATTTTTGAGGGCAGCAAGGGCCTGCTCTGCTTTGCTTTCTTGGAGATAGCCTAGGACTGCGTTGAGAATGACGATGGTCATAATTGCGATCGCATCTTTTGGAAAGTTGCCCGCTCGCACATCGAGTACCGCCGCCACAATGGCCACGCCAATCAGCATCAGCAGCATCACATCGGCAAACTGATCGAGTAAAATCTGCCAGCGACTGCGGCCACCTGTCTTTACTAGCTCGTTTGGCCCATAGTCCGTCAGTCTAGTCTGTATGTCTTCAGTAGACAGTCCCTGACCAGCATCGGCCGCCAACGCCGATAAAGACTCGTCAATATCTAGAGCATGCCACGCCTGAGCCGTCCGCTGCACCATTGCCATAAAGCGTTAAAACGCCGAATAAAAAGGATCACTCCAGTTTATAGCTGAATACGAGTCATTGCGAAAAGGCATCGCTCGCCCTTTTTATCTTTGGCAGCGGTGTCTTTTCCCAAGTCTTTTCCTTAAACCTTTTTCCTATGCCATTTCCCAAGTCTTTTCTCTAAATAGGTATTTCCACAACAAACCGAGCACCCTGCCCCACTTCAGATAGGCAAGAAAGATGGCCACCGTGCTTCTGCACAATAATCTCGTGACTAATCGAGAGGCCCAGCCCTGTCCCCTTTCCCACCGCCTTGGTCGTAAAAAATGGATCAAATAGCCTAGCTTGCACCTCTGACGGAATCCCAGGGCCATTATCTACGATTTCAATCTTGATGCTTGTCTCTTCGACCCTTTCCGTCGAAATTGTAATCACGTTAGGCGCTGCCTCGACTTCTTTGAAGGGGCGCGCTCTATCGAACTCTTCAAAGGCATCGATAGCGTTGGCCAGCAAATTCATAATGACCTGATTGAGCTGGCTCGGATAGCACTCTACCTTTGGCAACAGGCCATATGCTCTCTCAATTTGAATAGGCGGTCTCTCTGGCGTTGCCTTTAATCGATTACCTAGTATCAGCAGCGTACTGTCAATCCCCTCATGAATATCGACCTGTTTTTTTTCGGCTTCGTCCAAACGAGAGAAATTTCTCAGGGAAAGTACAAGGTCGCGAATACGAGCTGCACCGATGTCTAGCGAGTCAAACAGCTTATTGAGATCTTCCTGTAAAAAGGGTAAGTTGATTTCTTCAAGCAGATCTTGAATTTCTTGATCGGGTGTTGGATATTTTTCTTGATAGAGCGCTATTAGCTCGCTTAGGTCTTGAACGTAGCTTCTAGCTGGTTTAAGGTTTCCATAAATGAAATTAATTGGGTTATTAATTTCATGGGCAACGCCAGCCACCATTCCACCCAGTGCAGACATTTTTTCACTCTGCACCAGCTGACTTTGAGACCGCGCCAGGCGTGCCTTACTTTTATTTTCTTCATCGACTGCCCGCAGCGCCCGCGCTAACGTAATGCTCAAGTCCTGGAAGTTTATCGGCTTTGTGACAAAGTCAAAGGCCCCTCGGTTCATCGCGGTGCGGATATTGTTGATGTCGCTATAGGCAGAGACCACAATGGTTTTGGGTGGATGCTTTAGCTGCTTTAGATTAGAGATTAGCGTCAGGCCATCCATCTCTGGCATGTTGATATCCGTCAGCACCAAATCAACCAGCGATGCGCCCGCTGACTGGTTGATGTGCTCTAATGCCTCTACCCCATTGCTCGCAAAGGAAAAGGTGTATGCGCCCTGGCGAATCTCCCGACGGAACCGCTGAGAAATCAACGATTCAACATCGGTTTCATCATCGACGACTAAAATATGATGGGGCACGGGACTGAACCTTCTTTACGTTCCTTGAGGTTTTCTTGGAGACTGTCCTTGAAGAGGCAGGTGGTACAAGTGCTAAAAACTGTTTGATGTTGGCATTTGTACTATCTGCTATACGGCGACGCTGACCAAGTCAAAAATGTCTTGCTTGAGCCGCTTAAAGTCAACAGGTTTGTTGATAAATCCGCTGGCACCGTAGCTTTCGGCCAGCTGCTGACTGCGGTCGTCGCCATAGGCTGTCACCATAAAGACAGGCAGCGCAGGATACTTCTCTTTGAGCACGCGCAGCAGCTCTAGTCCATTCATGCCAGGCATATTAATATCTGAGAGAATTAACGTTGCTTCGGTACGGGCAGCTGGCGCTTCTAAATATTCCAAGGCCGCCGCTGCCGATAGCGCAAAGTGAAAGTCTACTTGATTCGACTTAATTTCTTTGCGAAACTTTTGTCGAAACATGGGCTCGACATCAGGCTCGTCGTCTACGACTAAAATAAGCGCGGTTTGTGTCATTATTTTTGCACACTTAAAAGTTGTGAGAGATAAGGGTGTAAGAGATAAAGGTATGGATGGAAAGGCGATGAGTAGTCGTTAGGCCAGGGTCGCTAGGTCAGAAGCGCTAGGTCAGAAGCGCTAGGTCAGGCGCGCTAGGTCAGAGTCGCTAGGTCAGGAACGCTAGGTCGGAATCGTAATAATGAAATCTGTGTAGAGACCTTCTACCGACTCTACATCCATAGTGCCCTTGTGCTGCTCTACAACAATGTTGTGACTAAGGGACAATCCTAAGCCAGTGCCTTCACCCGTCGGCTTAGTGGTAAAGAACTGATCGAACACTTTAGCCTTGACTTCTGGACTCATGCCATGGCCATTGTCTCGTATATGAATCACGATATTGTCATCTTGTTTGCGAGTACGCACCTTGAGCAGAGGCTTAAAGTCTGGCCCTTCTGTTAGCTGGCGCTGATAAATGGCATAGCAGGCATTGCTAGCAATATTCAAAAAGACTCGGTTGAGGTCTTGGGCAGAGACCGTTGCCATACCAATGCTGTCATCGTAATCATTATCAAAGTCTAAATTAAAGTCAGATTGCTTGGCTCGCATACCGTGATAGGCCAGATTGATGGCTTCGGCCACCAGCTCATTGATATTGACTGCTGTCCACTCGCTTTCGCCATTGCGAGAATGTTGCAGCATATTGGCAACAATTTTGTCTGCACGCTTACCATGAATGTCAATTTTGCTAACATTCTCCTGGAGCATACGAAGAATCTCTAAAACCTCTTCAACAAAGTCAGGCTCAAGCTGTTCCTTTTGGCTCTCAAATTCTTCGGCTAGCTCTTGAGTCAGCTCTACAGACAGCTCAGCAAAATTATTGACAAAGTTCAGCGGATTTTTGATCTCGTGGGCAATGCCTGCTGTTAGTGAGCCCAGGGATGCCAGCTTTTCTTGGGCAATCATTTGACTGCGGGTAGACACTAGCTTTTTATTTGTTTTTTCTAGCTCTTCGCCTCGCAGCTTTTGCTCTAGCATGAGGTCTTCTGCTCTTTTTAGCAGTAGGTTAAACGCTCTAGCGACGGTGCTCACTTCGTCGTTACCAATAACGTCTGCTCTAAGATCGAACTGATCGTTTTCAGAGATTTTCTCAGCTGTTTTGGCCAGTGCATCCAGAGGCCTATTGATAGAGCGTGCAATGAGTATAGCTAGGCAGGTCGTCACGCCTGTTGCCAGCAGCATACTCAAGACAATAATGCGGTTACGCAGTTGCTGAGCCGCACGAACGCCGGCTCGGGCGACATCGGTCTTTGCATTGGCCTCTTTGATCATTCCAGAAAGACTATCTGAAATGCCGTCAAACTCAATTGCTAGCTCACTGTTAGTAAATGCTAGCAATGTGCGCTGAGCATCTTCTAGCTTTTCCGGACTATCTAGCGAATCCAAATCGATGGACTCAACTAGCTTATTCAGCTCACTGAGGTATGTATTTGAGACGCCATCATAAGTTGCTAAAAACTCGCGCGTTTCTGCTAGCGTTTCTTCGTCTTGAAAGCCACTGCTTTCTAAGACTCCCATAAAGGTCGCTAGATCGGCCCAAAGGGTCTCAATTGATTCGGAGTGCTTCAAAATGTGGCTGTATTCTTCTCGAAAGTCATCAGGCGTTTCGGTCAGTGGAATGAGCTGCTGCTGATGGGTTCGAGTTTGTAATACGCTGGCCTGTAGCTCAGAGAGCAAGATTGATTTGGTCAAGGAGTACTCTTCGGCATAGAAGGCACTATCCTGATAAAAGTTGCCGACTAAAATGCCTGTGCCTACGCCACCAAAAGAAAGACCTAGCGCCAGGGCAAATCCCGTTAAGATGCGCCGATTTACTTTCAGCTGACTCAAAAAGTATTGTCCGCTTTCCGCTGACGATATGGCGTCTTCGGAATTCTTTTCATCGTTTGAAATCGCGGCATTAGTCATGACAATTTTCGACCTTTAGAAAGGCTTTCTCTACGTCGCAGATCGTCGTCGTCTCAGAACCTCAAAAAAGCAGGGTCTACATAGACGGTGAGTCTGCAAAATTAGATTGCCCGCTACTTTATATAAAGTCTCATTGTTCAGTTACCATACGGATTAACTTCCTACTTTTCGCACCTCTGTCTGACTAAGCCCAGTCGCTAGGCATCCCCCTTTAACGATTCTTGTATTTTCTGTATCAGGTACGCGATCGCACTATCTAGGCAGTACTGTTGCATATTGCCATTGACAGGTCTAAAATGCTGAGGAAATCGCCCCTTTTCTTAGACAAGTGGCCTCATATCTTCTTCATTTACGCTGTTTGCTCTAGAGGTCCTTGCACCTGCCCTGGCAAAATCACTGATCAAAGCGTGGGTATTCCTAACGAAGAAATACTGTACTCAGGCAACAGGTTTGGGTGGAAACAAATACAACAAACCAGATATCCAAGTGAGCGCAACAGCAACCCAAAATAGAACAATGCCTGAGAACTGAAGCGTACCCGTTAAAGGAGCGAGGAGAAGTGCGATCGCAACAATCTGCACCACCGTCTTTGCCTTCCCCCAAATACCCGCCCCTGGCACCTTTCCTTGCTGAAACACAGGGTTCACTCGCCAGCCAGAAATCGTCAGCTCCCGCGCCAATATTAAAAACACGCCCCAGGCAGGCACCTCACCCATCCCCACCAACGCCATCAGCGGAGCCATCACCAACAGCTTATCCACTAACGGATCGAGAAATTTTCCAAGATCTGTGACTTGATTGAGCTTGCGAGCCAGATAGCCATCAAGCCAGTCTGTCCCTGCAAAAATCACAAAAGCAACAACGCTAATCCATCGATGGGCATCCGTCGGATTAAGCAGGGCAATGAGAACAATAGGAACGCCAAGCAGACGAGAGATCGTGATCCAAGTAGGAATATTCATACAGAAAAAAAGCAGCAGAGAGGAGCTAAGAGAGACATCACATTTCGGCAAGTAAATAGACAAGCCTGAAGCAGATCCCTTCTTGGGAGGGGTGCCCGTAGGGCGGGGTGGGTCAGCAGTGAGTAGCGCTAGCGGCCATATCTCGTTTGTTTACCAAAATGATTAAAAAGCTATCTATGATGGTCTCCAGGCCCATAGGAAATCTCTGGCTCTACATAGCTGTGAGGCTCCACATGAATGGTGACGCGAGTCGGGCCATATTCTTCTTCGAGCTGTTGTTCTACCTGCTCAGTAATGTTGTGCGCACTCAGCACATCCTTGGGCTCTACGATCAGATGCATATCTATAAAGACCTGACGACCTAGCAGACCCCGTGAGGCAATGTTGTGACAGTTCAATACGCCAGGTACTCGCATGACCACAGCGTGAATGGCTTCAGGTGCGATCGCCATTTCATCTACCAGCCAAGGCAAATTAGCCGAGAGCACCACCCAGCCACTGCGGATCACCAGCAGCGCCACCGGAAACGCCAGCAGCACATCCAGCCACTGAACCCCAGCCCACACACCAATCAAACCACCCAGCACCGTAATCGTGATCCAAATGTCACTCATGGTGTGCTCAGCATCTGCAATCAAAATATTGCTGCCCAGCCGATGACCCACACGCCGCTCATAAAACGCCACAAAGATATTCACGCCCAGCACAAACAGCATGACCCACAGCGAAATGGCATTCATCGTGACCGGCTCACTAGCGATAACTAACCGCTCCACCGCGCCTTTTAAAATTTCAAAGCAGGCAATCCCCAAAAAAGCCGCAATGCCCAAAGCACCCACCGCCTCAAACTTTTGATGACCATAGGGATGATCGCGATCTGGCTGGGGTGAGGCCAGCTGGTTTGTCACCAGGCCCAGCACGTTATTGGCACTATCTGTAACACTGTGGAGCGCATCTGCCATCAGACTTAGCGACCCCGTCCACCAGCCCACCAGCGCCTTTAGCACCACCACCAGCACATTTAGCACTAGCGTCAGCAGCAGCACTCTGCGCACTTCTGATTGATAGGTATAAAACCCTTTATGGGGCGAATCGTGTGCCTCATGGGTATGGCTATGAGCAGAGCCAGAATGATGGGAATGTCCAGCGTGGTTTGAGTTCATAGAGATTGACGCTAGCGGTCTTTCTGCTAGACTATCGCGTTCTAGAAGGTTCTAAAAGATTTTGTCAAAGTTCTATTTATTACAGCCATTTATTACAGCTCTTGGGCTATATGACGTCTATCAAATTGTCGATCCGAAGGTCATCAAAGAGGGGGTTCCTCTGTGGCGCTTGTCATTATGGCCTCACTATTTGGCCTCACTATCTGACCCTACTAAAGCCTCACAAAAAACGATAAAAAGCCAGCCATATCAAACAGCTGACTTTTCGATCAATTTTCGATCAATACTTTTCTGACAGACCATTCCAAAATCCTTAAGCCAGCTACCATGGCACTGACTCCCCGGCTAGCTCGCAATACTTAGCTCGCAATACTTTCTGGCACAACGGCTTCGCTTTCCTGCGTATTGGCTTCTGAGATTGCATCATTTACCAGCGTGAACACTTCACGACAGTGATTTTGCTGCCTGAGGGGCAATTCCTCATTTTTCACAACGAGATCAATTTTTGCACCGCCCGTTTCAATGGTAGGCGGGTTTAGCATCAGCTCTACCGTCGTAAGCTGAGAAATGGACACTCGGCCCGGTTTTTCTTTGGCAACAATATAGACAGGATCTTGATAAACCAAGTCAAGGTCACATGACTCAAGCGCCGACAGCAGACCTTGGTGAACAGCTTCTTGGCTTGCGCCAGTCATAAAAAAGTTTGTATAGCGGGCCATAGAATTACGAATGGAGAATACAAAAAAGGCAGGCGGCGGCGGTTAATATCTTAACTGTGTATTGTAGTTGAATATCCTGACTAAGAATCATTGACAGGATACCGCTGTTTCCCTGAATAGGGAATAGTGAGCCGCGATCGCGAGGTATAAATTGTGCAGAGTCAGGGTGATGAATTCTCGAGGAAATCTCAGCAAATGCGCGGAAAACTGATTGTTTTTGAAGGCGGAGAGGGCTCAGGAAAGACAACCCAAATCCAGCGATTACACGGTTGGTTGAGTAAAAATGATACGCTCAAACTGCTGCAAAGTCAGAACACAATTGCCGGTGTAAAAATCACCCGAGAACCCGGTGGAACCATACTTGGTCAGCAGATTCGTCACCTCTTGTTAAATCAGCAAAACCCAGCAGATGCCCCTATTAATAGTAGAACAGAACTTCTGTTGTATGCGGCAGACCGGGCACAGCACGTAGAAGAAATGTTGCAGCCTTGGCTAGAGGCAGGCTACTGGGTACTGTGCGATCGCTACACAGACTCCACCGTGGCCTACCAGGGCTATGGCCGCCAGCTAGATCTCACCCTCATCGATACCCTAAACCAAATCGCCACCGGCGGGCTCAAAAGCGACCTCACCTTTTGGCTAAACGTGCCACCCGCAGTCGGTCTAGAAAGAATGCACAAACGCGGCCAAGCCGACCGCATAGAGCAGGCCAGCTCAGACTTTCATCAGCGGGTCAATGCTGGCTTTACGGCCCTGGCGACCTCTTTACCCACGTTCTTACCAGACGGCACAGAGCAGGAGCAGGCAAACTTTTCGAGTAGCGGCCCTACGGTAGAAATTGACGGTGCCCAGAGTGAAACCGCTGTGGCCACGGCCATTCAACAAACCATGCAGAAAAAGCTAGCCCAGTGGTATCCTCAGCTCACATAGTGATCATTAACCGACCATTAGTACCGACCGACCGACCGTTAGTACCGACCATTAATACCGACCGTCATTCCCAGCCCCGTCATTTCCCCTCACAGCAGACCAATCCAGCATTCAATGGGCGATTCAGCAGGCATAGCATTATCTGAAAATACCTCTGCAAGCGCATTCAAAAACATTGTGGGGCAAACGCAGGCGATCGCACTCCTAAGGCGGATCGTCCAGCTCAACCGAGTCGCCCCCGGCTACCTATTTGTTGGCCCCGAGGGCACAGGCAAATCTTTGGCCGCGACAGGCTTTGCACAGCTGCTATTAGATGCTGGCGTAGACGAGACCGGCCCAGATGCTGGCTCAGATGCTGGCTCGGACGATAGCGTTCTGGCTAGACGCATTCGCGATCGCAACCATCCTGACCTCCTGTGGGTAGAGCCCACCTACCTCCACCAGGGCCAGCTACTCACCCCCAGCCAAGCCGCCGAAGCCGGCCTCAAGCGCAAAAGTCCACCCCGCATTCGCCTGCCCCAGATCCGCGATATTGCCCGCTTCCTCAGTCGCCCCGCCTTAGAATCGCCCCGCGCCGTCGTCGTCATAGAGCAGGCCGAACGCATGGCCGAGGGCGCTGCTAATGCCCTACTCAAAACCCTCGAAGAACCCGGCAACGCCACCCTCATTCTCATGGCACCCGATCAGCAAATGCTGTTGCCTACGCTCATTTCCCGCTGTCAGTCCATTCCCTTTCGGCGATTAAACAGTGAGCAAATGGCCCAGGTGCTAGGGCAGACAGGCCATAGTGAGATTTTGCAGTCAGCAGAAGTGCTAGCGATCGCCCAGGGCTCCCCCGGCCATGCCATTGCCAGCTGGCAACAGCTGCAGGCGCTGCCCCCAGAGCTGCTCAGCCAGCTAGCCGCGCCCCCCACCCGCCTACGCGAAGCGCTAGATACCGCCAAAGCCATCACCCAGACACTCGACACCGAAGCGCAGCTCTGGCTACTTGACTACTTACAGCACCGCTACTGGCAGCACTACTCAGGGCAAAGTTCAGGGCAAAGTTCAGGGCAAAGCTTAGGACACAACGTAGATCTCTCCACATTAGAACAAGCCCGAAAATATCTTTTGAGCTACGTCCAACCCAGGCTTGTGTGGGAAGTCACGCTATCGGGCATGTTGGCAGGATAGGCCGCCCTTAAAAAGCAATCTTTAGAAAACACACACTTGAAAACCCAGACAGAGAAAACTAAACTAGATAGTTCACTTTAGCGATTTCGGTTCAGATCTTTACTCGATAAATCAGTTCCAATGACGCCTGACAGATCACCGTCTTTTTTAACGCGCAATCGCATTCTCATCGCCTTGGCAGCGTTAGCTTTACCAGTACTGCTCGTCACATTCTTGCGCGTACGCAGCCAACAACAGCAGGCCGCCGAAGAAGAAGCGGCCATTCCCTTACCCGTTCAAGTCAAAGTAGCCGCCCTGGGCAGGGTCGAACCAGCAGGCGGCATCGTCAATATTGCCTCACCAGAGCAGGGCATCATTAGCAGACTGCTAGTAGACGTAGGCGATGTGGTCACAGAAGGGCAAACGCTAGCCTATCTAAACCTGTATGACGTGCGCCTAGCAGAGCGCAACTTTGCAGAAAGTCAGCTAATTGAAGCCGAAAACGCGCTGGCCGCCCAAGAGACCGTTGGCAATGCGCAAATTTTAGAGGCAGATACACGAGTCGCTCAGGTGGATTTACCCCAGGCCCAGGCCATGCGATCGCAGCTAGCCCAAATTCGAGAATTCCAAGCGCAGCTGAATCTGGCAGAAATAGATCTCGGCCGGTTTGAAGCCTTGGCAGAGCAAGGTGCGATCGCCCAACAACAGCTAGACAGCCAGCGGGCCGAAGTCGCCCAGCTCCAACAACAAATCGCCTCTGCCCAGGCCACACTCACCCAGCTAGAGTCCGCCCGCGATGCCAACCTCAGCAACGCCAATGCCCAAGTCACCGCCGCCGAGGCAAACCTGCAGCTATCTCGCGCAAATGCAGGCGTCCAATCTGCCCGGCAAAATCTCGCACTTGCAGAAGCCAGGTTAGCGCAGACTGTCATTCTTGCACCCAGCAGTGGTCAGGTGATTGAAGTGTTTGTCGATCCGGGTGAAAGTGTTGAAAATCAGGCCGTGCTGTCTCTAGGCAACACCGACGAAATGCAGGTGGTTGCAGAAGTCATCGAAACAGATATCGGGTTAGTAGAAGTGGGCCAAAGCGTCACCATTCGCAGCCGCAATGGAGCCTTTGATGAAAACCTCACCGGCACGGTAGAAGAGATTGCCCAGCAGATCTTTAAAAATGACGTGCTAGATGATGACCCCGCAGCCAATGCCGATGCTCGCGTCGTTGAGGTCGATATTGTGGTCGATCAGCCAGAGATAATAGACAGCCTGACGAATTTGCAGGTAGATGTTGTTATCGATGTCGATGAGGACGCCTAAGCTATGCGTCGTCGAGTTTCGGTCGCTTGGTTAAATCTGTTGCATGAGCGCACGCGGCTGCTAGTTGCGATCGCCGGGGTTGCCTTTGCCGTGCTGCTCATTTTCATGAACCTTGGCTTTTTAGGTGCACTCACCGCCACCACGACAAACTTCTACGACCAGTTCAACGCCGATCTTTTTCTCACCTCTCCCGAAACCCTAGAAATCAGCTCTACAACAACATTTCCCCTCGAGCGACTTTACCAAGCAGAAGGGATTGAAGGCGTAGAGCGAGCCATGCCGCTCTACAGCGGATACCTTCTCTGGCGCAATCCAGATCCGCCACACACCAGCAGGGCCGTTTTTGCCTGGGCGTACAACATAGACGATCCGGTCTTTCTCATGCCTGAGCTAAATACCCCAGGTGCCAAACGCGTATTGCAACAGCCCAACGTTGTTTTTTATGATCGTCTCTCTCGCCCAGAGTTTGGCACTAGCGAGATTGGCACCATTACCGAAGCCGATAGACGACAGGTCACCATCGGGGGCAACTACAGCCTTGGCGGGGGCTTTGCCGCCGATGGTACCGTCATCATGAGTGACCAAAACTTTATCCGCTATTTGTCTCCTCGCCCGCTGTCTCTGGTTGACAACGGGCTGCTTCAGCTCAGCCCAGGCGCAAACCCCGAGCGGGTTGCGCAAGCCCTTAGAGACTTGCTGCCTGCCGATGTCGAGGTCTACACCAAAGAAGGAATTGTTGACCGCGATCGCACCTACTGGATCTCCTCCACCTCCATTGGCTTCATCTTTGGCCTGGGCGTGCTCGTCTCTTTTATCGTTGGCGTTGTCATCGTCTACCAAATTCTCTACACAGACATTCGCGACCATCTGCCCGAATACGCCACCATGAAAGCCATGGGCTACCGCAATCGCTATCTGTTCAAAGTGGTTTTACAAGAGGCCGTCTTACTGGCAGCCATGGGATACGTGCCAGGGCTAATTGTTTCACTGGGGCTATACGAACTCACCGTTAACGCCACCGCAGGCGGGCTCCCCGTCGCCATGAACCTAGGCAGGGTCATTTTTGTTCTTTTGTTAACCCTTTTAATGTGCGGTGTCTCGGGCATGATTTCTGTTCGCAAGGCGCTTTCTACAGATCCAGCAGAGGTGTTTTAATGTTCAACTTTCTACGATCTCGGCGAACGCCACTTGCCTGGTTAAACCTCACCCACGACCGCAAAAAGTTTGTCACCTCCCTAGGCGGCGTCGCCTTTGCAGTGCTACTCATGTTCGTATTCACAGGCTTTATGAATGCCCTGTACGATTCGCAAATTCAGCTGCTTGGCAAGCTCAATGGCGAAGTCATCATGGTAAACCGGCTAAAGAACAACATGTTTGTGCCACGCTCATTTGCTCGGCGGCGACTGTTTCAGGCCAGATCGTTTGAGGGGGTTGCCGATGCCTATCCGTTTTATATCAGTGAGGCAAACTGGAAAAATCCTGAAACCAAAAAGTCTTTTGTGGTCCGTGCGATCGCATTCAACCCCAGCGACCCCGTCCTAGACATTCCCGAAGTATCCGACTACCTCAGCGAACTACAGCTGCCAAACGCTGCCCTCATCGACAGCCGCGCCCGCGCCGAAATCGGCCCCACCGAAGCAGGCATCACCTCCGAACTGGCCGACCGCACTATCAACATTGTTGGCACCTTTGAGCTAGGCACAGACTTCGCCTCCGGCAACGGCAACCTCCTCATGAGCGACGTCAACTTTTTGCGCTACTTCGCCAGCCGTGGCCCCGAAGACGACACTCGCAGCTTTGCCACCGCCG
>JBCBKQ010000030.1:0-31761 GCA_038521595.1 Cyanobacteria bacterium J06627_28 | reverse complement strand
GCCGCCATTAACAATAGTTCAGATTGTGCGTATCGCTGTAAACACTCATAGGTATCACTAGGCAGCGGTGAGTGAGAGAGTTTATCTAAAAGCGCGGACTCTGACTGATGCAGTGTTTTTAGGTGCTGCTGGCTCTTTTTATCTAGGTGTAGACGTTGAGCTGTCTCATAGCTCTTGGGTGATTCTAGCTGCGCTAATAGCAGCAAGAGCAGCATCAGCCAGCGGGGCTGTGTTATCTGCTGCTTTTCACCTAGCTTATACAGCCACCGATGCATTCGATGCATCTGCTGCCAAAGCGCAGGCGTCATAGACAAATCACGATGCACACAAGCCAGTGCGCCTAAGGCATCCACCCTAGAGAGCGCTACGTCCCACCAGTCACCTTCTAGCAAATATTTCAGCTCAGCCTGGAGCCTAGACTGCAACGCTGGCGTTTTATAGTCGCTGGCGTTCATTTGGTCATAAATGCCGCTAGACAGGGCGCAGTGTACCAATTGCTGAGTATGCGCCTCTAGCTCAAAGCCCAGTCGCGTCGCAA
Source organism: Cyanobacteria bacterium J06627_28 (assembly GCA_038521595.1). Lineage (GTDB taxonomy): Bacteria > Cyanobacteriota > Cyanobacteriia > Phormidesmidales > Phormidesmidaceae > Phormidesmis. Next base: position 31,223 of record JBCBKQ010000030.1, on the reverse strand, counting down.
AGCGAATGGCTCGAAAAATGCGGGTGGGATCTTCAATAAAGCTATTGGCATGGAGCACGCGTACGCACTGCTGGTGCAGATCGCTCCAGCCACCAAAAAAGTCGAGTAGCTGACCCGGATGCTTGCCATTGAGCCGCAGCGCCATCGCATTGATCGTAAAATCACGCCGATAGAGATCTTGGCGAATCATGCTGGATTCTACCGCTGGGTTAGCCGCTGGATACGCATAAAACTCTGTACGGGCTGTGGCAATATCTAACAGCCATGGCTGTCGATTGTCGTGCGGAAGAGCCTCGGGATGCTGCTTATCCTTATTGGCGGCAGGCCAAATCAAAAAAGCCGTTTGAAACTGACCATAGGTTTGTAGATCAACTTGTGGATAGCGAGCCTGTATCGCTTGTGCTAAGAGCACGCCTGCCCCCTCATCCTCGGCCCCTTCTACGACTAGATCGATATCAGTTAAAGGGTGGGGTTGCCCCGACAGGCTTAGCAGCAGGTCGCGTACACCGCCGCCAACGAGGTACAGCGACCACCCCCGCTGCTCGGCAGTGGTAGCCAACAGCATCATCGCGGGCCAAATTTCGCTAACTCGTAGTGATAGCTGCTGATATAGGTGGCCAGCTGTCGGCAAAGGCGGCGCTGAGGAGTGAGAAAAGGCCGGCTCTTGGGACTGGATTTGTAGCTGCCTCAATAGATCTGTGCGGGTCACAATGCCAACCAAATCTCCAGTGGCAGTGAGCACAGGAATGCGACCCATGTCGTAGGTTGCCATCAGCGATTGAATATCGGTGATGGATGTTTCGGGGAGCGCCGTCTTTAGCTGTGTACTCATACAGCCAGTCACCGGCCTATGACCTAGCCCGTGACGTACAGAAACGTCTATATCCTTACGAGAGACCATCCCTACCAGCTGGCCGTTGGCACTTACCACGCCTAGCCCAGCGTGGCCGTATCGCAAAAGCACCTGTTGAGTTTCTTGGATAGTGGCTGTGGACAGTACCGTTTTTACAGGCGAGGACATTATGTCTTGTGCCGTTGATTCAGACATTGCTGGGATCAGCCTCGTCAGTCCCATCCACGCAACTCCCATCCGCGCGGGTTCGTCCGAGCAAGATAGAGTAACTGTGAATAGTACAAAACTAAATCTACAGGGTCATCTTAAGGGCTGCTGCTGCCTGTACGTGGGGTATTTTTTCTCGCAATGCTTTCGCAAGGGCCCTAATTTTTGATAGTTTACCTATATGGGAGCTGTAAGAAAAAGTTGCAGGCTTCCTCGATAAATAGTGTTTTGAGAGTACAAAGATCATGTCTGTTATTTTCCAGCTGGCTCTGTTCGTTTTGGTGCTTTGGTCTTTTGTCATGATCGTTGGCGTGCCGGTTGCATATGCCTCGCCTACAAACTGGGATCAGTCTAAGCGACTCATCTTTTTAGGCTCTATCCTCTGGGGCATTTTGGTTGTGGTCGTTGGTGGATTAAACTATCTCGTCGTCTAATCGCCTGACGATTTATCGACTTGATTCACACTAGGCTGCTCCAATGGCGATCGCATTGGAGCAGTTGTTTACGTTTTAGCGACTCTTTTTTCTGGTTTTATCTGGCTCTTTACATCTGGCTCTTTCACTCGGCTCTTTTTTCTTATGGCAGTTTTCGAAGGCAATTTCACCCAAACCAGCACGATGAAGTTTGCCTTTGTCATTGGTCGATTTAATGACTTGGTCACCACTAAATTATTAGCTGGAGCACAAGACTGCCTGAAGCGTCACGGTGTAGACGTTGACCCTCATGGGTCTCAGGTGGATTATGCCTGGGTTCCGGGCAGCTTTGAGGTCTCTATGGTGGCCAGACAGCTAGCCTTGAGCGGTCGATATCAGGCCGTGATTTGTCTGGGCGCGGTGATTCGAGGCAGCACACCACACTTTGACTATGTCGCGGCCGAAGTAGCCAAGGGTATTGCGGCAACCAGCTTCCAAACGGGCGTTCCTGTTGTTTTTGGGGTGCTAACAACAGACACCATGCAGCAGGCGCTAGAAAGAGCAGGTATTAAGAGCAACCTGGGCTGGAGCTATGCGATGAGTGCCCTTGAAATGGCCAGCCTCATGCCACAGGTTCACAGTGGCAAAGGGGCCCAAGGGCAAAGCAACGATGCCCTGCCACCGTCACAGGCAAAGGCCTTGTCGGCAGTCACAGAATCCAGTGAACTGGCATAGGCAGTTCACCGTCAATTTACTGGTAATCCATTGGTAGATTGATGCATTTTTTGATTGACAAGCGTTCCTAACTTTGAGATATTGGTAAAAGTCAAAAAAAGAAAACGCGGATGTAGCTCAGTGGTAGAGCGCAACCTTGCCAAGGTTGATGTCGAGAGTTCGAATCTCTTCATCCGCTTTTATAAGACGATACAAGTTTTTAAGACAGCGTAAGCGAACAGACATTGATGTAGCTCGCAATAGTTGGGGTAGCTCTCGATATTGGCGTACTCGATATTGGTGTTATGTGTGCGGGCTCAGTTCGAGCTACGCTTTGTGTAGGGTGCTGTAGATAGGTCAAAAAAGGCAGCCAAGCGAGCGCAGTTAACAGCTAGGTGCGCTATCTTTTGCTCTAGGGACTGCTATTTTGTTTAGTCGGCTCGATTTATCCAGTTTGCTAGTTTGATTCAAAAGGCCTCCGGCGCAGCTTAACCCGTGCACCCAGTAAAAGAGACTGCTGTTTTAGACCTCGATACCAGCTATCCTTGCCCCTCTTGTAAGCAGGGGCAGTTGATACCGATTACGCTGACGGAGGCTTGGGGGTGCGATCGCTGCAAGCAAATTTTTGAGCGTAAGTCAGATCTAATGACCGTCGGCAAACTCTCTACGCCGTATCCTAGACAGCGCACTTGGAAATGGACAGGAAAACACTGGCAAGCCAATAGCAAACGTCTAAAAATGAGTCTGTTAGAAGCCTACAGGTGGCCGAGCGTGGTGCTTTTACCGATTGCTTTTTGGCTCGGTTGGACGCTGCTTGCCGTCACGGGGCTCGGCTTGCCTAGCCGAATGGCTTTAATCCTGTTGGCTTTGGTAGTAATGTTTTGGTTGGTGTTGCGGCGCTAGCTAGATGACCTCTTCTCTTTTTGATCTTACGGCAGCTCTTTCGACGGTTCGCGACGCGGCCAAACAATTGAATACGGCTGATCAAGGTTCCCAGGCGCTCACCGCTATGGGAAAAGCGCTTAGCCAGCACCAAGACGACATTTTAGAAGCCAACACCCTCGATTTAGAAATCAGCCGAGACATGGCTGTCCCTGAGCTAGTCGTCGATTGGCTGAAGCTGACTCCAGAGCGAGTACAAACCAACGCAAAAATTTTTCAACGGCTAGCGTCAACCACTCCCAGATCACAAGCCGTAATGGAAATCGGCAAGATCGATACGCTAACGCGGCCAGTGGGGATTGTGGGCTTTATTTATGAGGCCTTTCCAGACTTAAGTGCGATCGCAGCAGCCCTCTGCATTCGCACGGGCAATGCCCTCGTCCTACGCGGCGGTAGCGAAGCCAGTCGCACCAATCAAATCATTGCCGACATTCTCAGAGATGCCCTCCAGCAAAGCGACCTGCCAGCAGAACTTATTTTTCCGCTCGACCCCAACCACGTCTCTCGCCTAGAAATGGCCCAGTGCCAAGATATAGACCTGATTATTCCTCACGGGCGGCCCACCTTAGTAGAGCAGGTAGTAGAAACCGCGACTGTGCCTGTCATTCCGTCGCGCATGGGGAACTGCTATCTATACTGGTCGGCCAGCGGCAATTTAGACCAGGTGCACAAAATGATTGTCAGCAGCCATACCGGCTCCCCTGATGCCGTCAATCGCATCGAAAAGGTACTGCTCCACGAAGACCTGAGCGAGAATACGGTGACTCGGCTATGGAATCGGCTGAGAGAAGATGGATTTACCCTAAAGGCTGAAGGTGCGATCGCACAGCAAGACGGCATCCAAACCGCAGAACCCCTCGACTGGGGCTCCGCCTACCTCTGCAAAACCGTTGCCTTTCGCCAGGTCAAAAACACCCGCGCTGCCATCAGCTGGATCAATACTCACAGCAGCGGTCACGCCGACTGCATCGCCACCGCCGAGTACAGCAAAAGCCGACTCTTTATCGCCAACTGCCGCAGCGCATCGCTCTACATCAACCGCTCACCCCAATTTGTTCGCAATACGGCCCACACTCACAGCATTGCCCTCGGCGTCTCCGACCGCAAAGGCAACACAGGCGGCTCCATCGGTATGAGCTGTCTGCAGGAAAAACAACATGTTTTTCACGGTAGCTGAGTCATATCGACAGCACAGAACTGTGCTTGAAATGAACCAAACCAAAAAGCCCGCACTACAACTTAGTGCGGGCTTTCTCAATCGACAAAATCGGAGCTTATTAAGCCGTATGAATCAAATCTGACGTCTTTGGCTTAGCAACTTTTACCTTATCGGCAAGGCCAACCAGCTGTAACCCCCGAATCACCGTCCAGGTTACGTCAAACTCCCACCACTTCAAACCGTGACGAGCAGAATACTGGTAAGCATGGTGGTTGTTGTGCCAGCCTTCGCCAAAGGTACAAAGAGCAACCCACCAGCAATTTGTTGAGCGATCGCCAGACTCATAAGTGCGGTAGCCAAACTTGTGAGTTGCGCTGTTTACAAACCACGTGAAGTGATAGACCACCACCAAGCGAACAAAGATACCCCAAACCACAAATGCCCAGCCACCCAACGCATAAAGCAACGCGCCTAGGGCAATCTGTAGTACCAAAAAGTACTTATCCACCAGGATGTACACCGGGTCGGTATTGATATCTTGGGTAAATCGGCGAATCTCTGCCTTGGCAGGCACATCGTGCAGCAGCCAACCCATGTGACTCCACCAGAAGCCTCGACCAGAGTTGTGATGATCGACTTCTTGGTCAGAAAAGGCGTGGTGATGGCGGTGCAAACCAATCCATTCGATCGCGCCGCTCTGGCAAGAGAGCGAGCCGCAAAATAGGAAGAAGTATTCTAACCACTTTGGAACACGGAAGCTGCGATGGGCAATTAACCGATGCCATCCCAGCGTAATTCCAAGACATCCAGTGATGAAGTAGAGTACAAAGGCGACGCCGACAGCGCCCCAATTTGTGTTGCCGGGGACAAATGCAAAGAGTGCCCCGACGTGAATACCCACCATAAATAAAATAATGGGCCAGTTGAGCGGACGGTCGGTCGTTGTTGCAATAGTCATTTAGGATCTCGAAGCAAGACATTAAAGCTCTTCAACCCTTGGCATTGTCCTCTGCTAACAGCTTTTAGGCTGTTTTGGATGATAGTCAAGCCTTGATTGAAAAAGAGCCGTTGGAACCACACAGATGAATCACTCGGAAGATACGAACGCACTCACCTCAGCTGTCGTCAACCAAACAGACAATAGTCTAGTAGACAGCGCTTTGCTCAAAACATTTTATGGGATTGACCTGCTGGTCAAAAAAAATATTTCCAAGGTCTTAGCAGCGTTCAGAGCGCACCGGGTGGGAGCTCATCATTTTGCGAGCGTATCGGGATATGGCCATGACGATTTGGGCAGAGATACTCTCGATCAAGTATTTGCGCAAATTGTAGAGGCTGAAGCTGCCGCCGTAAGAGTACAGTTTGTCTCTGGCACCCATGCGATTGCCTGTGCGCTATTCGGCGTTCTTCGTCCCGGAGACGAGATGCTTGCGATCGCAGGCACTCCCTACGACACGCTTGAAGAAGTCATTGGCACACGAGGTCATGGGCAAGGCTCTCTTCAAGACTTTGGCATCTGCTATCGGGAGCTGTCGCTCAAAGAGGGTCAAATTGACTTTGAGCAGCTGTCTTCTGCGATTACCGCCAAAACAAAGCTCGTCTTAATTCAGCGCTCTTGTGGGTACAGCTGGCGTTCTAGCCTAAGCATTCATAACATTAACAAAATTATACATTCAGTTAAGCGACAAAACATAAATACAATTTGTTTTGTCGACAACTGCTACGGCGAATTCACCGAATTTCGAGAGCCTACCGCCGTTGGCGCAGATCTAATGGCAGGCTCTTTGATCAAAAATCCAGGCGGGACCATTGCCACTACGGGCGGCTATGTGGCCGGACGAGCAGATCTGGTCAACGCGGCTGCTTGTAGATTGACCGCGCCTGGCATCGGGCTCAGTGGTGGGGCCACCCTAGAACAAGGAAGGCTTATGTATCAAGGTCTTTTTTTGGCACCGCAGATGGTGGGTGAAGCCATGAAGGGGAATTATCTGCTGGCAAAAACGTTTTCTGAATTGGGCTACGAGGTCAATCCACCTGTCTTGGCGACACAAAGAGAAGTGATTCAGGCAGTCAAGCTAGGCAGCGCCGATAAGCTGATTGCTTTTTGCCAAGCAGTGCAAAAGCATTCTCCAGTGGAGTCTTATGTGAGCCCGGTGCCGTCAGCCATGCCTGGATATGACGATGAGCTGGTCATGGCAGGTGGGTCGTTTATCGATGGGAGCACCTCGGAGCTGTCTGCGGATGGGCCGCTGAGAGAGCCCTACGTGGTGTATTGCCAAGGAGGAACCCATTGGACACACATGGCGATCGCACTCGAAGCAGCCGCTGCCGCTATCGGCCCTGCCCATCCCTAATAAACGCACACTCTCAGCGCACCCAACAAAAAAGGAGTCAACAAAATAGTTGACTCCTTTTTTTAGAAGACTATTGACTATGCGGTTTTAGGAACTCCAGCTTGTGAGATTTTCAGGGAATTCCAGCCGACAGTGCCTTAGGCTGCTTCTACAGTGGGCACTGAGAAATTGAGATCTACGTATTCTGGCTTACAAGCAATTATGGTCTGACCACCGACCGGCATTAAAGAAACGCAGAATTGATTGGTTTCGATAACTCGGTAGTAGCGACCGTCGCTAGACTGTAAAATTTCGCCCGCTTTAACTGTCATTGAATGCAAATCCGTAGTTTTTCAGGAACTCTCCCTACATATATACGCAGATATGCAGAGCTTGAATGTGATCTGACTCACCCGTGCTGCCTACGTGTAGCAAATAACACAGGCAGCATCAGGGACGGGCAACACTGGAGAACACACTTGGGAAAACTCACAAAACACCCTTTCTATCGGCATTTGAGTTGGTACTATTGCATAGGAATCCGTCATTTTTTTGGCACAATTTGCCCCGATAAAAGTGACTGATTTTTTTACCCAGATTTATATAAATCTTCGTCTAAACTTTACGGTTTGTTCACTTATGATTACGGTTGCCCTGCCAAAAGGCTCGCTCTTAAAGGAAAGTATTCAGATCCTAAAAACGGCAGGATTAGACTTCAGCGGCTTTTTGGAAAAGGGCACTCGGCAGCTACAGCTAACTGACCGTAGCGGTCAGGCAAGGGGGCTACTGGTGCGGGCAAAAGATGTGCCGGTGTACGTGGAGTACGGTCAGGCACAACTCGGCATTGTCGGCTATGACGTTTTGCGTGAGCGGCAGCCAAAGGTTGCTCAGATATCTGATTTGGGCTTTGGTGGATGCCACCTGTCTGTGGCTGTCTCGACAGATAGTGGCTACCAATCGGCGGTCGATTTACCGCCTCACTGCCGGGTAGCTTCTACCTTTGTGAATAGTGCACGTCAGTATTTTCAGTCGCTAGACTTAGCAGTGGAGATTGTGCCGCTCTCGGGGTCTGTAGAGCTGGGGCCCATTACTGGCATGTCTGAAGCGATTGTTGATTTGGTCTCGACAGGCCGTACGCTAAAGGAAAATAACCTGACAGAGCTAGAAGTGCTTTATCACAGCACTGCCCGCCTGATTGCCCACCCGCTAAGCTACCGACTCAATCAAGATGGTCTGAGTGATGTTATTGGTCGCATACGGGAGGCTGCGCAGGCAGCTGTTGCCTAGTCTGTGGCGTTTGTTTCTGTGGCATTTGTTTCTGTGGGATTCATTGATCCTTAACAATCGAGCCCGTTTCTCCGTGTTTTTTCCAAATACTTTTTGAGAGTCCATCCATGGCATCTGCTTCTACGAATAGTGACCGCCCTGATGCCAAAGGTGAAATAAAGCGCGGCGTGAAAAATGACTGGCGCTTATTTTTGCGGCTGGTGCCATACATTACACGGAATCGTTCGCAGCTGGTGCTGCCGATGCTGCTGCTGGTACCGCTATCGCTGGCGCAGGCGTTACAGCCTGTGCTGATTGGTCAGGCCATTTCGCTGATTAAGCAGGAAGAAGCCGCCTGGGAGCTTTTTACTGAGATGAGCCTGCGTACGGGGCTTAACTGGATTATTGGTGGGCTGTTGGTTGCGATCGCAATTCGTCTCTCACTCGACGGCTGGCAAAGCTACCAGATTCAAAAGGTGGGCCAAAATATCACCGCGTCTATCCGCAGTGACTTGTTTGAGCATGTGACGGATCTGTCCATGGGCTTTTTTGACCGCACGCCCGTCGGCAGACTCATTACCCGACTCACCAGTGACGTGAATGCGTTGGGTGATGTGTTTTCGACGGGTGCGATTGGCATTATCAGCGATCTATTTTTGATTTTGGTGCTGATGGGGACGATGTTATTGCAAGAGTGGCGGCTGGGGCTCTTACTCATTGCCATGCTGCTGCCGATTACGGCGCTGATTATTTATTTTCAGCAGCAGTATCGAAAGGCTAACTACATTGCTCGCGAAGAGCTATCGGCGCTCAACTCCAATCTGCAAGAAAATATCAGCGGCATCAACGTCGTCCAGCTGTTTCGCCGAGAGCGGTTTAATGGAGAGCTATTTCGCACCATTAATCAGCGCTATGTCGGTGCAATTGATAAAACGATTTTTTATGACTCGGCGGTGTCTGCCACGCTGGAGTGGATTGCGCTAGCTGCGATCGCAGGCGTCCTCGCCCTAGGCGGCTATCTAGTAACCGATGGGGCCCTAGAAATCGGTACCCTAACAGCCTTCATTCTTTTTGCCCAAAAGCTCTTCGACCCACTGCGTCAGTTCGCCGATAAGTTCACCGCTATTCAAGCGGGTCTTACAGCTGTCGAGCGATTGAATGACCTCATGAGTGAGCCCATCGCCATCCGCGATGCCAAAAATCCAGTTTCGCTCCCTTCTCAAACGCTCAAAAATAGCGAAGTGGTCATTCCCGGCGAGATTCGCTTTCAGAATGTTTCGTTTGGCTACAAGGCCGATGATTACGTGCTCAACAACTTGGATTTCACTATCCGACCCGGTGAAAAGGTCGCCCTGGTCGGGCCGACGGGTGCAGGCAAAAGTTCGATCATTCGGCTGCTCTGTCGCCTGTATGAGGTGAGTGAAGGGCAGATTTTATTGGATAACGTAGATATTCGAGATATTGCCCAGCAGGATTTGCGCGATCGCATGGCCATCATCCTACAAGACGGCTTCCTCTTTTCTGGCGATGTGCAGCGTAACATCACCCTCGGCGAAGACTACAGCTTTGAACAGGTGCAAAGAGCCGCCGAGCAAACAAATGTAGCTTCCTTTATTGAGGCACTCCCCCAGGGCTATAGCACCGCGCTCAGGGAACGGGGCACAAACCTATCCGGTGGACAAAAGCAGCTGCTAGCTTTTGCCAGAGCTGCCATTCGTAATCCTGGCATTCTTGTATTAGACGAGGCCACAGCCAACCTAGATGTGGGCACCGAAGCCACTATTCAGCAGGCGCTGGACAAGCTGCTTGAAAATCGCACCGCCATTATCATTGCCCACCGCCTTTCAACCATTCGCAATGTGGACAGAATTTTGGTACTCAAGCAGGGCCAGCTAATCGAGCAGGGCAGTCATGACGAGCTATTAGAACGCGATGGACTCTATGCCAGCCTGTACAAGTTACAGATGCTGGGGCAGTAGCGTGATCGTTCACGTCTCATGATTTGATGTAATAAGTTTGCAAGGAGCACACCTGTGGTAACCACCAAACATACAGAATTTAATGGCACCCAGCTGTTACAGCAGCTAATTGAGAAGCGATCGCTCACCGAGGCCCAAGCCGAAGCCCTCATGGACAGCTGGCTCACTGAGACGATCTCACCCGTCCTCTCCAGCGCCATTTTGATTGCCCTACAAACCAAAGGCGTCGCCGGAGAAGAACTCGCAGGCATGGCCCGCGTTCTACAAGGCCAGTCACTAGGCGGCACCACAGTAGACCTCGACCTGCCAACCCCTCGCATCGACACCTGTGGCACGGGCGGCGACGGCTCAGGAACCTTCAATATTTCTACCGCCGTCAGCTTCGTTGCGGCCGCCGCAGGCATCCCCGTCGCTAAGCACGGCAATCGCTCTGCCTCTAGTAAAGTAGGCTCCGCAGACGTGCTCGAAGGCCTCGGCGTAGATCTTGCAGCCCCTATCGAAAAGTCTAAAGCCGCCCTCAAAGAAGTCGGCGTCACATTTCTATTTGCCCGTGGCTGGCACCCTGCGATGAAAGCCGTCGCGCCCCTACGTGGCGAACTCAAAGTTCGCACAGTCTTCAATCTCCTCGGTCCCCTGGTCAATCCACTGCGCCCCACAGGTCAAGTAATTGGCGTGTACCACCCCTCTGTCATCGTACCGATGGCAGAAGCGCTCAAGCAGCTTGGGATGCAAAAGGCAATGGTGCTCCATGGCCGAGAAACCTTGGATGAGGCGGGCCTCGGCAAGCCCACAGACGTTTCTGTCGTCAATAACGGCGTCGTGATCAAAGAAGTCCTCAAGCCTGGCGTTTTTGGATTGCCACCCGCCTCGCTCGATGACCTCAAAGGCGGTGAACTAGAAGAAAATACGACTATTTTGCGCAATGTACTACAAGGGAAAGGGACTCAAGCCCAAACCAATGCTGTCGCCCTAAATGCAGCCCTAGCTTTGCAAGTGGGAGGACTGGCCAACGGTGACACCTTTGAAGCGGCTTGTGCGGATGGTGTCAGTCAGGCTCAGGAAATTCTGAAAAGCGGTGCAGCATGGAACAAGCTAGAGCAGCTCGTCGCGTTCCTAAAAAGCTGATCTGCAGCCTTAACAAAGTTGAACTATGACGGTGAGCGAACTCATCAAGTGATGATTACTTGATATAGGTCAATGGATAATCTGGGTGAGCTGGGTTAGGCATGAGTTTTCGCTGGCGACAATCAACCAGTAAATCAAGCTTTTCCAAAATGACTTGCCCGATTAAAATACCGTTCCCTACAACCAAAGCATCTTCAGTCGTTCGGCGACCTTCACACTCAATCAAGATGCCTTCAGTAACACCGACGGTTTCTTTACGACCATCTGCAAACTCGACACCCTGCTGGTCTAAGATCTGCAAGCCTAGCTTTTGGGCAATGTACTCCGAAATAACTAAATGGACAGCCCCGGTATCTACTAAGCCTGGCTCCTCATGATGACGCAGATGTTTTGGAGCGAGAACACCTCTGCGAATCATGGCTGCATCTGTAGCATTCGTTAGTTTGATAGTCGAGTAAACTGCACCCATTGAATCGTTAACTGGCAACATGTTCACTTCATAATTCCCCCAGCGGCAGCGGCATGAAAAGCCGACTCGAAAAGTCTTACTACCTAGTATTTTAATTGATCCCTAATACAGGCGCTGTTGATAGGTAGTATTCTGTCTCGGACGAAAGCGACACGTCTCGTTCAAACCTCACCTAGTAAGATCTTCTCGATGATTTTGGCTGCTCGACGAGTCTGGGTGGGTGTTGTTTTGGCAGAGGCTACTTGGTAAGCCAACCCTCGGCGCTTACCTGGAGTTAGCTTTTCCCATAAAGCCTTTGCAAGGCTATCTTCATCAAGAGCAAGCTGTAGCGCTGGCGGGACATCTACTGCATCTTGATCGGCGATGCGCAGTCGCACAGTTACCCAATCGCCTAACTCAAGACCTGCCGATTTCAAAAAGCGCTTTGATAGCAAGAGATAGTAGCGACCTTTCACAGGCTGAAAGGCTCCAGAAAAAGGCGTGTTGCCGACTTCCGCTTCGACGCGCAGTCGGGGGAACTGGTCAAATGAGAGTTCTGCCTGCATGTCTTCAGGGACAAAGACGACCGAATAAGAAAATTTGCCCCAATCGTGAGACACAATGGGCGAATCAAAGATGTAAGGGAAGTCAATCATCTCAGCGGGTGCAAGCAGCGTCTCTGTAATATTTAGTCAAAAATATTCAGTCAAATTAGGAATTATGTTTTTCCATCCAGCCGCGCATTTTGCCTGGATTGAGCAGACCGTAAGGGTCAACTTTTTCCTTAAAAGCGAGCTGATTTTCATCAATGGTTTTCCGTCCGCCGTCTTCTAATAAATAAGTGTGTGGGTTGGCGATAAAAGCGCCCTTCTCTTCGTGGTAGCGAATGATTTCGTTTAACCGCTCTGGTGTGGTGTAGCGTACGAGCTGAAGCGCGGCAGGGAGGATGCGGCCCTCAGAGCGCAGATATTCCAAATGCATGATGATTTCATCACCGAAGTATTCATGCATATGTTGTACGAGCTTGAGGTCTGGATCGTAGGGGAAGACGGTTTGTAGATATGTGAGGCTGTCGTCTACGTTGCGGGCATGAAGGGTTGTATGGTTCCAGGTGAATTCGGCAATGGCAGCTCCTTTTCCAGCGGCTTGCGCATCTTTCTGATACGTCACATCGCCGCCCCATTCCTGGACCAACGCCGTCAGGGCTTCCATATCCGCTTCAGACACAATCAGTAGCGCAGCCGCCTTCCCTTCAGGCAACGCAGATTGCAGAGCATTGAAATAGCTAGGAATTGGCCAAGCATGAATGCTAATCAGCTTTTTAATAATGGCATCGGCATCGCCTAGCGCCTGACCAAAGCGGGCAGCCGTCATAAAGTCATCAAAGGTAACGATGACTTCGGCCCAGGGGTAAGCAGGCCCCAGCGGAATTTCTAATTCGGTCATGATGCCGTTTGTACCGTAGGCATGGTTAACCTGCTGTACATCGTCACCGCGCAGCTCAATAACGCGTGGCTCGTCTTCCATAGTGACCACCCGTACCGCTTGAATGCTGCCGCGATCTGCCAGCTGACCGTAGAGAATAGAACCAATGCCACCACTGCCACCGCCCACAAATCCACCGATGGTCGCTGTGCGATAGGTAGACGGCGTCATCCGAATCTCCCAACCCTGGGGGCGCGTGACGCGATCTATCGCGGCCAGCTTAGCACCGGGCTCTACGCAGGCGCGTCCAGGCTTGACCCACTTCACAGCGGCCATCGCACTCAAATCTAAAATGACACCGCCTGCCAAGGGAATGGCCTGACCGTAGTTGCCAGTACCCGCACCGCGTATGGTCAAAGGCACCTTAGCGGCAACGCAGGCTCTCGCAACGGTGAGCACTTCTAATTCTGTTTTTGGGCGAACGACAATATCGCCTTCTCTGTCTTCGAGCTGTCCGGTCAAGATGGGGCTGAAGTAATAGTAGTCTTTGGAGAGTTTAGAGAGTTGGGTGGGCTCTAGGATGGTTTCAATATCGCCCAGGTCGGCGGCGAACTGATGCCAGTTTGTAGCGTTTGCTCGCATCAAAAGAGAGTCATCTACAGAGAGAGCCATACTGTTAAGGAAAGTAACGTTTTTATACCGAGTTCACAGAGAATTCGAAGTGCTGGCACCGGGTCAGATTTGCCTTGCTGTGCACAGGTGCTAAACCCTTGACAAAACAGAGAATACAGACGTAATGGCGATTCTCGCACTGCTGCTGAGCCTGCTGGATTCTGCGCAGACGAAGATACGGACAAGTCAGAAAATGGTAACGAATCACACCAAATAAAGTAGTTACACGGAGGGAGAAACACAGGCATATTGACAATCATTGGTAGGTAAGCAAATCGCTTCATTCTTTAAATAAATTGTCAGCCTTGCAACTTCTTTAGAACCTCATCATGACTGCTAATCCTCACACCCGCTTTCCACTATGGCAGTATCTCACGCAGCCTATCGGACGATATGAGCAAGCCCTTGTTTTAAATCCTCGCAAATTTTGGCACAAAAAAAAGGTGCATCATATTGAGCGCTGCTGGATTATGGCATATATGCCAGAGGGTAAAACGCTGTAAGCAACTCTTCTGCGCTAGCGTCTCGTCCTAAGGCATCCGGACGCTGGCTATGGCAAAATTAAGCGCCCCTGCTCAAGGTATCGAGCAGGGGCGCTTTGAGTTATCTATGGGCCGTGGCTTCGATTAGGGCCTATTCAGCGCTGATGGTTTGGCTGAGTTCTTTTTTGGTGTCGTCCCAGTCTGCGATCGCACCACCTACCCACAGCCAATCATTCCCTAAAGTATTGCCGGTAAAGTCAGCCGCCGCCTGATTAATCACCAAACGATAGGACTCAGAGGCTTGCGCTATCAGCTCATTTCTGGTCTGCGCATTGGCCTCAATCTTTGAGAGCGACAGGGCCGCCATGGCAACACCCGCATGGGCATTTAAGCTATATTCGCTCGCGGCTTTCTCAGAAAAATAGCCCCTCGCATCGGGCTGTTTATCGGCAAGTGCGATCGCCCGTTCCCAGGTTTCTAGCGCCAGATCTTCTCGGCCAATCTCGTATTGGGCAAACCCGAGCGCGACCACAATCTCCATCCAATCAGACTCGCTTTCTAGCGCAGTCACCCAAGAGCGCATTGCATCGCTAGGACTATGGAGGTCGTCCCCTTGCTTAGCGAGGCTCCAGTGAGCCCGGCCCGTCAAGAAAGCAATAATCACGTCTTCCTCTTGCTCAGGTGAAGCCGTCTGTAGAGCCGTCAGCGCCTGCTTAAACTGTCCCTGATTAATCAGGGCCTTGGCCGCTGCCGAGGCTGCATCTAGATCGTTTTGACTCAGGGCAACTTCAATTTGCGCGGGCAGGCCCAAATCACTTAGCACCTCTGGGACATTGTCACGACTGCGAGCAGGTGACGACTGCGAGAAACCTCGCTGCACCCAAGTCACAGTCATCACACCAAATAGAGCAATTAGCGCCAGCGAGGCAATGCCCGGAGCTGTCAATAGTTTGGTGTGCAGGGTGTGGCTGCGGGTAAGACGTTCACCAACCATTTCAGGCAGAGCATCTTTATCTGGCGCATTACCGGATTTGACAGCTGCAGGGGCAACTGTTTTACCAGCAGCTTCATTTATTAATTTGTTAGCCGTTGGCTCTATGGTGGGCATTGCGGGCGCAACTGTCCCCGGCTCACCATAAAATCCCTCGGGTGCTTCTATGTTTTGTGGCACGCGGAGTTCTCCGTCTACATCGTCCGAAGATAAAGGACTTGATAGCTGTTCTAGCACTTGGCTGGTGGCATTAGCCTCGTTATTATCAACTAAATTTGATGTAGGACTTTGATTGGCGGGCGCGTTTCCAGATGGCTGAGATGTCTGTTGTTGTGCGCTTGATTGCTGCGAGTTTGATTGCTGCGATCGCGTTGCAGACGAGACCGGTGGGCGATGACGAGCGGGTAAATCGACCTCTCCCATGCCAGGCTCGCTAAAGATATCGCCAAAAGGATCGTTCGCCGAATCGAGCGCAGTCGGATTTTCAAGATTGTCAGTAGTCTTCACAAGATAACCGTCATACAAAGGATGCATGTAGAGCGTCGGCAGCGCCCAATAAAACTGGTTAGAGCCATAGGCCGAAATCAGTCCCTGGCGCGTTCTATTTAGGCTCAGGTCAATGGATTGCCCCTTCTTGAGATTGCGATATAGCAACTCTGTGAACGTGATAGACACATGATCTGGGATACGCTCAGCCATCGCAATGACGCTGGGCATCCCCCTATTGACCAAGGCCTGAGCCAAATTTCTCTCTTGCCAGCCTTCTTCAGAGCTAGAGCTATATCCGCCTCGGCAAGAGTTGAATACAGCCAGCTTGATGCCGTTATTAACGAGCAACCCTGCTAAATCTTCACCACTCAGGCGCTCCGTCAGGCCACTTTGACGGCTCACGAGGTAAAGATCTCCCCCTGCATTGCCCAAATTGCTGTGGCCCGCATAGTGCAAAACCTGATAGTTGCCTCGCTCTAGTGCTTGGGTCAGCTCGGCTCGGCCCGGCTGCTCCAAAATCGTGAGCTGCACATCTACCAGCGAATTGTGCGAATCTGCCGAGTCAGGCTGAAGCTCTGCCTGCAGGTGGCGGACCTCTTGCTTTAGCTCTAGGCGCTCTTGATCTTCTGGCGAGGCAATGACCATCAAAATCCTAAGGACCTGATTGGCCGCGCCCGCTTTGGCCTGAGGGATAGAGTGCTCCTGACGAGGATCTAGAATGTAGCGAGAAAAGATAACGTCTGTGCCCGTAGCCAAGGGGCGGGTACC
The DNA here is from genome assembly GCA_038521595.1 of Cyanobacteria bacterium J06627_28. Taxonomy (GTDB): domain Bacteria; phylum Cyanobacteriota; class Cyanobacteriia; order Phormidesmidales; family Phormidesmidaceae; genus Phormidesmis. The sequence goes on along the minus strand of JBCBKQ010000030.1, from coordinate 14,957 downwards.
TGCGTGTAGCGCCTCCCAAGGAAGCTGCTGCAGCCGATTGTCCTTCATACCAATTCGCAGGCGCAGCAAGTCTTGGTGATTTTGTGCGACGCCTTGGGCCATAATCCAGCTGTCGCGTAGCTGACCTTGAAATAACTGGTTGTGTAGGGTTTGCCCCAGCTGTACTAGAGTTGCCAGCTCAGGCGTGTCTTCTATACTGACGCGGTTCGTAGCGCTTGCACGAGAGGGAATCGTCCGGTTTTTCTGGCCTTGCAATAGCCCTAGCAGCGGATCGTGCATGAGTGATTTTGTTTGCTCTAACCACTGGGCAATGGGCCAAGTCACTCTTTCTTCTGCAAGCTGCACGCCTTTTTCGACGTTTTCAGTTCGCACAAGATATTCATCACCATCAACGGCAGTGATAGATATTCCAAATTCCTGAATCACAGCTGCTCTCACCCTTGCATATGTAGATTTGGATAACGCATCCGTTGGGCATATCCCAATGGATGATTAGCCAAAATGGTCAGCCAAAAGCTATTAGCCTAAAAGCCGTTAGCCTAAAAGCCGTTAGCCTAAAAGCCATTAGCCAAAAAACCGCTAGTATCTGCACGCGCAGCCCTGAAAGACTTCCCATCAACAATGGTGACGGCTTTCAGGGTGCAATGACCGCGCAGCGGCTAACGCCTTCAAGAAAACAACACACTATTTTGATGAAACAGGTCTCGCTCACCATTTTAGGGACTTTATCAAACCCATGTGTCAGTAAGCTTAAGTAAGGGCCCAAAACATTTGATACGCCGATAAAGAAACCATCCCCTCCCCTATGGTAAGAAGCAGATTTTGTTTCCTAAAAATCAAATAGGACAGTTAAACGCGTGCCCACTGAGTCAGGGTTAACCGATGGCACCGCTAACGTACCCGCAGGAGACAAAACAGCAGACACTACCGTAGAAACACAAGGGCCACAAGATGGCATCAAGTACTGATGTCAGTACGAAAATCACTACGGACACTCATCATGCTGTCGCTTAAACCTCCTGTATTGATAGCGGTGTGCCCCTTTCGAAAGAAGTTCCCGCAGGAGAGCCACCATGTCAGCTGTCACTCACCACGACTTACGAATACAGATCTAAAGCAGCCATCAAAAAAATTAAGCAGCGGGCGTAGAACACTGCGCTACAATCCCCTCAGTCGTTCATTTGTACCATTTGCCACATGGTCGCCTCACCGCCTAAGTCTGCCAATATCGAAGCGGCTAAGCTCGAAGAAAGCAGAACGCAGCTAATCCAAGCACTGACCAACAGCCTGAGGCCTGGACAGAGAGAACTGGCAACCTGGCGTTCTGGGCCGTTGGCGGTGTCGGCGGTGCCTGGCTCAGGAAAATCAACGGGTATGGCGGCAGGAGCTGCGATCGCAATTGCAAACCACCAGCTCCACGCCCGCAAACAGCTCGTTCTCGTCACCTTTACCCGCTCTGCCGCCGCGAACCTAAAGGCAAAAGTTCGTAAGCATCTCAAGGACCTATCGCTTCCCCAAAATAGCTTCGTCGTCCATACGCTACATGGCCTCGCGCTCAACATTGCCACACGCCATTCAGAAGTCTCTGGCATCAATTTATCCAGCATGGATGCAGAAGGGACAACGCTAATTTCCCCAACCCAAAGCCACCGCTTAATCAAGCTGGCTGTGGAGCGATGGATTGCGGATAATCCTATGATTTATCAGCAACTGCTCGAAGGACAAACATTCGATGGAGAAGAAACTGAACGGCTACGCAGGCAGACCGTGTTGCGCACCGAAGTTTTGCCTGCGCTAGCCTACACCGTCATCCATGAGGCCAAAAGCTCTGGGCTGCTGCCGCCTACACTCATGAACGTTGCTCAAAATATGACTTTTGGCGTGGCAGATGGAGAAGCCGACTACGCCGTGGTTTTAATTGCTGCTGGACTCTACGGCCACTATCAGACGCTGCTATCAGACAGCAATCTAATCGATTATGACGACATGATTTTGGCGGCGCTGAAAACGCTGAAAACAGAAGCGGCGATTCGGCAGCTGTGGCAGCAGCGAGTATTTGCCATCTTTGAAGACGAAGCACAGGATTCTTCACCGTTGCAAACAGAGTTATTAAAGCTGCTTGCCGCTGACCCAGACGATCCAAGTAAGCCACTGAATCTGGTTCGAGTGGGCGATCCAAATCAGGCCATTAATTCGACTTTCACACCAGCCGATCCGGTCTTTTTCAATCAGTTTTGTGATGAGTGCCAGGAGGCGGGGCAGCTTGCGACTATTGAACAGGCGGGGAGAAGCTGCGATCGCATCATGAAAGCCGCCAATTTCGTTTTGCAATGGGTCAATAGCAACAGCGCAGGCAATCCCTTTCGCACGCAAGATATTCAGCCCGTCGGCCCAGACGATCCGCAGCCCAATGCCAATCCGCCGCAGATGGGGGGTGGTGTGGAGATTGTGAGACCGGAAACAACCGTAGATACTGTAAAGCAATTGGCTAAGCGGGCGATCGCAGCCTTCAAAGAAAACCCCGATCTATCAATGGCCATTCTGGTACGCGAAAGCCGCCAGGGTAAGTTCATTCGCGAAATCTTAGAAGATCCGAAGCAATTGGGGTCTGATTTTGAGGCATCAGGGATTGAGATCTATGACGTTGGAGCGCGCGATCGCAAAAGCCACATCCCCAGAGAAATGCTCGACCTGCTCCAATTCATCGAGCGCCCCCACTCCCCTGACAACATCAAAGCTGCCCTGCGCGTACTCGTCTCTCGCCAGCTCATCCCCACCCAAGATCTAAACCCCCTCGCCACCAACCCCGAACAGTTTCTCTACCCCGGTCCCCTGGACGAGCCACCCACAAAACCCGCCGCGCAGCAGGCCCGCCGCTACTGCGCCTCACTCCTGCGCGCCCGCCTAGAGCTGCCCGCCTATCACCTCATCCCCTTCCTGGGCCTCACCCTCCGCTACGACCAAAGTGAACTCGCCACCGCCGACAAACTCGCCGCCCGCATCGCCCAACAAACCCTAGAAGACAGCAGCCTCAGCGCCATGCTCGATGCCCTCCAAGAAATTCTCGGCAGCGAACGCTTTCGCGCCGTCGAAGCCGAAGACACCGAATCACAATATGCTAGAGCCGGGCAGCTCACCATCATGACCATGCACAAAGCCAAAGGTCTCGACTGGGACATGGTGTGCCTCCCCTTCTTACACAAGCGAAACCTCCCCGGCGAAAACTGGATTCCCGCCCAGGTACATTTCATCAGCGACCAATTCACCCTCAACGAAGTCGCCCGCGCCCAGCTTCGTGCCCACACCCACGCCACCTACGCCCAGGATCGAAAACCTGCGTCAATACCTGACCTGGCAGCCGCTGGAAAGCAAGCAAACCTACTAAAACGCGCCGAAGAATTTCGTCTGCTGTACGTTGCTATGACCCGGGCCAAGCGACTGCTGTGGATCGCCGCCGCTAAGCAGGCTCCCTTCACCTGGAGTAAACCAGAAAATCTACAGGACGCAGAGATGAGTCCAGTCGTTGTCGCACTATCGAACTTCTTAAAAACCTAAGCACATAAGTTCTTAACCTCATGTATGCACGCGATCGCGCCGTCTATGTCACCGCTACAATCTCTTTCTGCTTAGGCTTACGCCGACCACTTTTTTGATTACGCTGCTTAATAGGCGCCGGAATGCCCCAGTAGCAAGACGCTGCAGACATATCAAAATTCAACAATGCTGGGTCGCCTAACGAAAGCATTTTTCTAGGACGGGTGGGCTTTCCCGGTAGGCACTTTCTCAGTTCGCTAGCCAGGGCAAAAGCCAACGGTGGTGGCACAGCATTACCGATTTGCCGGGCACCGTGCCATTTGGTCGCATGCGCACGAAACCAATCAGGAAAACCGTGCAGCCGGGCCATTTCTCTCACCGTAATGCAGCGAGCATACCTGTGATGAATGGGCCTTGGACTGGTGAATGCACCTCTGGCAGAATCTGTTCCCGCTCGCAACGTATTGGCAACTCCCTCAGACGGCAGTCGAAAAAAGTGCGAAATAACTTCTAGCTTGCCAGGTTCAGTCTGTGCAAACCGAGCCCGAGAAATCTTTGTGTGCTGCGTCCGCCGACTGCTCGTTAAGACATTTTGATTCCAGCGGCGCTGGTATCCGTAGCGCCAACTTTTGAGGCTGCTACAGCGCATCAGAGCAGAATAGCCTGTTGGTGGTTTGAGATAAGAAAAGGGAACTTCATCGCAAAACAACAGCTGCTCGCTTTGCTCTGCATCCGGTAGGTCATCTAGCGCTTCAGCACAGGTTACCTGATGGCCCAGTGGTTCAGGGTAGCTAGGCAGCGGCAGATCTTTTCGCGCGCCTAAAAGGAACAACCTTTCTCGGCGCTGTGGTACGCCATAGTCTTTGGCATTTAGAACCTGCCAAGGCTGAACAACGTTATAACCCGCAAGCGCCATCTCATTCAGAATGACCTGCAAAAACGGACGATGCCGCCCGACCGTCAGCCCTTTCACATTTTCAAATAAAAAATACGACGGCTGTAGCTCACCCACGAGCCGAATAAATTCTCGCACCAAACCATTGCGAGGATCGTCTAGCGCTCGCTTACCCATTGCAGAAAAGCCCTGGCAGGGTGCTCCACCGGCCACCACATCTACAGATATGTGAGCGGGCAAATTTGCGGCCTGACGAATATCTTCCCCGCTCAGCTGAAAGACAGAACGTGGCAGCACAGCACATTGTGGAAAGTTAAACTTGTGCACGCACGCATGAACCGGATCAACTTCAACTGCAGCGACAACATCAAAGCCAGCCTGCTCAAAGCCAAAACTCAACCCACCTGCACCTGCAAATAGATCGACAACGATGGGCCTTTTACGAGTTGTCTGCTTACCAGTCATGCCTCACAGCACCGAAGACATCGCCCTCAGAACAGATCACACCTGCTTCTGTAGGGCTGTTGAATTTTCTAGGGTACTTCGATTTCTCGCGCCGCTAGTTCACTGTCCTCAATACTTTACGATTCTATCGATAGCAAAGTCCTTATTCAGCAGGCGTAATTTAGCAGGCGTATTGTGTTGTGGCTGCGGACTGATCACTCGCAACGTTTACTCGCGAAGCTGATCTAGCGCCTCTTGAAAACAGGCTTCACCCACAGCAGAGGGAGAAACATCTGGCTCATCAAAGAAATATTCGCTGAGAGACTGTATTTCTTCAATGGGTTTTGAAAAGCTGATTCTTTTAGTTTGGGCGACGGGCGGCGGCGCAGGCAAGTTGGGAATGTAGCGTCGCTCGACTTCAAATTGATCGGATTTGACAGCTGTCCAGACTTTTTTGCCGCTCTTTGCCGCTTTATCGTCAATGGTTTTAACCCGCTCAAACAGGTTCGCAGGCGTTTCTAGCCGGGGGCGCGTTGTTTTCAGTGCTGATTTTTCTTCTTTTGTTACCTGCTTCCACTTGTTTGTATGTGCTGTAAACAGCTTTAGTCCCTCACGCATTCGCTCTTTGACGTGCAAATACAGTTCAGAAGAGGCGTCAATTCCTCGTTTAGTCGTCGTAATAGGCAGCTTTCTGGCATCTGTGCTCTTGAAGCTCACCACGCCAGAAATAGAAATAAACTGCGGATGGTAGCGCGGTACGCCTGCCTCTCCCCAGCCTGTTAGCAGAGTTTTGTCGTTAGCGACCACCACTCGGTCATTACAGACAATGGTCCAACCGGCATCATCGCGCTTGGCTCGCTTGCGCTCAGTGGCTTTATCCACTTCTTCGGAAGTGGGCAATTTTCTGTGGAGACCGACTGCAAGCTGAATTTCGACATCTTCGCGGGTGGCTTCGTATAGGTAGGGTGCGATCGCTGCCTTATCCTTATCCTTCAACTTCTTCAACCCTTCCCACTGAAAGGCAATCGGCCTGGGCACAATCACCTCACCATTGACCGCAATCTCAAATCCCTTTGCCAAAATGTAGCTGTAGAGCCCTTCTATCTCAGAAATTAACGAGCGTTGAAACGCCTCATCTCCCAGCTGCCGAGCCGCCTCATCGCGTAAATCCGAAATTTCAATGGATGTGCCCGCCTCATCTGCCGAGCGATCAACAGATTCGACAGGAAGCTCCCAGCTATCATCACTGATTAACCAGTCAGGCTGAATGATGACGCTAAAGCTATCCTCAGTCGTTTGGGAGTACACCTCAGCTGAGCGTCCCATTTTGAAAATGGCTCGCTTCATACCGATGCCATAGGTGCCAATGGTAAAAATATCGTCATCGTCGTCAATATCTTTTGGCTTGCCCATGCGAAAGGCATAGCGTTCGGCCACGTCTAGCGGAATACCGCCGCAGTTATCTTCGATCAAAAAAGAGGCTTCAGACACTTCTATGTTGGCCCAAAAGCCTGAGTAAGGCTTTTCTGACGGGGCCTGGTCTCGCGTTGTACGCTGAATGCCGTCTATACAGTTATCGAGCAAGTCGAGGATGGCGTCTTTAAGATCGATGTCTCGAGTGAGCATATCCACAAAAAAGTTCTTTGTGGGCGATGCATTAATCAGACTCACGTGCTTATCCTCCCAACCACATCTACATCCCAACCATATCTACAGACGTTTGCTATATACCTTATCGCAGCGATCTGTCTCGACACCGCTCATAGGATGATAGTCATTTTTTTCGTAGAGCTTTACCGCTTCTTTGAGCACCGTCGCCGTCTCTACCCAAGCTTCAGAAAAACCCTTAGCCGCGATCGCTTGCTCCAGCTGGCTCAGTAAAAATCGACCCAACCCCTGCCCTCTTACCCCAGGGGCCAAATACATTTTGCGAATTTCAACCGCGTTATTCCCGCGCTCAATGGGATGGTAGCCGCCTGTGCCAACAATTTTGCCCGCCTGCTCGACCACCCAAAACTCACCCCCCGCCTCTAAATAATATTTTTCGACCTCAACGGCATCTTGGTCTGCACCACCACAGCAGCTACTCGCATCAGCTTCCCAACCCAGGCCATATTCTTCTAGAACCGATCTAATGAGCGTCGAGGCATCTGTGCGATCGCCCGCTACCCAATCTCGAATCAAAAAATCCTTAAATGCCTTTTCCATCAGCTCTGATTCCTTCTAGTTAGCTCTGATTCCTTCCCGTCAGCTATGCATCCGTCAGCTATGCACTCGAGGCTCCGAATGCAGTGTCCGCAAAACATCACTCTCAACTTCAGCCAGCTCTGCTAGCCGCTCATTGACTAGTTCAACATTAAAATACGTCGTTGCTAGCAACCAATAGCTACCATAGTGCCGCGCTTCAGAGGCCATCAGCGACCGATAGAATTTAGCCAGCTCTGGCTCCGGGCAGTGCTCACCGATCAGGCCCAGACGCTCATGACTACGAGCTTCTATCAATGCAGACACCAGCAAAAAATCGAGCATCCGATCTGGCTCTTGCTTGCGTACGCATTTTTTGAGTCTGGCACCATAGGGCGGCGGCGACACAGGCTGCATGGGGATACCGCGCTTTTCTAGCCAGTTGTTGACCTGGGTGTAGTGGCTGAGTTCTTCCTGTGCGATCGCAGTCAGCTCCCGCACCAGCTCCACACTAGACGGATACCGCGACATCATCTGAATCGCTGTGCCTGCAGCCTTGCGCTCACACTGCGCATGGTCGAGCAAAATGGTGTCTATGTTATTGATTGCCAAGTCCACCCAGGCCTGGGAAGTCGGCTCCTTTAAAAACTTGATCTTGGGTTTAGCAGGACTGGCAGCGACCATAACAACAGCAATCACGTCAAATGAGGCTATTGTACCTAACTGGCCTGATTCTATTCGCTACTGACTTACTTGGCTTGCTCGCAGATGCTGCACCAATCCCTCAAGACCTAGCCGATAGCTGTCTGCGCCAAACCCACTAATTTGCCCAACCGCAACCGGGGCAATGTATGAGTGATGGCGAAAAGCCTCGCGCTTGTGAATATTACTGAGATGAACCTCTACCGTGGGAATGGCAACAGCGGCTAAGGCATCACGAATGGCTACGCTGGTGTGGGTATAGGCCCCCGGATTAATCAAAATGCCCTGGTAGAGGTTCAATGCAGCTTGAACCTGATCTACCAGGGCACCTTCATGATTCGATTGAAAAAACGTAAGTGAGATGCCCAAGGCATCTGCAATGTGCTCAAGACTTTGGTTAATACCTTCCAGCGTTTGAGAACCGTACACTTCAGGCTCTCGCTTGCCTAACATATTCAGGTTAGGCCCATTCAACACAAGAATATTTAACACAGCAGTCACAGGCATTCAAATAGGTCTAACCCTCAAGAAGCTTAGACCTAAGCAAAAAAATAATCTGAAGCGGCTCGTCTAACGACGGCCACGGGGACGGCGATCATCTACAGGGATCGGAATCGGCTCGCGCTCAGGCTGAACCTGAGGACCAAACAGGGCGTCCATTACCCTATCGATCATCTCTTTCAGCTTATCAAGTGCCTTGTCGATATAGTCCATGAGCTAGATTGCTCCCTCTCATATTCTTGCAAAACCTTCAACCATGATCAAAATCAAAGATGATGAAGGTATAACTACTGCGCCTTGTATGTTGTATGAACGCCATTCGCTATGTACTTATGATAACCAATCGTGAGTAATGATCAAGAATACTCTCGGGGGAATTTACATAATTTCCCTTATTCCTTCAGAAATAAAAATTTCTAACGGCAGAGAACCGCCCACTGATGGGGAGATTACGCCTCTTCTGAAGCGTCTGTGGCTAAAATCTGCTTTCGTAACAAATTCAGCGCACTGAGCGTACTCACCTCACGAATTTGATCCCGAGTACGCTCTGAGCCAAATAAATGCTTTTCTGACCTGACTCCATCAGCGCTGGCTAGTCCGATGTAGACCAGTCCCACAGGTTTGGTGTCACTCCCGCCCTCTGGGCCTGCAATCCCTGTAATGCTAATGCCCCAGTCTGTATTCAGGCGATCGCGTACCCCTTTCGCCATCGCTTCTGCAACTGGCGCACTCACCGCCCCTTCACTGGCCAGGATCCCAGCATCCACACCGAGCAAGCCTTCCTTTACGCGATTGTCATAGGAAATGACGCCACCCCAAAAATAAGCCGAGCTACCCGACACCGCCGTAATTAGCTGACCCAAGCCGCCGCCAGTACAAGACTCAGCCACGCTTAGGGTTTGACCGCGCTGTCGTAGCAGCTGACCCACGGTATTTGCCAGCGTCTCATCGTCTTGGCCGTAGCAGGCGACACCCGTCAGCGCTCGAATCTTTTCAGCCACGGGCGCAATTAACGCATTGGCCGCCGCCACCGACTCAGCTTTGGCTGACACCCGCAGCTTTACCTCACCGCCTAGGGCATAGGGGGCTACTGTCGGATTTTCTAATTCCAGCAGGGGCGCAACTTTTTGAGCCAGCGTCGATTCACCCATGCCCCAAAACTTCAGCGTCTGACTGTGAATCACACCCTGAGCCCAGCCACTACTGTGCAGATGGGGCACCGCTGTCTGTGTCCACATTGATTTCATCTCCCAGGGCACACCGGGAAAGGTCATAACGGTCAGTCCCCGCCTTGCTTCCCAAATGACGCCGGGCGCACTGCCGACCGGGTTCGGTAAAATGGTTGCTCCTTCGGGAATGAGTGCCTGTCTACGGCTGGTTTCAGTCAGGGTGCGTCCGCGCCTGGCAAATTTGGCTTCTAGATCTGCCACCAGCTCGGGCCGCTCAGTCAAGGGCGCATCGAAAAATTCGGCTAGCGTCGCCAGGGTTAAATCATCTGGGGTGGGGCCAAGGCCGCCGGTAAAAATAATGAGCCGCGCCCTTTCACAGGCGATCGCAACGGCGCGTTTTATCCGAGTTGGATTGTCCCCGACCACCGTTTGATAGTGATGGGCGATGCCTAGACTCGCCAGCTGCTGGGCCAAATAGCGGGCATTGCCGTTGACGATATCGCCTAGCAATAGCTCTGTACCCACACAAATAATTTCGGCACTCTGGTTCATAAATTAGAAAATATAGACAGGTCTATTTTAGATAGGTCGATTGTAAAGTGTCGATTGCGAAGTAATGACGACTGGCCTCAGGTATACACGATCGCTCGGGTGGCTGCTCCTTGGCGGGCTGATTTTTCGAGGGATAATTGCCTGTGGGCTACCGGCAGGCTTTGACGAAGCTTATTACTTCCTCTACACCCAAAATCTAGACTGGAGCTACTTTGATCATCCGCCTGCTGTGGCTTGGACCGCAGGATTAGGCATTTGGCTCACCGGAACTGTCACGCCGCTGACGCTAAGGCTAGGAGCGCTGAGTTTATTTACCGGCAGTTTGTGGCTGCTGTTTGCAACAGGGCGATGGCTATTTGGGGCGCGGACTGGACTCATTGGCTGTGCGATCGCATCGCTCACCCCGCTATTCTTTTTCAGCTTCGGCATTCTCGCCGCCCCAGACAATGCGCTTATCTTTTTCTGGAGCGCCGCCCTCTACCTATGCGCCCAAGAATTCTTTCCCGATAAAAATACAGAGCACTATCAGTCAAACAGCAAAGCCTATCAGCCGACGCCTCGCCTGGTGTTCATTGCGCTCTTGGTTAGCCTTGCCTGTCTGAGCAAGTATCACGGGTTTGTCTTGGGGCTTGGCTTAGTTGGCTTTTGTTTGACCAATGTACCTTTTCGCTTGGCGCTGAGGTCGAGGTGGATGGGTGTTGGTGTGTTTGTATTTGCGATCGCACTTTTTCCACTCCTCTATTGGAACGCCCAACACAGCTGGATTTCCTTTCAGTTCCAGCTGGGCAGCCGTTTTGCAGACTATGGCGACACCGATTCAGGCTATTCCATAGGCGCATTAGTCGGCGCATGCCTGGCACAGTTCGGCTACCTCTGCCCCAGCATTGCTCTCCCGCTCTGGTGGACAAGCGGCAAAGCCTTATTTCATCGGCAGCTATCTCATAAATCTCAAGGTGACAAACTCACCTATCAAAAGCTCAATTTTTTACTCTGGAGCGGCTTACCCGTCGCCGTCGGGTTCACACTCGTCGCTGGTTCTACCTACACCTTTCCAGCATGGCCTGCCCCCGGACTATGGAGTCTTACACTCGTTTTAGCCTATGCCGCTGCCCACTGGCCTCACACAGCAGTCAAGCGTTGGCTCACTATCACAGGCTGGACTTTAGGGACAGCGCTCATGATTGCGCTTAGCCACCTAACGTTCGGCACTTTGCAGACGGGCAGTGACCATGCCATCTTCGGTGGATTGGTCTCCACAGACGCCGATCCATCCACTGAACTCATTGATATTGTTCAGCTGCGCCACGAATTTGAAAAATCAGCCGATGTCATGACACTACTCAACAAAACAGACTTTGTCATTACGCCGGAGTATTGGCTCAGTGGCTACATTGCAATGGCGATGCCAAGCTCTATTAATCGTTCGCTCAGCAGCTTCACGAGCGATCCGCGTGGACATGCTTTTTGGTTTGAGCCAGAAGATTGGGTTGGCAAAGATGCGGTGCTCATAAGTATCGGGTCAGACAGGCAAAGTAAAGTTTTAGAAGCTATGGCTCCGTACTTCCAGTCCATAACACTACACAGCAAAATCGCCACCCTCAGGGGCGGCGAAACAGCCAAACGGTTCTATCTGTACCAGGCGACCAATCTACAAAAGCCGTATCCGTACCCGTACTAAAGCAGATTGTTACTAAGGGAAAGTTTGAGAGCAAAGCTAAGGTTTGTCTGAAAGCCAAACTACTTGGCCAACCGCACCGCTCGCCAGCCCGTGTAGCTAAGCAGCGCGGTGGAAATACACGCAAACGGAATGCCCAATCGTAAACCAGAAAACGCCATCGCCAAACTACCCACCCAAAGCGCCAGCACATAAATAATCACAACCGTAAATCGGTGCGAAAACCCTGCGTTTAATAGCCGATGGTGCAAGTGGCGCTTGTCTGCGACAAAAGGAGACAGCCCCTGACGCATCCGCAGCAAAATCACCGCAGACATATCCAAGATAGGCACCGCCAAGGTCAGAGAAGGCAGCAAAACCGCCACCGTGGTCACGCCTTTGACCAGGCCAATGACACCGACGCCCGCCAGCGTAAAGCCTATAAAGTAAGCTCCCCCATCGCCCATAAAAATCTGCGCTGGATTGAAGTTGTAGCGCAAAAATGCCAGCGAGCCACCTGCGAGAGCCGCCGAAATCAGAGCGGCGGCAGGCTGTCCCATATACAGGCTTACCGCCGTCATCACCAGCGCAGCAATCCCCGAAACCCCTGCTGCTAGGCCATCTAGCCCATCAATCCAATTAATGGCATTGGCCATGCCCACCAGCCAAAAAATAGTCACAACTAAGCTAACTAGATCGGGCAGCTGAGTAATGCCTAAACCTGGAATGCTCAAAAAAGCAATATCAACCCCGACATACCAAGCAGCCGAAGCCACCAGCGACTGCATAATCAAGCGACTAATTGCCGAGAGCCCAAATAAATCGTCAACCAGTCCGATTAGGAAAAAGGCAAGGCCGCCTATCGTGACTCCCCACACCGAGTTTTCTGCAACGCGGTTGAGGGGTTCACCCGCCGGCGTTAAAAATCCACCCGCCCCCCAAACAGTCAGCAGCGCCAGCAATACACCAAAGAAAATAGAGACACCGCCCAGCCTGACCATTGGTTGACTGTGAACCTTTCTGCCACCCGGCAGGTCTACGCGGCCACTGGCCAAGCCAGCTTTTCTAACAGCGGGCGTCAGCAATAAAACAACAACAGCCGAAATCAAGAATGCAAGTATGTGATAGAGCGGAAACGCCATCAGTGCATGGGGTGTAAGGTGGGCAAGGCTTATAGATTTTTTTGTTTAGTCAGGCTTCTTCTTTTGTATACAAGTTCACGCCATCAAAACCAAATCCGGCGGCTCAGCCATATAAGAAAAAGTGAGTCAATATCTCTTCGATAAAAAGCGGTCAACGCCTCGAACGAAGGAGTCTCCTTAGTCTTGTTTTCTTTAACCGCTAAATGTCATCAAAACTAGCAAACTGTATTGCAACATGCTTGCGCATAGTTGAAATCATTAGGGCAAAAAATAAAGCTGGCAGCGGTTATTTTTGGGAGTGTGCGGCTGCAAGCGTCCTACTCACAAACCAAGGCAGGTAGCACAACTCGGCGATAGTATACCTTTATACTATCTATCTTAGGCGTGAAAATTATCAACGATCTCTCATATCTTTCCCAACTTACTCATTGAGTTAATTAGCGCTATCGGCTAAGGGTCACAGGACAAATAGCCAACATTAATCCATAAATCATTGCTGGGGTATGGGTATAGAGACGGCAGCTTTTAAACGATGTATCTCCCAACCTCCTAGTTCAAGCCTCTTTATTCAAACCTTTTTATGCAGGCCTCTCTCTATTTGAGCCGATTTCGCTTTAAAGAGAAACAACCTCAGGCCCTGATAGTAAGCGCCTGAGGTTGCTAGCAAATCCGTAAAATCAACCTTTTCCAAAGTGTTCTAAAAATCGAACAGTTCAGCAGGTGTCGTTAAACCAGTGCGGGTTCAGGGGAGCGCAGGTGAGGATACAGCGGGAAGCGATCGCATAGAACTTCTACCCGGCGCTTACAGTCTGCCTCGACCGCACTGTCTTCCGAATTCAGCAAACAGTCCGAAATAATATTCGCAATCTCTACAAATTCAGCTTCGCCCATGCCACGGGTCGTCATCGCTGGCGTCCCTAGGCGCAAACCACTCGTGACAAACGGCGATTCAGGGTCAAACGGCACGGTATTTTTATTCGCTGTGATGTTCACCTGACTGACCAAAGCATCTGCGATTTTGCCCGTCATTTTAATTGAGCGCAGATCTAGCAACACTAAGTGGTTATCGGTACCGTCGGAGACGACTTTAATACCACGCTGCTGAAACTGAGCGGCCAATGCCTTTGCGTTTTTGATCACTTGCTCGCAGTAGGTCTTAAACTCTGGCTTTAGCGCTTCACCGAACGCCACAGCCTTGGCCGCAACCACATGCTCTAGGGGGCCACCTTGGCTACCCGGAAAGACAGCCTTATCGAACTTCTTACCCAAGTCGGCATCGCGCGTCATGATCAATCCACCCCGTGGGCCACGTAGCGTTTTGTGGGTGGTGGTGGTTACCACATGGCAATGGGGCAACGGATTGGGATGATGACCTGTCGCAACCAAGCCTGCAATGTGCGCGATGTCGGCCATTAGGTACGCACCGACTTCGTCTGCGATCGCGCGAAAAGCAGCAAAATCAATCGTCCGAGGATACGCAGAATAGCCGCAGATAATCATCTTGGGCTTGTGCTCTAGGGCAACCTTGCGAATCTCATCAAAGTCCAGCTGCTCCGTCTCACGACTCACACCATACTGAACAACGTTGAACCATTTACCCGAAAAGTTTACCGAAGAGCCATGGGTCAAATGCCCACCATGGGACAAATCCATTCCCAAAATAGTGTCGCCGGGCTGTAGCAAAGCTAAAAACACTGCAAAGTTTGCCTGTGCGCCAGAGTGAGGCTGCACGTTGGCATGGGTTGCCCCAAACAGTTCTTTTACCCGATCAATCGCCAACGCCTCTGCCTGATCAACAAATTCACAGCCGCCGTAGTAACGCTTATTCGGCAAACCCTCTGCATATTTATTGGTCAATACAGAGCCCTGAGCAGCCATTACCGCAGGTGACGTAAAGTTTTCGCTGGCAATCAGCTCCAAATGCGTCTGCTGGCGATTTAACTCTTTGCCAATAATGGCAGCCAGCGCTGGATCGCCCTGTTCCAAAAAATCAACGTTAGCTTTGATCATCACTTCAATCCCTATCGATCTACAAAACTGAGCGACGAAACCTCTAGTCATCAAGAGCTACTCGGTTTCATCAGCACTGGCTGCCATTATTGGCAAAGAGTTAAATCGCCAGCAGACGCATTTGGAGCTGATTGCCAGCGAAAACTTTACGTCACCTGCGGTAATGGCTG